>CAZQWU010000033.1:0-14466 GCA_964597305.1 uncultured Bifidobacterium sp.
TATGCACAAATTACCGGTCAAGTGCCGCGTTGTACGTCGCGAGGAGGCATAAACATGGCGATGATTTCAGCAGAAGAGTTACGCCAATTAGGTACCGAAGAGTTACAGACAAAGCTCAAGGAATCGAAAGAAGAGTTATTCAATCTTCGTTTCCAAGCTGCGACTGGCCAACTTGAAAGCCATGGTCGTTTAACGGCAGTGCGTAAAGAGATTGCACGCATCTACACCATTTTGCGTGAACGTGAACTTGGTATCGGAGGTGCAGCATGACCGAAGCGCGTACATTCCGTAAAACTCGCGAAGGTATCGTGATTAGCGACAAGATGAATAAAACTGTCGTTGTTAAAGTAGAAGATCGTGCAGCGCATGGCCTCTATTCAAAAGTTATTACAAAAGCGAAGAAGTACAAGGCTCATGATGAAAACAATTCAGCTGGCCTTGGCGATCGCGTACTCATTATGGAAACTCGACCACTGTCAGCAACAAAGCGCTGGCGCGTAGTTGAGATCATCGAGAAAGCGAAGTAATCGACATGATTCAACAAGAGTCTCGCTTACGCGTTGCCGATAACACAGGAGCTCGTGAGCTTCTCTGCATCCGCGTTCTCGGAGGCACAAAGCGTCGTTACGCAGGTATCGGCGACATCATTGTGTGCTCTGTTAAAGATGCAATTCCTGGTGGCCAAGTGAAGAAGGGTGAAGTCGTCAAGGCTGTCATCGTTCGCACTGTTAAAGAAAATCGTCGCCCTGATGGTTCCTATATTAAGTTCGATGAGAATGCCGCGGTAATTATTAAAGAAGATAACGAACCACGTGGAACACGTATCTTCGGACCGGTTGCTCGCGAACTCCGAGATAAACGATTTATGAAAATCATTTCGTTGGCACCGGAGGTGTTGTAATGCGTATTAAGAAAGGTGACACTGTTCTTGTCATTGCCGGAAAAGATAAAGGCATAACAGGAAAAGTTCTCGCTGTTGATACACGTACTGCACGACTGATCGTTGAAGGTGTTAATCGAGTGAAGAAGCACACCAAAGAGACGCAATCAGAACGTGGCGTCAAAGTTGGCGGAATTCTTACTGTTGAAGCTCCGATCGCATACTCCAATGTGATGTTGGTTGATGACGATGGCGCTGCAACTCGTATCGGATCTCGCAAAGACGAAGATGGAAAGAATGTGCGAATTTCTCGTCGTTCTGGAAAGGACATCTAATGTCGACTGCTACCTTGCCACGTCTCAAAGGACGCTACCGCGAGTCAATCGCTCCAGCGTTAAAAAGTGAATTTGGCTATAAGAACTCTATGCAGATTCCCACGTTGACAAAAGTAGTGATCAACATGGGTGTAGGTGAAGCTGCTAAAGATTCCAAACTTATTGAAGGTGCAATACGAGATCTTCAAACAATCACTGGTCAAAAACCATTGGTGACAAAGGCTCGTAAATCCATCGCAAACTTCAAGCTCCGTGAAGGAATGCCAATTGGTGCGCACGTCACACTTCGTGGCGATCGCATGTGGGAATTTATGGATCGACTCCTCTCGATCTCATTGCCACGTATTCGCGACTTCCGTGGTCTTTCACCTAAGCAATTTGATGGTCAAGGAAATTACACATTCGGCATTACCGAACAGGTAGTTTTCCCAGAAATCGAACAAGATAAATTGGATCGAGTTCGCGGTATGGATATCACCATCGTGACAACAGCGAAGAATGATGATGAAGGACGTGCGTTATTGCGCGCGCTCGGATTCCCATTCAAGGATTAATCGGGAGATAAACAATGGCAAAGACATCACTGAAAGTGAAAGCAAGCCGCAAACCAAAGTTTAAGGTTCGCGGATATACCCGTTGCCAGCGTTGCGGTCGCCCTCACGCTGTCTATCAGAAATTTGGCATCTGCCGAATCTGCTTCCGCACCATGGCACACCGTGGAGAACTTCCAGGAATCACCAAGGCATCTTGGTAATTATCAGAACAACTATGAGACCAGAACAACTATGAGACCAGGACAACTATGAGAAAGGTCCGAAAGGAAACCGGCTCAAGAAAGGCCAAAGGCCACGTATGACAATGACAGACCCGATCGCAGACATGTTAAGTCGTCTGCGCAATGCAAACACTGCGTACCATGAAGCGGTTTCCATGCCATCTTCATCGGTCAAAGTGCGCATTGCAGCGATCCTTCAGCAAGAAGGATTTATCTCCGGATACAAGGTAGAAAACAATCCACATGGATTTGGTAAGAACCTTGTTATTGATTTGAAGTATGGCTCAAATCGCGAACGTTCAATTGCTGGACTTCGTCGCGTGAGTAAGCCAGGTCTTCGTGTATACGCAAAATCAACTGGTCTACCAAAAGTTCTTGGTGGACTTGGCGTTGCCATTATTTCTACTTCCCAAGGTTTGCTCACAGATAAGCAAGCCAATAAGCAAGGCGTAGGCGGAGAAGTTCTCGCCTACGTATGGTGATCACATGTCACGTATCGGTCGTATGCCACTTACGGTTCCTAAGGGAGTCGAAGTGAAAGTCGAAGGCGCACATGTTGCGGTGAAGGGTCCGAAAGGATCGCTCGAACTCACCGTTGCTGCACCAATAACTGTGAAGCAAGAAGCTGACACTCTTGTTCTTTCTCGCCCTGATGATGAGCGATCATCTCGTTCACTCCACGGGCTATCACGTACCTTGATTTCTAATATGTTCATTGGTGTTACCAGTGGTTACACCAAGAAAATTGTGATCACAGGCGTTGGCTATCGCGTTGCAAACAAAGGTAAAGATCTTGAGTTTGCACTTGGTTACAGCCATCCCATTCTCTTCCCTGCACCAGCAGGAATTACTTTCAACGTTGAATCGCCAACAGAATTCACCATCTCTGGTGTAGATAAACAACTCGTGGGCGAGACTGCTGCGAAGATCCAGAAACTTCGTAAATCTGATCCCTATAAAGGCAAAGGTTTACATTTGGAAGGTCAACGCATTCGTCGTAAAGCAGGAAAGACGGGTAAGAAATAATGAATATCGCTAAGAAAATTGTGAAGGGCTCGACCTCAACGGCTCGCGCTCGCCGTCATTTCCGCGTACGCAAGAAGGTTGTCGGTACGACCGAACGACCACGTCTTGTTGTAACACGTTCTGCGCGCCATCTTGTTGCCCAGATCGTTGATGATTCCAAGGGTCACACCCTTGCTTCAGCTTCAACAATGGAAGCTGATCTTCGCGCTGCATCTGCAGATAAAACGAAGAAAGCTCGCACTGTCGGACAACTTGTTGCAGATCGTGCAAAAGCTAAAGGAATTAAAGCAGTGGTTTTTGATCGTGGTGGCAATCGCTACACCGGTCGAGTTGCTGCTTTAGCAGATGGCGCTCGTGAGAATGGATTGGACTTCTAATGACACCAGCCGAAAAAACAGAACGCGATAACGCTGCAAAGCCAGATCGTCGCGATAAGCGTGAACGCCGTGAGGATCGCGCTGATAAGAGCCCCTATATGGAGCGCGTGGTTTTCATTAATCGCGTAGCAAAAGTTGTCCAAGGTGGTCGTCGCTTCTCCTTCACTGCACTCGTCGTAGTGGGCGATGGCAATGGCACAGTTGGCGTTGGTTATGGAAAAGCAAAAGAAGTTCCACAAGCAATAGCAAAAGCTGTTGAAGAAGCGAAGAAATCTTTCTTCAAAGTTCCACGACTTGGTTCGACAATTCCACATCCAGTTCAAGGTGAAATGGCTGCTGGCGTTGTTCTCCTTCGTCCTGCTGCTCCTGGTACAGGAGTTATCGCAGGTGGTCCGGTTCGTGCAGTTCTTGAATGCGCCGGAATCTCTGACGTTTTGACCAAGTCACTTGGTTCAAATAATCCGATCAATATGGTTCACGCAACTGCTACTGCGCTTAAAATGTTGGAACACCCAACAAAAATTGCTGCGCGCCGCGGTCTGCCATTGGAAAATGTTGCGCCTGCTGCAATCGCTCGCGCAGTGAATACACCCAATGAGAACCGAGTTGACGCTTCGAAAGTAGGCGCATAATGCCACGACTGAAAGTGACGCAACTTCGTTCTAAAGTAGGAAATTCGCCAGATCAACGCGACACGCTTCGTTCGCTTGGTTTGAAACGTATTGGTGATGTTGTGGTGAAAGAAGACCGACCAGAAATTCGGGGAATGGTCTATGCAGTTCGCCACCTCATTAAAGTTGAGGAGGTCGAATAAATATGGTGCTGAAAGTTCATCATCTTCGTCCCGCACCGGGATCAAAGCGAGCAAAGACTCGCAAAGGTCGCGGTGAAGGTTCAAAAGGTAAAACTGCTGGCCGTGGCGGTAAAGGAACACACGCTCGAAATACAGTTCGCGCTGGTTTCGAAGGTGGTCAGATGCCGCTCGTTCAACGTTTACCGAAATTGCGTGGCTTTAAAAATCCAGCACGTATCGAATACCAAGCTGTGAATGTTTCGACAATTAATGCGCTCTTTCCTAAAGGTGGCGATATTTCGGTCGAAGATTTAGTCAAAGTTGGCGCAGCCCGTAAGGGTTATCCAGTTAAAGTTCTTGGTAACGGCGATATCTCCGTCAAAGTCACAGTGACTGCCCATGCATTCTCAAGCTCTGCATCAGAAAAGATTTCTGCTGCGGGTGGATCAATTAAGGAACTCTAAATTGCTACAAGCATTCGCTAAGGCATTTAAGACGCCAGATCTTCGTCGAAAGATTTTCTTCACGATGGCAATCATGGCGTTGTTCCGCTTTGGTTCGATTATTCCTACGCCAGGAGTGTCCTATAAAGCGGTAAAAACGTGTCTCAATCAAGCTCAATCAGGTGGTTTGTTTGGACTTATCAACTTGTTCTCGGGTGGCGCGCTCTTACAGCTCAGCGTATTTGCGCTCGGCATCATGCCCTACATCACCTCGTCCATCATCATTCAATTATTAACAGTGGTGATTCCGAGATTTGAAGCGTTGAAACAAGAAGGTC
Source organism: uncultured Bifidobacterium sp. (assembly GCA_964597305.1). Lineage (GTDB taxonomy): Bacteria > Actinomycetota > Actinomycetes > Nanopelagicales > Nanopelagicaceae > UBA7398. The sequence goes on from CAZQWU010000033.1 coordinate 4,968, forward strand.
AGTCAGGAACAGCAAAACTTACGCAATATACCCGCTATCTCACAATTGGTCTCGGTGTTCTTCAAACAACCGGATTAATAGCAGTTGCGCGTACTCCTGGTCGTTTGATCAGCGGATGTAATGAAGCAATTATTCCCGACACATCATGGCAGATCATTATCACGATGATCTTCGTGATGACTGCAGGTACTGCTGTCATTATGTGGCTTGGTGAATTGATCACTGATCGTGGCGTTGGTAACGGTATGTCTATTCTCATTTTTACCTCAATCGCTGCTGGTTTCCCCGGTCAAATTTGGAGTATTAAGTTGGCAAAAGGGTGGCCGACATTCCTCTTTGTTTTAGCGCTCGGAATTGTCATTATCGGCATGGTCGTTTTTGTTGAGCAAGCCCAGCGACGAATTCCGGTTCAATATGCAAAGCGACAAATTGGTCGACGTGAATATGGTGGAACCAGTACCTATATTCCGATCAAAGTTAATCAATCAGGTGTTATTCCTGTTATCTTCGCATCATCGTTGCTCTACATTCCAACGTTAATTGTGAATTTCTCAAACAGCACTGCAGGTTGGGCCGTATGGATCTCACGAAACTTTGTTCGTGGTGATCATCCGCTCTACATCGCTGCTTACGCCATCTTGATTATTTTCTTCACCTACTTCTACGTTGCCATTACATTCAATCCTGATGAAGTGGCCGACAATATGAAGCGATATGGCGGTTTTATTCCAGGTATTCGTGCTGGAAAACCAACATCGGAATATCTCCAATATGTTCTATCGCGTATCACAGCGCCAGGTTCGCTCTACCTCGCTTTCGTTGCGGTAATTCCGATCATTGCGTTGGTGCTCTTTGGCGCCTCACAGAAATTCCCCTTTGGTGGAACTGCAATCTTGATTATCGTCGGTGTTGGTCTTGATACCGCTAAACAGATTGAGAGCCAATTGCAGCAACGCTCGTATGAGGGGTTCTTGCGCTAATGCGATTTATCCTGGTTGGACCACCAGGTGCTGGTAAAGGAACGCAAGCGGTACAACTCGCAGCACATTTTGGTATTCCACATATATCTACCGGCGACATTTTTCGCATGAATTTGAAAAATGGCACGCCACTTGGAATCCAAGCGAAAAGTTATATGGATAAAGGCGAACTTGTTCCAGACTCAGTTACCAATGAAATGGTTGCTGATCGACTTACCCATAGCGATGTGGCGTCAGGTTTCTTACTCGATGGATATCCACGAACAACCGCTCAAGCAGAATTTTTGAATAGTGTCTTAGTAAATCTCGGAACGCCACTTGATGCTGTTCTGGAAATGACGCTTGATAATGCGGAAATTATTAAACGACTCTCCGGTCGACGTACCTGTACCGAATGCGGAAAAATTTTTCCTTCCGATAGAGGAAGCTGTGATGCCTGTGGTGGCACATTAATTCAACGCAATGACGATAAAGAAGACGTTATTCGCCATCGACTCGATGTTTACGCAGAACAAACCGCACCTATTATTGGTTTCTATAACAATGCAGGTTTACTTCGAACAATCTCTGCGCTTGGAAGCGTTGAGAGCGTTGGTCACTTAGCTATTTCTGCGCTATCAAAGTAACGCTATGGCAATTCAGATTAAAACGTTAGAACAACTGAGAACTATGCGGCGCGCCGGATTATTGGTTCGAGAAACCCTCGAACTGGTCCGCGAGAACATCAAAGCGGGAATAACAACCAGTGCACTTGATGCGATTGCCGAAGCCAATATTCGACGCGGCGGTGGGACTTCTAACTTCAAGGGTTATCACGGATACCCTGCAACAATTTGTGTCTCGATCAATGACGAGATTGTTCATGGAATTCCTGGTGATCGCATGATTATGCCGGGCGATATTGTCTCGGTAGATTGCGGCGCAATCATCGATGGATGGCATGGCGATGCAGCGCTCTCTCTTGTTGTAGATCCCATCGACTCAGTGGATCAAAAAATGCTTGATACATGCGAACAGTCGATGTGGCACGGAATTGCTGCCGGAAAAAATGGTGGTCGGCTTACCGATATTTCGCATGCGATTGAAAAATACATCACGTCACAAGGCAAATACGGAATTCTTCGGGAATACGGCGGTCATGGAATTGGCACACAGATGCATATGGAACCGCATGTTCTCAATTATGGAAAAGCTGGCCAAGGTCCAGAAATTGTTGTTGGTATGGCGCTTGCGATTGAACCGATGATTACCCGTGGTAGCGAAAAGACCAAAGTTCTTGCGGATGATTGGACGGTAGTCACAACAGACAAGTCTCGTGGTGCACATTTTGAGAATACTTTTGCGATATTGCCAGATGAAAAGCCATTTGTATTAACGGCTTTTGATGGCGGCAAAGCCAAACTTTCAGAGCTTGGCGTAGAGATTTCTGCGCTCCTCACATAATTTCAACGAGTTTCGGCTTTCATCGTTAATATGCGAAAATTCGCATATGACTACACCTGGTTCGTTAATGCGAGCCGAAATAGAAGAAATTCCCAGTGTTTTTTCCCGGTTAGCAGACCACTGGGCGGAGTATGTCGAACGCCTTAATCAATTCTCATTCGAACATTGTGATTCGGTCATCTTGGTAGCGCGTGGCACGTCTGATAATGCAGCGCTGTATCTGAAGTATTTAATCGAAACCATGGTGGGTATTCCAGTGGGATTGGCATCGCCATCAGTAGTCACGATTTACGGAGCGAAACTTCGATTCAAGAATTGTCTTGTTATTGCATTAAGCCAGAGCGGGCAATCACCAGATTTAGTTGCATATTCTCTTGCCGCAAAGGCGGGCGGAGCAAAAGTATTGGCGCTGACCAATGATTCGGAAAGCCCACTTGCCAAGAGCTCAGATCTTCATCTTTATTTACAGGCGGGTGAAGAGAAAGCAGTAGCAGCAACAAAAAGTTACTCAGCGCAACTGCTGTTAGCGCTTATGGTTGTTTCTGCATGGCAGAAAACCACTATCGACTTCGCTGCACTTATTCGTGAGGCAGGAAAAGCAGTCAATAACATGTCTCGAGTGTCGATGATCGCAGATGGTTTTGATCATCATCCTGGCGTGACCACATTGGGACGAGGTTTTGCCTACTGCAATGCCCATGAAGCAGCGCTCAAAATCAAAGAGACGTTAAAGGCACCTGTTTCATCATTCTCAAGCGCTGATTATCTTCACGGCCCCATCTCATCGCTCAATTCGAGTTCGCGCGTTATTTTCTTAGCGCCAGCTGGCGTTGCCCACGAGGCCATGTCTGCCTCGGTAACGCGAATTCGAGAGATCACGCCATTTATCTATTGGATCGGAGCAGGTGCTCAACCCATCCCTGGTGAAATTTCATTGGGTGGAAGTGAACTTCCAGAGAAACTCGCTGTTATCGCTGACAGCATTATCTTGCAACAATTTGCGCTTGCACTCGCAATAAAAAATGGTCTGAACCCTGATGCACCACTTGGTCTTTCTAAAGTGACAAAAACTAAATAATGTTGCTGGAAAAAGGTGAATTTGCCACTTCGCAAGCTCTGATAAATCAATCGTGGATTGCCGGTGGCATAACTGTCGAAAATTCACTTCTCACCTCATATGGTGAGAAAAAAGGAAGTTCTGGTATCGCAATCCCAGGTTTTATTGATCTCCAAGTCAATGGCCATGGTGGTGTCGATCTCTTGTCTGCACAATCGGTTTTGGATATTAAAAAAATTTCACGCTCGCTCTATCGCTACGGCGTTGTAGGTTATTTACCCACGTTAATTACCGGGCCTCTCCATCAAACATTAGCGGCAATGTCGCTTATTGAATCAGCAAAACGTGAACATGAACCTGGTGAAGCAAAAATCCTTGGAATTCATCTCGAAGGACCATTTATCTCTCGGGAGAAACCCGGAGTGCATCCATTGGAATACTTTCGTGATCCCGATCAAAGCGTGATGGGTGAGTATTTACGTGCTGGGTCAGTAACAATGGTGACCATTGCACCAGAACTACCTGGTGCGTTAGAACTCATTTCCTATTTGTCGAGCATGGGCATCGTGGTGTCATTAGGACATTCCAACGCAAATGCTGCGCAAGCGCATGCCGGATTTGATGCAGGCGCACGGACTGTTACTCACTTATGGAATGCGATGCCAGCGATGACATCACGCGATCCAGGGTTAGTAGGAGTTGCTTTAGAACGCGATGATGTCGCAATACAAATTATTGTTGACTCGGTGCATCTTGCACCGGAAGTGATTGCCACAACTGTGAGCCACTGTGCAGATCGATTTATTGTTACTAATGATGCGGTTGCTCCAGCAGGATTAGGAAATGGTGAATTTCCGTTTGGCACATTTACTATCGATGTTCGAGAGGGTGTTGCAATGCGTAGTGATGGTGTGATTGCCGGTGGCGTTGAAGTTCTCGGAAATTCACTTACACAATTGCGTGCCATGGGAATTTCCCGTGATCGTGCAATCGCCAGTATGACGGCACGGCCAGCCGCCTTAATTGGCCAGGAGTACATGGGATTGCTTGATCTGGGCTCACCGGTCCAAATCATCGCCGAATAAAGGCCCAATCGTTCGCTACCCCCGCACGGATTTCCCTTATTGGGAGCCCTGACATAAAATCGTCCTCTGCCCAAATGGGCTCATCAATGAAATTTCGACAAATGAGAAATCAGATGTTGAGGATTGTGTAGGGAGAAGCTTGGCTAAAAAAGACGGCGCCATCGAAATCGAAGGCACTGTTGCTGAAGCACTACCGAACGCAATGTTTCGTGTTGAGCTGACAAATGGACACGTTGTACTAGCGCACATCAGCGGAAAGATGCGACAGAACTACATTCGCATTCTTCCGGCAGATCGTGTGATTGTAGAACTGAGTCCGTATGACTTAACCAGAGGGCGAATTATCTATCGTTACAAGTAAAGCGAGGATGTTGTGAAGGTTAAACCAAGCGTGAAGAAGATCTGCGATAAGTGCAAAGTTGTACGTCGTAATGGTCGCGTAATGGTTATTTGCGACAATCTTCGTCACAAGCAACGACAAGGGTAAGTAAAGTTAAAAACTTAATAAGAGAACGCGTGACACAACTGAGAAATCAGACCTCTTGCCCGAAGGCGGGAGCCCTCACGGGGAGTGTTGCGGAGGACCTTCGGATAATGGAAAAAGGTAAGTAATGGCCCGTCTAGTTGGCGTCGACCTGCCGCGTGAAAAACGGCTTGAGGTCGCGCTTCAATACATTTTCGGTATTGGCCAAACTCGTGCGCATGCAACACTTGCAGCGACTGGCGTATCCGGAGATATTCGCGTAAAAGATTTGCAAGAACCAGATCTCATCAAGCTTCGTGAATATATCGAAGCAAATTACAAAATCGAAGGTGATCTCCGTCGAGAAATTGCTGGCGATATTCGTCGCAAAGTTGAAATTCAGTGCTACCAAGGAATTCGTCACCGCAAGGGTTTGCCTGTTCGCGGACAACGAACACATACCAATGCGCGTACTCGAAAAGGTCCACGTGTTGCAATCGCAGGTAAGAAGAAGGAGACCAAGTAATGGCCGCCCCTAAAGCAAAGACTGCTGCAACCACACCCGCTAAAGGCAAGGTGAAGACCAGAAAGAAAGAGAAGAAGAACATCGCCTTTGGTCACGCCTATATCAAGAGCACCTTTAACAACACCATTATTTCCATCACCGATCCAACTGGTGCCGTGATCTCCTGGTCTTCATCAGGTCAGATTGGCTTTAAAGGATCGAAGAAATCAACGCCATTTGCTGCGCAACTAGCTGCCGAAGCTGCTGCACGTAAAGCACAAGAGCATGGCTTGAAAAAAGTAGATGTTTTCGTGAAGGGCCCTGGCTCAGGTCGCGAAACTGCAATCCGTTCATTGCAAGCAGCTGGTTTGGAAGTTGGAGCGATTTCTGATGTCACTCCAATGGCACATAACGGTTGCCGCCCACCGAAACCACGTCGAGTTTAAGGAAAGGAAGAGAAAACATGGCTCGTTATTCAGGAGCAGACTGCAAACGTTGCCGTCGCGAAAAAGTGAAGCTCTTCCTCAAGGGCTCAAAGTGCGATGGTCCAAAGTGTCCCATTGAGTCACGTCCATTCCCACCGGGACAACATGGTCGTGGTCGCGCAAAAGAGAGTGAATACCTCTTACAGATGCGCGAAAAGCAAAAGTGCGCACGTATTTACGGTGTACTTGAACGACAGTTCCGAAATTATTATGAAGAGGCGAGCAGACTTGCTGGAAAAACTGGTGAGAACCTTTTGATTCTTCTTGAGACACGACTCGATAACGTGATCTATCGCGCCGGTTTTGCCAAGAGCCGAGATATGGCGCGCCAGATCGTTCGACACGGTCACATCCTCGTCAATGGAAAGAAGGTCGACATTCCCTCGTACCGAGTTTCCACTTTTGATTTGGTTGAAGTACAACAAAAATCGCAAGACTTGACGCCATTTATTGTGGCGAGCGCCGAGTTTGGTGAGAAATCAGTTCCATCATGGATGGAAGTGGTCCCATCAGCAATGCGGATCATCATTCACGGTCAACCAAACCGTGCAGTGATTGATACTCAAGTTCAAGAGCAGTTGATTGTTGAACTTTATTCCAAGTAATTCTTTGGTTTAACGCCGTAAAAGGCACCGAAAAAACTTAATATCAGTAAAGAGAAGGACATCAAATAGCGGATGTCCCAGACCTATGGAGGAAGCCAGTGCTCATTGCACAACGTCCAGTACTTTCAGAGGAAGTAGTAAACGAGAGCCGTTCACGATTTGTGATCGAACCGTTAGAACCAGGCTTTGGTTACACCCTTGGAAATTCACTCCGCCGTACCTTGCTCTCATCTATTCCTGGAGCAGCTGTTACCAGCATCCGAGTAAATGGAGCACTTCACGAGTTCAGCACTCTTGAAGGCGTGAAAGAAGATCTCACTGAGATCGTGCTTAACATCAAAAACCTTGTGTTTTCATCTGATAACGATGAGCCAACCATTGCTTATATCCGCAAGAGCGGTGAAGGCAAAGTTACTGGCGCTGATGTTGGCGTTCCTGCTGGGGTACAGGTCCATAACCCAGATCTTCACATTGCAACCCTCAATGGAAAAGCAAACGTTGAGATAGAGCTAACAATCGAACGCGGTCGCGGATACGTAACTGCCGTTCAGAATAAACAAGTTGGCGCAGAGATCGGTCGCATTCCCGTTGACTCCATATATTCACCAGTGTTGCGTGTTACGTATAAAGTTGAAGCAACTCGTGTTGAACAACGTACCGACTTCGATCGCTTAATCGTTGATGTAGAAACAAAGCGTTCTATCTCGCCACGCGATGCCATGGCATCAGCGGGTAAGACGTTGGTAGAACTCTTCGGTCTTGCTCATGAATTGAACTATTCAGCTGAAGGCATTGACCTCGGTCCATCCATCCAAGATGCTGCGCTTGCTGCTGATCTTGCACTTCCGATTGAAGATCTCGATCTCACTGTTCGTTCCTATAACTGCCTCAAGCGTGAAGGAATTCATACAGTTGGTGAATTGATCGGACGAAGTGAAGCTGATCTCTTAGATATTCGAAATTTTGGTTCTAAATCAATCGACGAAGTGAAAGCTAAATTGCATTCAATGGGAATGCAATTGAAGGACTCACCAGTTGGCTTTGATCCAACCAAGCATCAGAACTATGGAATCGATGTTGATCTCGATTCAGATCAAGCCTAAGGAGTAACGATGCCAAAACCATCACGCGGCCCACGTCTGGGAGCAGGTCCTGCTCACGAACGTCTCTTGCTACGAACCTTGGCAGAGCAACTTTTCCAACATGGAAAAGTGAAGACCACTGAGGCGAAAGCGAAGAAGTTACGTCCACTTGCCGAAAAACTTATTACGCATGCAAAGAAAGGTGATCTCGCATCACGTCGACTTGTGTCAGCACAAATTTCTAACAAGAGCGTTGTGCACACTCTCTTCACTGATATTGGGCCGCGATTTGAAGCGCGCAACGGTGGCTACACTCGCATTACTAAAGTGGGTCCACGTAAGGGCGATAACGCTCCAATGGCAGTAATCGAAGTTCTCAAGGATGGCGTCACTGCGAAACAAGCAACTGTTGATGAAGCAGAAGCTGTAACTAAATCTGCAGCAAAGAAGTCACCTGCAAAGAAAGCCCCTGCTAAGAAGGCACCTGCTAAGAAGGCAGCGAAAAAGGCTGCGGCGAAGTAATCGCTCGCACCTGATTGATTTCGACGGCAGACGAGTTCTCGAATGGAACCCACTCTCAACCCTGAGAGTGGGTTTATTCGTTTACGGATTGATTGCTCTTACGATGGCACGAATTTTTCTGGATGGGCGCGTCAGCGAGATCGTCGAACAGTTCAGGGCGAAATGGAATCTGCGCTCGAAGCGATAACGAGAAGTCCAGTAACGGCCATCACTGCGGGAAGAACCGATGCCGGAGTTCATGCATCGCACGCGGTCTGTCATGTTGATATTCCCGAACGAGATATCGAAGGCAATTCATGGGACATCTCAAATTTTCGTTATCGAATCAATCGTATTGTTGGCGAAGATCTTCGAATCCATGAAGTGAGCATTGCACCGAATAATTTTCACGCCCGTTTTTCAGCGCTTCGGCGCCATTACGTTTACAAGATTGCTGATAACCAAAGCATTGTGCCACCGCTTCGGCGTCACGATGTAGCAACGTGGTACCGAAAACTTGATCTCGATCGCATGAATAGCGCAAGCCAACGGCTACTGGGTGAGCATGATTTCACCACTTTTTGTAAACCCAATGGCAGCGGAGAACGTAGCGCAATTCGAAACCTCGAAGTTTTCACATGGCGACGTGAGAATGATGGCGTGCTCTATGCCGATGTTATTGCCGATGCCTTTTGTTACTCCATGGTGCGAAATATCGTGGGTGCAGTTGTCTGTGTTGGTGAAGGTCGATTTGAACCAGAGTGGATCTCCACCTTACTGCAGGCGAAGAAGCGAGTAAGTGAATCGCTCGTTTTTCCCGCTCGCGGATTAACGTTAGTTGATGTCGAATATCCCCGTAACCATGAGTTATTGGCGAGGGCTGAGAAAACAATTGCGCTTCGAACTGAACCTTCGGAATAACTGAAACGATGGGACATATTGATGTTAGCGGAATTGAATTTTCACTTTCGGATGGGCGAGTACTTCTTAACGATGTAAGTTTTCGAGTGGGAGATGGCGCCAAAGCTGCGCTTATTGGTCCTAATGGTTCTGGCAAAACTACTCTTGTAAAAATGATTTGTGGCGATCTACAACCCGATGCTGGCGCAATTTCGATGTCAGGCGGAGTTGGCGTGATGCGACAGTTCATTGGTTCGGTGCGTGATAGAACCACTGTTCGAGAGTTACTCGTCTCCGTATCGCCCGAAAAGATTCGCGTCGCTGCTCAAAAATTGCGCGAGGCTGAGGTGGCGATGACATCCGAACCGGATTCTGAAAAAACTCAAATGGCAT
>CAZQWU010000034.1:0-5428 GCA_964597305.1 uncultured Bifidobacterium sp.
TTCCGGAATTGAACCAGCATTATGTTCCACAAGAATCCAATTGTTTCTATCAAGTGGTCGAATCCCGCGTTCCAAAACAGACCACGCGGCATTCGACAATCCACCAACAACTGCCCAATGTTCAATTGGAAGTTGCAGAATTTTTCCTAATACACACCGCGCAGTTCCACCATGAGTGACAACAACGAGTGTTCCTTCGTGACCTTCAAGCGCCCGCTCAATTGCGCGAAGTGATCGCGAAGCAACATCTGAGCGACGTTCACCACATTCACCTGCTGGTTCGTCGTTTCCATTAATCCAACTCGTAAATTTTTCAAAGTCCGCTGCCCGATTTTCTTCGCCAGTCTTGCCTTCCCATTTTCCGCCATTGGTTTCCCGCAAATCCGCATCGATGGCTACTGGTAAATTCACAAGATCAGCAAGCGCTTGGGCAGTAAATCGAGCGCGCTCTAAATCGCTCGAAATAATTTTTGTTGGCTTAAATCCAGCTAATATTTCAGCAGATCGCTTTGCTTGATATCGACCGACGTCATTGAGTGGAATATCTGAATGCCCTTGGAATCGATTAAGAATATTCCAGTCAGTTTGACCATGGCGCCAAATGACTATCCGTTGCTTTTTGGTGGGGCTCATCGATCAGTATTCACTTCCATGTCAATGCTTGGACAGTCATTCCATAGTCGGTCGAGCATGTAATACTGGCGAATATTCTGAGTTTGAATATGCACAACAAGATCTGAATAATCAAGAAGAATCCATTGTTCTGAACGCTCTCGTCGCATTGGCTTTTCGCCTTCCTGTGCTAATTGACGTTCAACTTCGTCGGCTATCGCTTCAATATTTCTCTCATTCTGGCCAGAAATGATAAGAAACATTTCCGAGAGGACCATTTGGTCACTGAGATCAATGGCCACAATATCGCTACCAAGTTTTTCCGCAGCGGCTGCTGCTGCAATTTTCGCCCGACGAATAGTTGCTTTATTTGCGGGCATATAAACCATGTTCGTCGATATATTCTGCAACTTCCGGTGTAATAAATTCTTCAACCGAAACTCCTTCAGCCAGCGCTTCACGTATCACGGTTGCAGAAATATCCAATGCATCGATTTCAAGTGATTCCATTCGAACACCGTCGATTAATGAGGCGGTAGCGCCTGGACGTTGAATAACGAGAAAGTTCACTCGCTCGGCTAATTCAGAAAATCGGTGCCACTGTGGAAGTGTCCCGACATTGTCGCTTCCGATAACAAATGTCCATTCGCCAGGGTTCTCTGCCATCAATTCTTCTACCGTGTCAATGGCATACGAAGGACCAATTCGTTCAACATCAATATCACTGACGATGACATGACGAGCAATATCAGATGGCGCTTCACCCAGTGCAATCTCTACCATCGCCATGCGATCACTCGGTTTTGCGCCTGGTTCATCTCGCAATTGAGGTTGACCTGACGGGACCACCCAGATCTCATCAAATCTATTGAGTTTCACTAATTCGCTAACGAGATGAAGATGACCACGATGGATCGGATCGAAGGTGCCACCAAACAATGCGTATTTCTTAATCGTTTTCCCTTAGTCGCGGTCAATTCGAAGTACAAGATATAAAAGCAAGGTCAGGACAGAAAACGCCATAATTCCGAAGAAGATAGGTGGTGCTGGTAGTTCGCGAACAGTTTCACTTGCAAAATGTGAGATAAGAAATTTCGACATACCGATATCTTAACCTGCGGCCTTGATTCTGTGCGAGTTTTCGACTTATTACGAATTACCAGCAACTAATCTCTGAAACTGGCCTTCATCAATTATGCGTAGGCCAAGGTCGCGCGCTTTTGCCAATTTCGATCCCGGCTCTTCACCAACGAGAACATAATCTGTTTTTTTCGATACCGATGATGTCGATTTTCCGCCATGTCGAGCGATTACTTCAGCGATCTCGTCGCGAGAATAGTTCTGGAGTGATCCGGTAACCACGATCGATAACCCCGCTAATGTTTGAGGAGCCCGCTCGGCTTCTCGTACTTTCATCGCTACACCAGCTTTTTCCCATTGAGCCACGATTGTCCGATGCCATTTTTCAGAGAACCATTCCTTAATTGAATCAGCAATGACTTCGCCAACGCCATCAACGCTTGAGAGTAGATCGCGATCTGCAGTTGCAATAGCCGAAAGTGAACCGAATTTTGATGCGAGCGCTTGGGCAGCGGTAGGTCCAACATGGCGGATTGAGAGTGCAACGATTACTCGCCAAAGCGGTCTTGATTTTGCATTGTCAAGTGCTGCAAGAAATTTTTCTGCATTCGCACCGAGTGAGCCATCTTTTTTAAGAAAGAATTGAGAGCGACGAAGATCATCCTCTGTAAGGGTAAATAAATCCGATTCATCAGTAATGATGTTGTCTTGCAGAAGAGCTTGTGCTGCTTCATATCCAAGGATTTCTATATCAAGAGCTGCTCGCGAACCAATGTAATACAAACGTTCACGAAGTTGTGCAGGGCAGGTTTGAGCATTGGGACAACGAATGTCGACATCACCTTCTGACATTGCGCGTAATGGCGTCTGGCATTCTGGACATTTTTTTGGCATCACAAATGCACGTTCCTTGCCAGTTCTTTCACCAAGTACTGGTCCGAGAATTTCCGGGATGACATCACCTGCTTTGCGAATAACGACTGTGTCGCCGATTAAAATTCCTTTTCGTTCCACTTCCTGTGAATTATGGAGCGTTGCATTGGTAATTGTTGATCCTGCAACTCGCACCGGTTCCATATATCCAAAAGGTGTAACACGTCCTGTTCTTCCTACGCTGACTTTAATGTCAAGCAATTTCGTCCTAACTTCCTCAGGTGGATATTTATATGCAATAGCCCATTTAGGAGCTCGTGAGGTTGACCCTAAGGCAGTTTGTGCACTTCGCTCATTGACTTTAATGACAATGCCATCAATTTCATGTTCAACATCATGGCGATGTTTTAAGTAATACTCAATAAATTCACGAACCTTCGCTGGGTTATCGACGACTTTATATCGGGAACTGGTTGGTAAACCCCATGATTTCAACGCTTCGTATGCAGCGCTCTGTGACTCAAAATCTATTCCAGACATCGCTCCGATGCCATGGACCACCATATCCAATGGTCGCGAAGCAGTAACGCGTGGATCTTTCTGTCGTAATGAACCAGCTGCAGCATTACGCGGATTAGCAAAACGCGGTTTTCCTGACTCTTCCAATGTCTCATTAAGTTCATCGAAGGATTTGAGTGGAAAGAAAACTTCTCCTCGAATCTCGATAAAGTCAGGAATATTCTTGCCCTGTAATTCATGGGGTATTGATCCGATAGTTTTTATATTGAGTGTGACATCTTCGCCGGTCACACCATTTCCGCGAGTTAATGCATAACTGAGTTTTCCATGGTCATACACAAGATTGATCGCTAATCCATCTACTTTCACTTCGCAGAGCCATGTGTTGTGACGGGACTCTTTAGCAACGCGATCAAACCAATCACTCAACTCTTGTTCATCAAAGACGTTATCCAGGCTCATCATTTTTTCGCGGTGATCGCGTTGTGCGAAATCTGTCGCAAAACCACCGCCAACATCCAGTGTTGGCGAATGTGGATCGCGTAAATCTGGATATTTATTTTCTAATGCGACTAACGATTTCCAGAGTTCATCAAATTGCGCATCAGAAATAGTAGGTTTATCGAGCACATAATATTTGAATTGATGGTCACGAATTTCTTCGGCAAGTTCAGCCATCTTTTTCCGAGGAGATGTGCCAGAACGTTCCGGCGTCATTGAGCGCTCGATTGTGTACTCATGACAGTTGCTGATCCCACAACTCGATCATCGTCATACATCACCATTGCTTGACCTGCCGCCAGGCCAAAGAGTGGTTCTCGTAGTTGAGAGATAACATGATCGCCATTCCATTGATATGAACAGCGTATTGGTTGGCCATGCGCACGAACTTGCAGGAAACCTTCGTACTCACGATTTAATTCCGGAGCAGGGCCACACCAAATGGGCCTTTCCCCCACAACGCTTTTGACTTCAAGGGATTTATGTTCACCTACAACAACGGTATTTGTTTTCGGTTCAACTTTTAATACATATCGAGGCTGACCTGACGCAGTTGGCGTTGTTATACCTAGACCTTTGCGTTGACCAATGGTGTACGTATACGCACCTTGGTGTTCACCTAATTTCTGACCATTCTCATCAACAATATCGCCAGGTGTACTTCCTAATCGATCACGCAACCAGCCAGCGTTATTACCCGAAGGAACAAAACAGATGTCATGGCTATCTGGTTTGTGAGCAACGGATAATCCTCGCTGCTCAGCTTCGACTCGTACTTCATCTTTCACAGTATCGCCCAGTGGAAAATATGCACCGTGCAGTTGTTGGCGATTGAGTACTGCTAAAACATACGATTGATCTTTGCCAGAGTCAACGGCGCGAAATAGAGCGCGCTCACCATTAACCTCACGAATTTGCGCATAGTGCCCAGTGACGACACCATCAAATCCCATCGCTTGTGCGCGATCGAGCACTGCCTCAAATTTAATTTTTTCGTTACACCGTAAGCATGGGTTTGGTGTCTTACCATCGGCATATTCAGCGAGAAAGTTCTCAACGACATTCCGATGGAATTCGTCTGACATGTCCCAGATGTAAAACGGAATTCCAATGACATCGGCCGCGCGCCTGGCATCATGCGAGTCTTCAATAGTGCAGCAACCACGGGCGCCAGATCGATATTTTTGTGGATTTTTCGAAAGGGCTAAGTGCACGCCAATGACATCATGGCCTTCAGCTTTTGCGCGAGCGGCGGCTACTGCAGAATCAACTCCACCGCTCATTGCAGCTATAAGTTTCATGAACGAGACCCTGCCGCGCGAGCGCGTTCGACAACTTTGCTAATCACCGTACCAAGATATTCCACATCGGCGTCACTGCTGGTATGACCCAATGAAAATCGAAGAGTCGACTTCGCTAATTCCTCGGAAATCCCCAATGCGAGAAGAACATGGCTCGCTTGCGGCACGCCGGCGCTACACGCCGAACCGGTCGAAGTAGAAATTCCCTCTGCATCAAGTAACAGTAAAAGTACGTCGCCAGATGCGCCTGGAAAAGTTACATTGAGGATACTGGGAAGGGTGTTAGCGTCTTTATCATTTGTTCCACCATTGAAAGCGATATCCGAAACTTTTTCAGTGAGTAATTTTTTTAATTTACCTTTCAGTTCGCGGATACGATCATTCCGATCGGTAAATTCTTGAGAAAGTTTTGTCACTGCAGCGGCGAAACTGACGATACCGGGTGCATTCAAAGTTCCACTTCGAATATCGCGCTCTTGTCCGCCGCCATGGAGAATAGGTGTCAGATCAAGGCCACGTCGAACAATCAATGCGCCAACGCC
>CAZQWU010000034.1:5528-14386 GCA_964597305.1 uncultured Bifidobacterium sp.
GGGGACTTCAATAATTTCTGCGCCTTCATGTTCGTGCAGCCAATAGATGGGATCCATGACGGCATGGTGTTCAAATGGAGATGTAATGATTACTTTTCTATCCTTATTAATCTTTTGCGCATTCCACCAGAGCCCCTTAATTGCTGTGTTATTTGCCTCAGTTCCACTTCCAGTGAATATAATTTCACTTGGTAAACATCCGGCAAAAGCTGCAATTGATTCACGTGCCTCTTCAACATCTTTACGAATTTCACGACCATGGCTATGCAAGCTCGATGCATTTCCAATTTTTGATACGTGTCGCGTGAAGACTTCGATTGCTTCCTCGACCATAGGGGTCGTTGCAGCATGATCAAAGTAAATCTGCGCCATAGTCAGTAATTATTTTTTCGCGGCCAACGCTGCTTGTGCTTGCGGTACGACCACAAAAAGATCGCCCACAACGCCAAAATCAGCGAGGTCGAAAATTGGCGCTTCTGGATCTTTATTAATCGCCACGATTGTTTTACTTGTCTGCATACCCGCACGGTGTTGAATCGCTCCGGAGATCCCACATGCAATATATAACTGTGGGCTCACAGTTTTCCCAGTCTGCCCTACTTGATGAGAATGCGGATACCAGCCAGCATCTGTCGCAGCACGTGATGCACCTACCGCGGCACCGAGCGTGTCAGCAAGTTTTTCTATTGGCGCGAAGTCGCCATTAGTTCCACGCCCACCTGAGATAACAATTTTCGCTTCAGTAAGTTCGGGACGACCACCTTTTACAGCTGGTTTGACTTGAGTAATTGTCGCAACGTGTGCTCCAGGGTTTATGGATAGCGACAGAGTCTCACTCGTTGGCGAACTTTCCACACTTTCAGGATCGATTGAACTTGGTCTGATGGTGATAATCGCTTTTCCATGAGTTATTTTTGATTTCACCAAATACGAGCCACCAAAAATCGATTGGGTGGCTATGCCATCTGATGTGACATCGACGGCATCCGTGATCAGACCACTTTCGGTACGAACAGCAACTCGAGCAGCGATCTCCTTACCGCGTGCAGTTGATGAAATGAAAAGCGCATCGGGGCTCTTCATTGACATAATCTGGCTCGTTGCATCTACCATCGCAGCAATTCCTGCGCTTGCAAAAGAGCTATCTTCAACAATGAAGAGTGAATCAACCGGCGAGTTCTTTAATTGATCTTTCAGACGTGAGCCTTCACCAGGTGCGCAAAGGATAAGCGCTGAAACTGAACCCCATCGCTTACCAAAGGTCGCTAATTCGGCAGCCGATTTAAGAACAGTGCCATCAATGTGATCAACAAGAAAAAGTACAGAACTCATATTAACCGCTTTTCCGCAAGAAACTCTACAAGTTGTGTACCGCCGCTACCTGTGTCGTCGATTTTTATTCCTTTTTCGCGAGGTGGTCGAGCGCTAAATTCGGTAACGATGCTCCATGCATTCGCAAGACCTACATCACTGACTCCAAGATCGGCGATAGTTTTTGTTTCTATGGGTTTCTTTTTCGCAGCCATAATTCCTTTGAATGATGGATAACGTGGTTCATTAATTTTCTCAATCACGCTAATAATCGCAGGGAAAGGTGAATTCATCGTTTCCACCCCGAGATCTGTTATTCGGGCGATCTCCACGCGTTTAGCTACTGGATCTACTGCGACCGAGCCAGCAAAAGTCAATTGCGCCCAGCCCAATCGTTCAGCCAACATCGCCGGAATTACACTCATCCGCGCATCAGTAGATTCTGTTCCGCAGAAAACTAGATCATAATGTCCTGTTTCAATCACCTTTGCTAATACTTTTGACGTAGCAAGCGCATCAGAACCAGCTAACGCTGGATCGGAAACGAGAATTGCATCATCTGCACCCATCGATAAACCTTTGCGAATAGCTTCGGTCGCTCTCTCTGGTCCCATCGAAATTAACGTGATCGTGTGCTCTGGATTTTCTTTTCCTTCGTTGAGCGGTTCGATAATTCGCAGCGCTTCTTCAATTGCATATTCATCAAGATCATTAAGTACAGCATCAACGCCAGCGCGATCGAGAAGACCGTTCACCATTTTCTTCTCAGCCCACGAATCAGGAACTTGTTTAATACAGACGGCGATTTTCACATCGCTATGTTACTGATGAGTTCACATCTCACATCTCCATCGGGTACTCGGTAGTACGGCATGGTCAGCCCTAAAATCTGCCAGTGCTTGCCATCGTTGCCCCGGGCCAAGGTTCACAAACCCCCGGATTCCTCGCCCCGTGGGTGGAAATTCCCCGCGTACGTGAGCTCTTGGAGTGGTGGTCCGCAGTCGCCGATCTCGATCTAATCCGACTTGGAACTACTGCCGATAGTGAGGAGATCAAAGACACTGCATATGCGCAGCCTTTGATCGTAGCTGCCGGTTTAGTAGGTGCACTTTCTCTTTTTCCGCACCCATCTGATGCGTTTAATAAAGTCGCAGTTACTGCTGGCCACTCGGTAGGCGAATTAACTGCCGCTGCTGGCGCTCGAGCAATTACTGCAGAAAGCGCAATGGTTCTGGTTCGAGAACGTGGTAAAGCGATGGCACATGCATCGCGATTAGTGAAAACTGGAATGTCTGCAGTTCTTGGTGGAGATCGAGAAGGAGTTCTCGCAGCAATAGCTCAATTAGGGTTAACAGCGGCAAATGACAATGGCGGTGGCCAAATTGTTGCCGCAGGTGAATTAGAAGCGCTAGAAAAATTATCTGAGAAGGTACCGGAAGGCGCACGTGTGCGTTCTCTCGCCGTTGCAGGCGCATTTCACACTCACTATATGTCATCTGCGGTTGAACGATTGCAGCTACTTTCTCGCTCGGTAACAGTCCGCGATCCACGAACTCGATTGCTATCAAATAAAGATGGTGCAGTAGTTCATCATGGTCGTGAAGTTCTCGATCGCATTGTGGGACAGATTGCTCATCCGGTTCGTTGGGATCTCTGTATGGAAACTATGGTGGATCTTGGAGTAACCGCGGTGATTGAAGTGCCGCCAGCAGGAACACTTATTGGTCTGGTGAAACGTGCAATGCCAGGTGTACAAACACTGGCGCTGAAAACCCCTGACGATATTCCAGCCGCGCTCGAACTCGTAGCGCAACATGGCGTACCCAGCGCGCTCAATGATCACCCTACATGGCGATTAGTTGTCGCACCACTCAGTGGAACTTTTAAACATACGGGAATTGAATTGGGTGCCCACCTTAAACCTGGCGCTGTTGTTGGCGTTGTTGAAAACCGCCGGGAAAGCGTTGAATTAATTGCTGAACATGGCGGTACTGTGATCGAATTCTTAGCCGAAGAAAATGATCCGGTAGCACCCGGACAACCACTCGTGCGTTTACACCCACAAGGACATCACGCATGACATTAAATTTCCCCGTTGCACAATCGCATTCACGCATTCTTGGGGTTGGTGCGTATCGGCCACATCGAATAATTCCTAACTCAGAAATCGTCGACCGAATTGATTCCTCTGATGAATGGATTCGTGAACGCTCTGGAATTGAGTCACGTCGATTTGCCGGTCCTGATGAATCGGTAATTTCAATGGCTGTTGCTGCAAGCCAACAAGCGCTCGATCGATCCGGTCTCACGATAAACGATATCGATGCTGTCATTGTCGCAACGATTACCTACCCATTCCAAACTCCGAGCGCTGCAACTGAATTAATAATGAAACTTGGTAATCCCCATGCCGCTGCTTTTGATATATCTGCAGCGTGCGCGGGGTTCTGCTACGGAGTAGGACTTGCCGCCGACATTATTCGAAGTGGAACGGCGCACAACGTACTTGTTGTTGGTGTTGAAAAATTATCAGACTTTACAGATCCAGATGATCGAGGAACTGCTTTTATTTTTGCTGATGGTGCAGGCGCAGTTGTCATTGGTAAATCTGCGAGCGCAGGAATTGGTCCGATGATCTGGGGATCAGATGCACAATCGCGTGATGCAATCTTGATGACGCCATCGTGGATTGATTTGAAAGCACCGGGTTCGGTTGGTTGGCCAGACATTTCTATGCAAGGACAAACAGTATTTCGATGGGCTGTTTATCAAATGGCCCCTGTCGCGCTCAAAGCACTTGACGCTGCTGGACTAACACCGGAAACGCTCGCTGCTTTTATTCCCCACCAAGCAAACATGCGCATCATTGATGCGATGGCAAAATCGATGAAACTTCCGGAATCAGTCGCGATTGCACGAGATGTGCGCGTATCGGGAAATACTTCAGCGGCATCTGTGCCGATTGCCATGGACGCGCTTCTGCGTGAAAGACCCGATCTTCATGGAAAATCAGCTCTTATTATCGGATTTGGTGCAGGGTTGGTCTATGCGGCGCAAGCAATAGAGCTTCCACCGGCACCAAAGAAATAACATCGACACGAGAGAAAAGAGAAAGAAAAGATAATGGCACTGACACAGGATGCAGTACTTGCAGGAATAAAAGAGATCGTTGAAGAGGTTGCGGGTATCCCGGCTTCATCAATTGAAATGGGAAAAAACTTCACCGATGATCTCGATGTAGATTCATTGAGCATGGTTGAAGTTGTCGTTGCTGCCGAAGAACGATTTGGCGTGAAGATTCCTGATGAACAAGTAACCGAGCTCAAGACTGTTGGCGATGCAGTGAATTTCATCGTTTCCCAGGCGAAATAGATAATTAATATGGCACGTCGTCGCGTTGTCGTTACTGGATTAGGTGCAACCACTCCACTTGGTGGAGATGTAAACACAACCTGGTCCAATCTGATTGCTGGTAAAAGTGGTGTACGAACTCTGCCAGCTGAGATTACTTCACAACTCAATGTATCTATTGGCGCGCCAGTAGCAGTTGAACCGAGTGAAGTAATGGACCGAGTAGAAATGCGGCGACTAGATCGTTCGGAACAATTTGCATTAATTGCATCGCGCGAAGCATGGCGTGATGCAGGCTCGCCTGATATCGCTAAAGAGCGCCTTGGCGTAGTCATCGCCTCCGGAATTGGTGGCGTGATTACGTTGCTTGATTCTTATGACACATTAAAGAATAAAGGTGCTCGGCTTGTAAGCCCTCATACCGTTCCGATGTTGATGCCCAATGGGCCAGCTGCAAATGTTGGACTTGAACTCGGTGCGCGGGCTGGCGTTCACACTCCAGTAAGCGCCTGTGCATCAGGCGCAGAAGCAGTGGGCTATGCCCTTGAAATGATTCGAGCTAATCGCGCAGACATCATTGTTGCTGGTGGAGTTGAAGCAGCGATTCATGCTTTACCTATGGCGGGGTTTGCATCCATGAAAGCTCTTTCAACGCGCAACGATGAACCTGAGAAAGCATCTCGACCTTATGACGTCAATCGCGATGGCTTTGTACTTGGTGAAGGTGGCGGAATTCTTATTCTTGAAGAGTTAGAGCATGCCAAGGCACGCGGTGCAAAAATTTACGCAGAAATTGCAGGTCAAGGTTTAACTTCAGATGGATATCACATCGCAGCGCCAGAT
This sequence comes from uncultured Bifidobacterium sp., assembly GCA_964597305.1. Classification (GTDB taxonomy): domain Bacteria; phylum Actinomycetota; class Actinomycetes; order Nanopelagicales; family Nanopelagicaceae; genus UBA7398. The sequence goes on from CAZQWU010000034.1 coordinate 11,034, forward strand.
CCGGATGGATCAGGTGTTACTCGCGCAATTGCATTAGCACTTGCCGATGCAGAATTAACGCCAGGTGAGATAGTCCATCTCAATGCCCATGCAACATCTACACCTGCAGGTGATGTGGCGGAAGCGAAAGCGCTCGAAAAAGCACTGGGTAAAGATGCTTCACACGTTGCTGTATCTGCTACAAAATCTATGACAGGACATCTCCTCGGCGGCGCAGGGGCAATTGAATCAATTTTTGTAGTCCTCGCGCTTCATCATCGTATTGCGCCACCCTCAATCAATATTGAAAATCTTGATCCTGAAGTCACAATAAATGTTGTGCGCGAAACGCCGCGACCTCTGCCAGCAGGTCCGATTGCTGCTCTCAATGATTCCTTTGGATTCGGCGGACATAATGTTGTTCTCGCGATGAAATCTTTTGAATAGCCACGATATGACAGGTGATGCTCGTGATCCGCAATTACGGATTGAAAAACTCTTAGATAAAAATACGTTTACTGCCATTACAGAGCGCAATGATTCAGGCATGCTCGCAGCTTCTGGAAAAATCCATGGAGTCGCAGTGACTGTTTTTTGTACAGATGCGACTATTCAAGGTGGCGCTATGGGTAGCGCTGGGGCTGACGTTATTTGCACTGCGTATGACTATGCACGAAAAAATGAAACTCCCATCATTGGCATTTGGCACTCTGGTGGCGCACGACTTCGCGAAGGCGTTCTCTCGCTTCATGCATTCGGTCGAGTTTTTCACGCAATGATTTCTGCGAGCGGGAAAATTCCACAACTTTCACTTGTTGTAGGTCCTGCTGCCGGTGGCGGTGCTTATGGACCTTCGCTCACCGACATTGTCATCCTTGGTCCGGAAGGAAGAATTTTTGTCACCGGTCCCGATGTAGTTCGTTCGGTCACTGGTGAAAATGTCGATATGGCTCGGTTAGGTGGACCTGAACCTCATGGCAGACGATCCGGTGTTGTTCATGTCGTGACCGAATCGGAAGACGAGTCGTATGAGAGAACGAGAAACCTTGCATCATTGCTGGGAAATCAAGGGACATTTTCATCAACAATTTCAGAAATCGATCTTTCAAAACTTCTACCTGATTCAAGCAAGCGCGCCTATGACGTTCATCCGCTTGTCGAAGGAGTGCTCGATAAAGATTCAGAATTTCAAGAACTTTTTCCTAAATGGGCGCCGAATATTGTTATTGCATTAGGTCGACTCGGCGGTCGAACTATTGGCGTTGTTGCAAATAATCCGTTGCGACTTGGCGGTTGCTTAGATTCTTCTTCGGCTGAAAAGGCTGCTCGATTTGTTCGGATGTGTGATTCGTTTGGTATTCCGCTATTAGTTTTAGTTGATGTCCCTGGATATTTACCAGGCGTTGGTCAAGAGTGGGATGGCGTTGTCAGGCGTGGCGCAAAATTGCTCCATGCTTTTGGCGAATGTGTTGTTCCCCGGGTAACACTTGTTACAAGAAAAGCGTACGGTGGCGCATATATTGCAATGAATTCGAGATCGCTCGGAGCAACAAAAGTATTTGCGTGGCCAACGGCCGAGGTAGCCGTTATGGGCGCAGTTGCAGCAATTCGAATCCTCCATCGACGATTACTCGCCGATGTTCCCGATGAACAACGTGAAGCGATGGAACTAGAGCTTGCTGCAGAACATGAGAAAATTTCTGGTGGCGTTGCACGTGCCATTGAAATAGGTGTGGTTGATGAAATTATTGAACCAACGGTAACTCGAACTGCACTTGCCCAGGCGATATCGCAAGCTCCCCAAGGGCGAGGAAACCACGGCAATATCCCGTTGTAATTGCTAGTTCCGAAATTATTATTTTGGCAATTATCGACAACGTTACTTACTTAGTTTTAAAGAGCACCGTTACCGTAATCGAAATGGATTTATCAATGGTGGTGGTGTCGTAATAACCACCGGCAGCGGTATCGGTGGAATCTGGCGATGTCACTTGTGTCGGTCCGCTTTTCACGGTCAAAGGATTACCTAATTTTCCACCTGTCGATTTCATGATCGCTTCAGCTCTCACCTTGGCATCCTTCATCGCTGCGGCAAGGAGATCTGGTCGAAGTTCAGCTAGATTTGAAACATAATAGTTTGGTCCATAATTGGAAATATTGACACCAGTTTGCAAAAGAGAACCAATACCATCGCTGAGTTTCTTAACGAGCGCGACATCGGTTGAACGCACCGTGAGCGTTCGATTTCCTTGATAACTCAGCACTCGTCCTGTTGCATTTCCATTGACATACTCATAATTGGGATAAGTTGAAACTGCACCAAGTTCAATCGCGTCGGTAGGAACTCCACCTTTAATGAGATAGTTCTTAAGCGCTGAAATTCCGTCTTCAACTTTTGTCACTGAAGAAGATTGAGATGGCGCAGATGCTTGTGAATTTAACGTCCATACTGTCTTATCAGCTGTTGCTGTAACTTTGGCGCTTCCGGTTACGGTGATGCCATCGCCGGCCCGAGAGGCGAACCCACTACCAACCTTTGCCAGCCCCGCACCAAGTGAAGAGGAAAGTATTGCTGTTGCGGCAATGATCGTGATAAACCATCTGCGTTCTGAATTCATACCGACATCTTATCTTCAAAATCGAGTTCGTTTTCTCGCAAAGCGATACGAAATGGCTCAAGTTCATCTTCCCAACTTGTCCCAAGTAACTCACGCATTTTTTCTTGAACAAGTGCTGGCTCTCGACACTGTGAGATCGATGTGAGAATTTGATTTTCTGAGACGACAATCTCGCCAAAGGAATTTATTGTCGAGTGATGCATTTTTAATTGTGGAGTAAAGCGGTAAAACTCCCCTTCACTTCCAAGTGCAGCTGCCTGAGTTATTTCAAAATAGAGAAACTCCCAACCAGCCAACGTGCTGGCCAGCCTGGCTGCTGCCCCGGCTTTTCCTTGCCAAGGAATTTCCAAACGATAGTGGCCAATTTTCAGTGGTTGTTTTTTCCAATCACCGCGAAATGGTTGGCCAAAGACATCCGATATTGACCAATCAATATGGGCGCAGAGAGATTGCGGCGCGGCATGGATAGTCAGCAAGCCATGGGCAATTCCCGATGAGCTCGAGGTGAGTACGTTCATAGAAGGCTCCTTCAAGGACACCGATAGATGTGACCTTCCCCAGTCCATCTCTCAGTGGCGAGCCTGGCTGCGACACTACCTGAAGTTTGTGCGTATCGGTATAGGCAATAAACACGCGGTCAGAAAGGTTCATTTCTCAGAGTAGGCTGAGCACTAGTCCAACGCTTATCAGTACCCGCTTGCTAGCAAGACCCGTTTGGGAAGAGCTTAGATCGGTATGAGAACGGAAAGACTGGCG
>CAZQWU010000035.1:0-6239 GCA_964597305.1 uncultured Bifidobacterium sp.
GATCCAGTGAAAGTCGAGCAGGAAGTTTCACAATTAATTCCTGAAAAGGAATGGACAAATCTTTCACAGCGAATTATTTGGCATGGTCGTCGAATATGTCACTCACAGAGACCCGCCTGCGGAGCATGTCCGCTTGCAAAACTTTGTCCATCGTATGGCATCGGTGAAATGGATAAAATTAATGCGATGAAACGCGTGAAGACCGAAGCTGATTTTCGATGAAAAGATTTTCTCTTCTTGTATTTCTTGTATTGATTGCAACGGGATGCAGTACACCGAAATCGACAACCCAGATCACTTATATATCCTGTGACTCAATCGCAAAACAGGAAGGTTCGTCAGTTCCGATTCTCAAAATAGAACTTCCATGTTCTGATGGAAAGAGTCAAATCAAGCTTAATGAAATAAAAGGACCAGCAATCATCAATGCCTGGGCAAGTTGGTGCGCGCCTTGCAAAGAAGAAATTCCTATATTTAAAGAGTTTGCTGAGCTCAATCAAGGACAAATACAACTTGTCGGCATAGATGTAGAAGAACGCGCCTCTGTTGATGGTGCCAAATTTGCTACAGAAATGGGAATGACTTGGCCACAACTTGTTGATAACGATGGTCGCACACGAGCGGCTTTTGGTATGGGGATACCAGTTACGTGGTTTATTAATGATCAAGGTGCAATTGTGTATGAAAAAGTTGGTCCAATCAGATCGATTGAGCAAATGAGAGGTTTAGTGCAAAATTTCTTAAGGATTAATATTTAATCTTCAGTTTTTCCACTTGCCAAACCTTCAGCGATTAACTTCATAACATTGGGATCGGCAAGGGTTGTCGAATCTCCAACGGCTCTATTTTCGGCAATATCTCGAAGTAAACGGCGCATAATTTTTCCACTTCGAGTTTTAGGTAATTCCGGGACAACCATAATTTGTCGAGGTTTTGCAATCGGTCCTATCTCCTTGGCTACATGGTTGCGAAGCATTTGTACGAGTTCATCACCACCAGTATGAGGAATTCCTCCGCGCAGGATAACGAAGGCAACTATTCCTTGTCCGGTAAGTTCATCGGTAGCACCAACGACTGCAGCTTCAGCAACTTCTGGATGTGAAACAAGAGCAGATTCGACTTCGGTCGTAGAAATTCGATGCCCTGATACATTCATAACATCATCAACACGGCCAAGTAACCAGATCGCACCATCGTTATCGAGTTTTGCGCCATCACCAGCAAAGTACAAGCCTTCAAACCGCGACCAATATGTTTCGGTATAACGTGCTGGTTCGCCCCAAACACCTCGAAGCATGGATGGCCACGGTTTATCAAGAATGAGATAGCCACCATGACCATTGCCAACTTCACGTGCATTGTCATCAACTACTTTTGCACTGATGCCTGGAAGAGCGCGCATCGCTGATCCTGGCTTCGTGGCTGTTACGCCCGGTAATGGAGAAATCATGATGGCACCAGTTTCAGTCTGCCACCAGGTATCAACGATCGGACAATTATTTTTTCCGATTACTTCTCGATACCACATCCACGCTTCAGGATTAATTGGTTCGCCAACGGAGCCAAGTAAACGAAGTGACGAAAGATTGTGAGCATTTGGAAATTCATCACCCCATTTCATCCATGTTCTAATGAGTGTTGGTGCGGTATAAAGGATTGTCACTCCATATTTGGCAACGATTTCGAAAATTCTTCCTTTATGTGGAGTATCGGGAGTTCCTTCATACATGACTTGAGTAGCACCATTAATGAGTGGGCCATACACCACATAAGAATGACCCGTTACCCAACCAACATCGGCGGTGCACCAATACACATCAGTTTCCGGCTTAAGATCAAAAACTGCATGGTGAGTGAATGCAGCTTGAGTGAGATATCCGCCTGTCGTGTGAAAAATTCCTTTGGGTTTAGCGGTAGTCCCGGAGGTGTAAAGAATAAAGAGCACGTGCTCGCTATCAAAAGGTTGGGCTACATGTTCAGCAGTTTGGTTGTTGACGAGATCGTGCCACCAGATATCTCGTGTTGGATCCCATGAAGTTTCTTGGCCAGTTCGTTTGACGACAAGAACTTTCTTAACGTTATGTGATCCTCGAAGCGCTTCGTCTACGGCTGGCTTTAGGGCAAAGGCTGCGCCTTTTCGATACCCACCGTCAGCAGTAATAACTAATTTCGCATCGGCATCTTGAATTCGTGAAAGCAACGAATCTGCAGAAAAACCTCCAAATATCACCGAATGGGCTGCACCAATGCGCGCGCACGCCAACATGGCCACAGCAGCTTCAGGAATCATCGGCATATATATGGCAACTCGATCTCCTGCGGAAATCCCAAGGGAGATAAGAGCATTTGCTGCTTTTTTTACCTCGATGAGTAAATCAGCATATGTAATTGTTCGAGTATCGCCTGGTTCACCTTCAAAATAAAATGCAACGCGATTGCCTCGCCCTTCGAGAACGTGTCGATCAAGGCAGTTATATGAAGCATTTAATTTTCCATCAACGAACCATTGCGCAAATGGAACGTTCCATTTCAAAACTTGTGACCATGGTTTGTCCCAATGAAGTCTTTTAGCTTGCTTTTCCCAAAATGCTAATCTATCGCGCTCTGCTTCATCATAAAGTTCATTCTTCGCATTTGCATTTTTCGCAAAGGAAATTGACGGAGAAAAAGTTCGCTCTTCGTGCCCAAGATTTTCAATTGAATCGTGAGAAGTAGGAATTTTTCCGTCATTCATGTTGAGCGAGATTACCAGTGAGCGCTTTTCCACACTAGCGTTTCAACGAGAAATTTTCGTTCGGTTTCATAGCGAAAATTCACCATCACAGAAAATGAAACGGAGAGAACATGTATCAACCAATAGTTAATTATGGATCAGGACTTATTGAGACCATGATGAAATTTCTTCACTCGCCTTCGCTGAAATCTATTGCCTCCTATCTGATTCGCCAGCTCCTCAATATTTGGGGTATGTAGAAGTGAGGCCGAATCTTAAGTGTTGAAAAGCCAGTTGAGCGCGCTGTTTTGATAGCGGTCGCTAAATATGGTGGGATATGCCGTAAGCCTCGGGCCGGCCCAGAGAAGCGCTTCCAGAGATTTACACGCGATCTAACTCGGGAGAAATAAATGCCAGCGATAGTTCTACTCGGTGCGCAATGGGGCGATGAAGGTAAAGGTAAAGCAACCGATTTACTTGGCGATCGAGTCGATTATGTCGTTCGATATCAAGGCGGAAACAATGCGGGCCATACCGTAGTCATTGGTGATCAAAAATATGCACTTCATTTATTGCCTTCAGGAATTCTGTCGCCAAATGTCGTTCCTGTAATCGGCAATGGCGTTGTCATAGATCCTGGTGTTCTTTTGGAAGAAATTAAGGGATTAAATGAACGTGGAATTAATACTTCGAAACTAAAAATTAGTACCAATGCTCACTTGATTACGCCTTACCACCGAACGATCGATAAAGTTTCAGAGAGATTTCTCGGTAACTCGAAAATTGGCACAACCGGACGAGGTATCGGTCCTGCTTATGCAGACAAGATCAACCGCATCGGCATACGAATCCAAGATCTCTTCGATCCATCGATTCTTCGCCAGAAAATTGAAGGTGCGCTTCGCGATAAGAATCAGGTATTAATTAAAGTTTTTAATCGCAAAGGACTTGAAGTAGATGATGTGGTTAACGAGTATTTAGGATACGCCGAAATTCTTGCGCCATATGTTTGTGATACTTCGCTGTTACTCAATCAAGCACTTGATGAGGGAAAAAATATTTTGTTAGAAGGTTCTCAAGGAACGTTACTTGATGTTGATCATGGAACGTATCCCTTCGTTACGTCATCTAATCCAACGTCAGGTGGCGCATGCACTGGTTCAGGTATAGGTCCGACACGAATACATCGTGTTATTGGAATCGTGAAGGCGTATACAACTCGCGTTGGATCAGGGCCATTTCCCACAGAGCTCTTTGATGAGGATGGCGAGAAATTGCGAACTATTGGCGGTGAAATTGGTGTAACAACCGGTCGAGCTCGTCGCTGTGGCTGGTTTGATGCTCCGATTGCACGATATGCAGTTCGAGTAAATGGGTTAACGGATTTTTTCCTCACCAAACTCGATGTACTCACTGGGTGGGAGAAAATCCCAGTCTGTGTTGCTTATGAGATTGATGGAAAACGAGTTGAAGAACTTCCATCGTCACAAACTGATTTTCATCACGCAAAACCAATTTATGAGTATTTACCAGGCTGGCGCGAGAGCATTTCACATGCGCGAAAAATTTCTGATTTACCTGCCAACGCTCAAAGCTATGTCAAATTCCTCGAACAAATTTCTGGAGCTCCCATGAGTGCCATTGGAGTTGGCCCAGGTCGAGAAGAAACTATTGTGATGAAAGAATTTATTTCATGAGAGTTCTTGTCGTTGGCGGTGCGGGATATATCGGAGCACATGTTTGTGAAGAGCTTGTTAAGGCAGGCTATGAAGTTCGTATATATGATGATTTTTCCAATGGCTTAAAGCGTCGCATTACTCAATTTAAAGATGTTGTCACTGCAGATGTTCTTGATAAATCATCCCTCATTAAGGCGATGGTGGGAATTGACTCAGTAATCCATCTTGCGGCTAAAAAAGCGGTGGGTGAATCAGTGGAAAACCCATTGAAATATTATGAAAATAATTTTGGTGGCACATTAAATATCCTGACGGCGATGAAATCCGCTGGAGTAAAAAAGATCGTCTTCTCATCAACTGCTGCGGTGTATTCACCGAGTGAAAAGGCAGCAATTACTGAACTAGATCCGACAGTTCCACTCTCGCCCTACGGTGCAACAAAGTTGCTCGCTGAGCAACTCATCTCAAGCGTTAGTGCAGCAGAAGGTTTTTCCTCGGTATCTCTTCGTTACTTCAATGTTGCAGGATCAGGTTCCGATGTGATGGGAGATAACTCTCGAGATAATTTAGTTCCAAAAGTATTTTTGGCGATATCGCAGGGAGAGCGTCCTGAAATCTATGGCACGGATTACCCGACTCCCGATGGTACGTGTATCCGTGATTACATCCATGTCTCAGACTTGGCACTCGCACATATCGTTGCGTTGAAAGCCGTTGAAAAGTCTCAGATTGATGAAATATATAACGTCGGCTCCGGAAATGGTTTCTCGGTTTCAGAAGTAATTACTGAAATAGAAATAGCGATGGGAAAGAAACTTAATCCAATATTGGGTCCACGCCGCGCAGGTGACTCACCAAAACTTGTTGCGTCAATTGCGAAAATTTCAGATCACTTGGGATGGCAACCGAAAAAAACTCTTCGCGACATGATTACCTCTTCGTGGAGCGCGTGGCAATCAGAAGGCGGATCTCGCTAGAAATGAAAATCCTTCTCGTGGGTAGCGGCGGCAGAGAGCACGCACTCGCGAAGGCACTTACTCAAGATCCCACGTTAAAAGCATTACATTGCGCACCGGGCAATCCCGGGATAGGTAAATTTGCTCAACTTCATAATGTTGCAACTGAAGACATTAATGGAATTGCCACATTGGCAAAAGAATTACAGGTCGATCTGGTTGTTGTAGGACCTGAGGCGCCACTCGTACACGGTTTGGCTGATTTATTACATGAAATGGCGATACCGTGCTTTGGACCTTCGACGGCGGCAGCACAACTTGAAGGTTCAAAAGATTTCGCCAAGAAAATTATGAAGGAAGCGGGAGTTCCTACTGCGGAATCAATAACCTGCAACACACAAGCTGAAATTGAAAAAGCGCTTAATTATTTTGGTGCTCCCTATGTCGTCAAACATGATGGGCTTGCCTCTGGTAAAGGCGTTGTTGTAACAGAAAATAGAGATTTAGCGCTTGCACATGCGCTACAAGCCAAACAGGTTGTCATTGAAGAATATCTTGATGGCCCTGAGATTTCACTTTTTGGTATTAGCGATGGTGTCCATGTTATTTCTATGCAACCAGCACAAGATTTTAAAAGAGCATTTGACAATGATGAGGGACCAAACACTGGCGGTATGGGTGCCTATTCACCACTTCCATGGGCTCCAGTAACTATTGAAACCGAAACTTTAAATAAGGTGTTACAACCGACGATTGATACGTTATACAAACGAGGAACTCCTTTTGTTGGATTGTTATATGCCGGGCTTGCATTAACAAAAAACGGAATAAAAGTAATCGAATTTAATGCAAGGTTTGGTGATCCGGAGACGCAGGTTTTATTGCCACGAT
>CAZQWU010000035.1:6339-10562 GCA_964597305.1 uncultured Bifidobacterium sp.
ACTGCGCGAGCCAATGCCTATAGGACGATCGCAGATATTTCATTGCCGGGTAGTTTTTATCGACGTGATATTGCCCGAAAAGCCGCAGCGGTAGAGAAGCGAGGATAAATGGGAGAGAATTACGCAGTGAACGTCCTCGCTCATCGATATGCATCGCATGCAATGCGAGAAATTTGGTCGCCGCAGGCAAAGATCATTGCGGAGCGAAAATTATGGATCGCGGTAATGCGGGCACAATCATCTCTTGGCCATCCAATTGCATCAAATGTTATTTCTGACTATGAAAAAGTTATCAATGACGTTAATTTTGAGTCAATCGATAAGCGAGAAAAGTCGTTGAGGCACGATGTTAAGGCTCGTATAGAAGAATTTAATTCACTAGCGGGGCATGAAGCAATTCATACCGGGATGACAAGTCGTGATCTCACAGAAAATATCGAAGCGTGGCAAATTAAAAGTTCTTTAGACATTGTGAAACATCGAGTAGTCGCATTACTGGCGACGCTTGGCGAGAAAGCAGTCGAGTATCAACAACTTCCGATTGCCGGCAGATCTCATAATGTGCCTGCACAAATTACAACGCTCGGGAAACGTTTTGCTAGCGCTGCGGAAGAACTGCTCTTTGCCTATGAGCGACTTGAAAATTTAATTCACCGTTTTCCGATGCGTGGCGTAAAAGGTCCAGTGGGAACTGCGCAAGATTCTGTTGATTTACTGGGGTCAGACGCACAGGAAAAACTTGAACACGCAATTGCACAAGAATTGGGTTTTTCACGAGTACTTGATTCAACCGGACAGATTTATCCACGATCATTTGATTTCGATGTTGTCACCACACTCGTTCAATTAGCGGCATCGCCTTCATCTCTTGCAACATCGATTCGTCTTATGGCGGGAGCCGAATTAGTCACCGAAGGTTTTAAAGAAGGGCAAGTTGGATCGTCAGCCATGCCCCACAAAATGAATACTCGTTCATGTGAAAGAGTAAACGGATTAGCAATAGTTTTACGTGGTTATGCATCAATGGTGAGTGAACTCAGTGGCGATCAATGGAATGAGGGCGATGTTTCTTGTAGCGTCGTGCGACGCATTGCGCTACCCGATGCTTTCTATGCGTTTGATGGATTAATGGAAACCATATTGACTGTCTTAAGTGAGTTTGGCGCTTTTCCAGAGGTAATTGCAAATGAGATTGAACGATACTTACCGTTCCTTGCCACGACGAAAATTCTAATGGCTGCGGTAAAAGCTGGTATTGGTCGCGAAGTTGCCCATGAAATAATTAAAGAACATGCGGTGAAAGCGGCGCTTGATATCCGCGCAGGTAAACCCAATTCAATGCTCGAGAATTTGGCATCAGATACACGTATTCCACTTGATGGAAAAACATTAAAAGAACTATTGGCAGCACCTATTGAATTTACTGGTGATGCTGTTGGGCAAGTTCGTCGTGTTGTAAAACGCATCGAAGTGATCACAGCAAAAAATCCAGAAGCAGCTCAATATCGTCCAGCAACAATTCGATAGTTCGATGGAATTTCCTGGCTGGAAACATCTTCGCAGTGGCAAAGTTCGTGATCTCTTTACCAATAAGGATGGCGACTATCTCATCGTTGCATCGGATCGAATATCCGCCTTTGACTTCGTACTACCCACAGTAATCCCCGATAAAGGAAAAATTCTTACCCAGATCTCTCTCTTTTGGTTTGATTTTTTTAGTGACGTTTTTCCACATCATGTGAAATCACTTGACGTTCCTGATTCTGTAAAAGGGCGAGCGGTTATCGCTTATCCATTACATATGTTCCCCATAGAATGTGTCGCACGTGGCTATTTGACAGGTTCTGGCTGGGCGGAATACCAAAATGAGCAGAGCGTCTGTGGAAATCCACTGCCACCAGGTTTGCGTGATGGCAGTGAACTACCCCAATCAATTTTCACACCGGCCACAAAAGCTGAGTTGGGTGATCACGATGAAAACATTTCATTTGTGCGGGCTACTGAAATTATTGGCATCGAAGATGCGCAGAACTTACGAGATATATCCTTAACTATTTATGAAAAAGCGAGAGATTACACGAGGTCACGTGGAATCTTGTTAGCAGATTCCAAATTCGAATTTGGCAGAGACCACCATGGCGAGATTCGGTTAGGTGATGAAGTCTTAACCCCTGACTCTTCCCGCTTCTGGGATGCCAATGCGTGGAATCCAGGCGGCGCGCAGGCATCCTTTGATAAGCAATTTGTCCGCGATTGGCTAGTAAATTCAGGGTGGGATCGCAAGAGTCCTCCACCAGAATTACCCGACGATGTTGTCGAAAAAACGCGCGATCGTTACATCGCAGCGTATGAATTGATCACGGGAAAGAAATTCGCGTAGGGGAGAATCAATGGCAAAGATTATTGTTGAAGTCTTACTGAAAGAAGAGATTCTCGACCCTCAAGGAGATGCAGTCGCAGCAGCGCTACATCGTCTTGGTTTCAATTTCGTCACCGGAGTTCGACAGGGAAAAAGATTTGAAATTTCTACTTCAGGTATTCCCACCGTTGAACAAGTAAAGGAAATTGAACGAGCGGCAGAGACTTTGTTGGCAAATACCGTGATTGAATCTTTCACAGTTAGGCTTGAAAACTAATAATGAAAATCGGGGTCATCACTTTTCCTGGATCACTTGATGACCGTGATGCCGCACGAGCGATCGAATATGCAGGTGCTACTCCAGTTGCACTGTGGCATGGCTCAGATGATCTAAAGGAAGTATCTGCGGTTGTACTTCCTGGTGGGTTTTCTTATGGCGATTATCTCCGCTGTGGAGCGATCGCTCGATTCGCACCCATAATGTCCAGCGTCATTACAGCGGCAGAACATGGTTTTCCGGTTCTCGGAATTTGTAATGGTTTTCAAATTCTCTGCGAATCTCACCTACTTCCTGGCGCATTAACCCGAAATAAAGATCTTCACTTTTTATGTCGTCCACAAGAAGTGGTGATTGAAAATAATGCAACAGTATGGACTCATACATTTTCTCACGGTGAAAAAATTACTATTCCTCTTAAGAATGGTGAAGGATCATTCCAGTGTGATGATTCGACGCTTGCCATGCTAGAAAACGATGGTCGAGTGGTCGCGAGATATAGCGGTGAGAATCCCAACGGATCTCGTCATTTAATCGCGGGAATTACAAATAACCGAGGTAATGTCGTTGGGCTCATGCCACATCCAGAGCATGCTATTGATTCATTAACAGGGCCAAGTGAAGACGGTTTGAAGTTCTTTACTTCAATCGTGGAATCGTTGGTTTCGCAATGACAATCGATACAGTTGAACTCGCCAAAAAAACTCCTGACCAAAAACAGCCATTTCATGAATTAGGTTTAAAAGAAGATGAATATTTACGAATCAGAGAAATTTTAAATCGACGACCTACATCGAGTGAATTAGCGATGTACTCAGTTATGTGGAGTGAACATTGCTCCTATAAATCCTCCAAGATTCATTTAAAACAATTTGGTGAAAAAGCGCCACGCTCGGAAGCTCTCCTTGTTGGAATCGGTGAAAACGCTGGCGTCGTTGATATTGGTCAAGGTTATGCAGTGACCTTCAAAATAGAATCACATAATCACCCATCTTTTATTGAGCCTTATCAAGGCGCAGCTACTGGAGTTGGTGGGATAGTCCGTGACATCTTGACGATGGGTGCTCGTCCCATCGCTGTGATGGACCCGCTGAGATTTGGTCGAGCAGATGCGCCAGATACTCGCCGAGTTCTGACTGGCGTCGTTGCAGGTATCGGCGGTTACGGAAATTGTTTAGGACTTCCCAATATTGGTGGTGAAATTGTCTTTGACGAAACCTACGCCGGAAATCCTTTAGTAAATGCACTCTGCGTAGGCGTGATGAAGCACTCCGATATCAAGTTGGCAAAAGCGGCAGGTGTTGGAAATCTTGTCGTTCTTTACGGCGCAAAAACTGGTGGCGATGGAATAGGTGGCGTTTCTGTTTTAGCGAGTGAAACGTTTGGAAGTTCTGGTCCCACAAAGAGACCAAGTGTTCAGGTGGGAGATCCCTTTACTGAGAAAGTTCTCATTGAATGTTCACTGGAAATTTTTCACGAAGATCTTGTAGTGGGAATTCAAGATTTAGGTGGCGCGGGTCTTTCCTGTGCAACGAGTGAATTAGCATCGGCCGGCACGGGGGGAATGGAAATACATTTAGATCGAGT
>CAZQWU010000035.1:10662-13511 GCA_964597305.1 uncultured Bifidobacterium sp.
CCGAAAGTGTTCGCGGGCTCGCCGATGCGTGTTTAGAACTAGGACTTCCAGTTACCGGCGGGAATGTTTCGTTTTATAACCAAACTGGCGATGTAGCAATTTTGCCTACCCCAATTATTGGAACTCTCGGAGTGATTTCCGATGTTCGCACACGAACACAACAAGGATTTCCCCGAACCGGTTTAGATATTTACCTTGTTGGCCGTCGAGAGATAACTCTGGCGGGAAGCGAATGGGCATACATGCATGGTGAACGAGGTGGTCAGGTGCCGCAGGCAGATCTTGCACATGAAGGCAGGCTTATAGAATTTTTATTGGCCGGCCAAAATATTTTCTCAGCCGCTCATGATCTATCTTTGGGAGGACTAGTTGCTTCATTAACTGAAATGTCACTACGTAAAAAAATTGGCGTGGAAATTTCCCTAGAAAATCCTGGTGAAGAATTGCTGTCAGAAACTCCCGGAAGAGTTCTTATTGCAATTGATCCTACTGACAGCGAAAAATTGCGAGAACTTTCAGAGAGTAAAAATGTAGAGATTCGTAAAATTGGTAGCACTGGTGGAAATTCACTTAAAGTGAACACAGTTGTAATCCCGCTCGATGAATTAAAGTCCGCTTATACCGAGGTTTTCAAGAAACTTTTTGGATAGATAGGATCTCGATATGGCTCGCCGACCTGATGGACGTCTCACTCACGAGATGTTTGTTGGGGAAAAAGGGCCGCAAGATGCGTGTGGTGTTTTCGGCGTCTGGGCGCCAGGCGAAGAAGTTGCGAAGTTAACTTTTTATGGACTTTATGCGCTCCAACATCGCGGTCAAGAATCCGCTGGAATTGCAACATCGGATGGCGATCGCATTGTTATCTTCAAAGACATGGGCCTTGTGTCGCAGGTATTTACTGAATCAGATCTCGCATCATTAACAGGAAAACTTGCGATTGGACATTGTCGATATTCGACAACTGGATCAAGTACCTGGATTAATGCGCAACCGACTATTCGTTCTACCGACCATGGTTCACTCGCATTGGCACATAATGGGAACCTCACCAACACAGGTGAACTTGCAGAGCGAGTAGCTCGCGAATTTCCAGATCAACATGCAGAGGGTCGTGGCGCTACAACAGATACCGAAATTATGACTGCGTTGCTTGCCGGACATCAATCGAAAAATTTTGATGCGAGCGTTCTCGAAGTGCTTCCGATGTTAGAAGGAGCATTCTCATTAGTTTTTATGGATGAACAGACGCTGTATGCGGCCCGGGATCGCAATGGAGTTAGACCACTTGTTATTGGAAAATTAGAACGCGGTTGGGTTGTCGCTTCGGAAACAGCAGCGCTGGATATTGTCGGCGCTTCATTTATTCGTGAAGTCGAACCGGGTGAATTTATTGCAATTGATGAGAATGGATTGCGTACTTATCGCTGGGCTCAACCAGAGCCAAAAGGGTGTCTCTTTGAATATGTCTACCTTGCACGACCTGACACAACTATCGCGAATAGAGGAGTTCATATCACTCGAGTTGCGATTGGCGAACAGTTGGCAAAAGAGCATCCAGCCGATGCAGACTTGATTATCCCCGTACCAGAATCGGGTACACCAGCAGCAGTGGGATATGCACGCGCATCCGGAATTCCTTATGGTTCTGGGCTTGTAAAAAATTCTTATGTCGGCCGTACTTTTATTCAACCGAGTCAAACTATTCGACAATTAGGTATACGGCTCAAGCTCAATCCATTGCGAGAAGTTATCGAAGGAAAAAAAATTGTCGTTGTTGATGATTCCATCGTTCGTGGAAATACCCAACGCGCCATTGTTCGAATGCTTCGTGAAGCTGGTGCGCGCGAAATCCATGTCCGAATCTCTTCACCGCCGGTCAAATGGCCATGTTTTTACGGCATCGATTTCGCTTCCCGCGCCGAATTAATCGCGGCAGGTCTTGATATCGAAGAAATTAGACGTTCCATCGGCGCAGATAGCCTTGGGTATGTTTCACTTGCTGGTCTTATTGAAGCGACAACTGTTGCGGAGAAAAATTTATGTACCGCCTGTTTTACTGGCACATATCCCATCACCATTCCAGAAGATCTCACAGCGGGTAAAAATCTCTTAGAAATCATTCAGTAAGAGAGATGAGATGAGTACCTACAGGGATTCCGGTGTTGATATTGATGAAGGTGACCGCGCTGTCGAGTTAATGAAAGCGCATCTTGCAAGAGCATCTCGACCAGAAGTTGTCGGGGGAATTGGTGGATTTGCAGGATTATTTGATGCATCATTATTAAAAAAATATTCTCGGCCACTTTTGGCAACATCAACCGATGGCGTTGGAACAAAAACAGAATTTGCTCGAATTCTTAACAAATATGACACCATCGGTGAAGATCTCGTGGCCATGGTGGTTGATGATCTTGTTGTATGCGGTGCGGAACCGCTTTTTATGACCGATTACATCGCCATCGGAAAAGTGCATCCAGAGAAAATTGCTGAAATCGTCAAAGGAATTGCTCGAGGATGCGAGAAAGCCAATACAGCCCTCATTGGTGGTGAAACTGCCGAACATCCTGGTTTGATGGCAGAAGATGAGTTTGATTTAGCGGGAGCAGCGACGGGTGTAGTTGAGGCTGACAATTTATTAGGTGAGGCGCGAGTGTGTGAAGGCGATCTTCTCCTCGCCATGCCGTCATCAGGATTTCATGCAAATGGCTACTCACTCATTCGACATATTATTAATTCGAAGGATCTCCCGCTTGATTTAAACGTTCCAGAAACACATTTAACGCTTGGTGAAATTGTATTAACACCCACCGAAATCTATACGCGAGATTGTTTAGTTCTTATCAAAGCGC
>CAZQWU010000036.1:0-13282 GCA_964597305.1 uncultured Bifidobacterium sp.
AAAGATAACCTTCGCGTAATCGGAATTGATGTCACTATTGAAATGGTGACACCAGATTCGAATATCAGCATTCCAATCAACCAAAAGCGCGATTGGGAAATGATGTGGTTTGGTAACAACGCCGCAACTCCAATCCTCCAGCTTTCAAACTGGTTTAAGTCCGGTGGTGTCTGGCAATTGAACGCCAACATTCCTGACGCTCTCATCGCGGAAACTGGAAAACTCCTCTCTGATGCAGCAGCTTCTGAAAGCTCAGCTGTTATTAAAGAGAAGTTGGCTGCAGTTGAAAAGATTGCTTATGATCTTTCCATCTTCATTCCAATTGGAACTCGCTTCTATTTATCCGGAAGCAAATTGTCGAACAACCTTGTTGAAGCGCTCCTACCAGGACAGCTTCAATTCGTAGTCGCGACAAATCCACCACTTCCAGTAGATTAAGAATTTATTTTTAATCTATGGCAACAAAAAATGAGGGACTATTTAACGCTCGGTGTCAATGCACTAGAGATTAGATAGTAAAGTGCGGTGCTAGCAGGTAGATATCCTCTACGTGCTAGCACCGTTACTTTGTAAAGATATAAGAACGGAGTAAAACAATTTCTGGCAATGTGTTGCTGCGCCAATTAGGCGGAAGAGCGTTTCGGGCTTTAAACGTTTCGTTCTGGGTCATGGTGATTTCCTTCATGATGATCCGGCTTACTCCCGGTGACCCAGCGATTGCTCGATTAGGCGCTGGCGCTGATCCAGCGGCAATTGCCGAATTGCGAAAACAGCTCAAACTCGATGTGAATCCCCTTCAACAACTGATCGGGTATATCGTCGATCTTTTCCATGGAAATTTAGGTACCTCGCTTCAATTTGGCAGCGATGTCTTTGACACTATCAAGCGGACACTTCCGTTAACGCTTACCTATATTTTCTTCTCTGCACTTTTTGCACTCCTGATTTCGATCCCCATTGGTGTTGTGTTGGGGTGGACCAACAAAGCGTCCTTTGTTTACATTTATCGATCCGTTACATCAATCGTCATCGCGACACCAAACTTTTTCATCGCGATGGTCGGCATCCTTTTCTTTAGTATCCGTCGAAACTGGGCGCCTGTGTTTGGCTACGTTTCAACGTTTCCAGAGAACTTAAAGTATCTCTGGCTTCCCGTTGCAATTAATACTTTAATCATGGTGGCGATTATTTCGCGAGTTCTTCAAAGTTCGGTGGTAGAAACCAAGAATGAAGAATTTGTTGAGACGGGAATCATCCGTGGAGTTTCTCGTCCCCGTTTCTTCTGGTTTTACATTCTTAAACCTTCGATGGCGCCAACAGTTGTCTTGATGTCATACATGATGGGAACGATGCTTGGCGCAACCGTAATCTTGGAAACTATTTTTTCACTTCCCGGAATTGGTCGTGAACTTGTTGGTGCTGTTCTGGCAAGCGATTATCCGATGGTGCAGGGAATTTTGCTCTTCTTTGGAATTATCACAGTGATTTTCAGTTTCATTGGTGATCTTTGCGCGTACCTTCTCGATCGGCGCGTGAAGTTATGATGAAGAAAATTAGAGATTACGCAGCACTTCCTGGCGGATTTGGCATCATTGTAGGAATCGCTATGTTTATTGCGATTGCACTCGCTGGTGTTCTGTATCCACTCTTCGGACAATATAAATCCGATGCTTTTGTTGGCGATTCCTTTGAACGGCCCTCACTCGCCCATCCATTTGGCTTAGACCAGCTCGGTCGCGATGTCCTCTCCCGAACCCTGACTGCCGTTCCCTCCGATATTGGCGTCGCCTTTTTAGGAGTCATGATTCCGTTAACGATCGGAACCATCATCGGAATTCTTCTTGCGTTTGTTAAAAATCGCGCCTTTGTTTCTATCGTCAGTTCACTCATTGATGGAATTAACGCATTCCCACTTTTGATTATTGCGATTGCGATGTTAACTGTTATGGGTCCTGGTTTGATGAATGTTGTCATCATATTAACGATTATGAATTGGGCTCGATATGCCCGTATTGCTCGTACTCGCGCCGTTGTGGTGATGCAACAAAACTATATTGAAGCAGCCCGAGTGCTTGGCTATTCGAAAAAGAAAATTATTTTCCGTCATGTGACGCCGAACGTTTCCTCAGAGAGTTTGGCTTATGCGCTCTCCGATTTCATTCTTGTCATCATTGTTGTTTCAGGGCTTTCTTTCTTGGGCCTTGCCGCTCGACCACCTGCCGCAGAATGGGGCGCAATGATCGCCGATGGCCGTACCTATATTGGTGATGCATGGTGGCTGACAATCTTTCCTGGACTTGCGCTCTGCTGGTCAGCGATCTCACTCTCTTTAATTGTTGAAGGCTTATCGCGACGAGATCGAGGTAATGCATGAGACCGCTCGTTGAAATTAAAGATTTACGAATTGATGTCAAAGTAACGCGCACGCGCCGTTTACAAATAGTGAACTCTGCTTCTTTCGAAATCCAACCAGGAAAACTTGTTGGCTTAATTGGTGAATCAGGTTCAGGCAAGACCATGCTCTGTCGATCACTTGTTGGAACGCTGGGACGCCGAGGCGCATATATTGCTGGTGGATCGATTACTTTTGATGGAATTGATTTAGTCAGCGCTTCGCGAAAAGAGTGGGCAGAGATTCGTGGCAAGCGAATTGGGTACATCCCACAATCAGCCCTTGCTGGACCAAACCCGGTAATGACCATTGGCGCTCAACTTGGTGAAGCAATCGCCCAAGGTAAAACCTTGAGTAAGAGCGAGATCCGCGATCGCGCCCTTGAATTGCTCAATATCGTGCAGATTCGTCGCCCCGAAGTGGTGCTCAAGCAATATCCCAACGAGTTATCAGGTGGCATGAAACAACGCGTGATGATTGCCTGCGCTATCGCGCAAAACCCACAATTGGTTGTCGCTGATGAACCCACCACTGGTCTTGATGTCACCGTGCAAGCTGAAATTATGGATCTCCTCAAACGAATTCGCGATGAATTTAATACCTCTATCGTTCTTATCTCTCACGATCTTCAATTAATTAATGCAGTCTGCGATGAAATTGTTGTCATGCATGCTGGCGCCACGGTCGAGAAATTGCCTTCGAGCGAGATCACCGATTCGCGACACCCCTATACCCGTGCGCTCTATGAATCCCGAATTGATTTAGTCGAACCGCGTGGAAAATTACGCACAATCAAAGGTCAACCGCCGGCAGTTGGAGCATGGCCAACTGGTTGTCGCTTTGCCCTTCGCTGTGATTTTGTTAAACCTGAGTGCACCAGCGCTGCAGAGGTACCACTTCTTACTCTCTCTCCTACCCGACAAACTGCGTGTATTCGACATAAGGAGATTTACTAAATGAATCTTCTGGAGGCAAAGAACGTATCAGTGGTATTTAATTCCTATGGAAATGAAATTCGCGCAGTTCACGATGTGAACTTCATCTTGCCGCAAGGAAAAGTTGTAGGAATTGTTGGTGAATCCGGAAGTGGTAAATCAACATTTGCTCGGGTATTAACAGGTTTACAACTTCCTACCTCCGGTGAAGTTTTCTACCTTGGGAAGAATATTCAAGAAGGCAACGAAACCTACAAGGGTGAGCTGCGCAAAGCAGTTCAGATGGTTTTCCAAGATCCTTATTCGAGCCTTAATCCTCGCCAACGCATTCTAAATACAGTCACCGAAGCAGTTGCGCATCATCAAACCGCCAATAAAGACGAGGCGCGTGCAATCGCTAAAAAACTGCTTGCCCGAATGGGTATTACCGATATCGATTCGCATAAATATCCGAGCGCCCTCTCGGGCGGACAACGCCAACGCGCATCAGTTGCGCGAGCGCTCGCTGCTCAACCAAAGATTCTGGTTGCTGATGAACCTACCTCAGCAATTGATCAAAGTGCGCAATCGCAACTTCTTGAGCTCTTTAGTGAGTTAATCAGTGAAGGGCTTTCAGTCGTGCTTGTGTCGCATGATCTAGGGGTCATTCGATATTTAACAGATGAAACCTATGTCATGGAAAGTGGCGTCTTTGTTGAATCGGGAAAAACTCAACAAATATTTAACCAACCCAAGAATGCCTACACTCAGAAACTGATCGCTTCGATACCTGGTTCACACTTAAAGTAGTTTTGATGAGTACTTTGCGAATTCATCTCGCATTCGACAAATTTCGTGGTTCGCTGAGTCAATATCAACTTAATTCAACGGTAGCAGCGCTCTTGCCCGCCACAGCACAGGTGCATCACTACATCATGGCTGATGGTGGCGAAGGGTCACTTGATGCGCTCTTTGAGCTTGGCTGGGAACCCATCGCCATTCATGCGGCAGACACGTTAGGAAGCGGTAAAAACACCACGGTTGCCCATTTACCTGGAACGAATCGTTATGCCATCGAGTTAGCAGAAATTTGTGGCGTGAAGTGGTTACGCGATAGCCGTAACCCTCGCCACTCAACCACCCTTGGTATCGGACAAGCAGTAGAGGAAGTACGTAAATTCGGAGCAGAAGAGATTCTGCTTTTCTCTGGTGGCAGTGCAAGTAACGATGGTGGCATTGGCGTGATGCAAGGGCTCGGGATTCGCATCGTTGATAAAAAAAATCGATTAGTGGAGTTTGGTTTGAGTGGACTTTCGCGCGCCGCTCTCATTGATCGCGACGACGTTGATCGCGTGCGTGAACTGTATTCACACATTAAATTCATCATGGTCCATGACACTCATGCCTCACTAATTGGCCATGCTAACTGCATCAATCTTTTTGGTGAACAAAAAGGCCTAGGAAAATTAAGCCGGTACTTCGCTCAACGCGCGATGAAACGGTGGGCGCGATTACTTCAATCGCTCTCGCCTCACTTCGATCCATACGCCAGTGGTACTGGCGCCGCTGGTGGCGTTACTGCACCATATGCCGCGCTTTTTAACGCCACATTTGTCAATGGATTTGATTTCTTTAGCCGCGAAACCGGGCTGGCTACATCGCTTCATCGCGATGATCTGCTTTTCACTGGTGAAGGACGGTTTGATAAAACCTCGCGCGAAAAAAAGATTGTGATGCCTGCTGTTGAATTAGCAGAAAAAGCAGGTGCACAGTCAATAGTGCTGGTCGGATCGCTCGCTCGAGATCAACGAGAATTTCTCATGAGCCATCGAGGCATTAAAAAAGTATTTGTCGTAGAAGATCATGCCGCATCGCACGAAGAGTCACTGCGCGATGCATCATCTATTATTACTCGATCACTTTCACTTGAATGGGAAGGATTGCGATGAAGGTCTGGTGCCAATGGTCAGATATCGCCATTCCACAAGGGTGGAAATTAATCTCAACTCCGCTTGAAGATTTAACTGATACAGATTTAGCAGACATTGACGTATATATCCCGCCCTATATGAGTGGAAGTAAAGGCGCTCACTACATCACCCGCATGCCCCGCCTCAGCGTTGTTCAACTTCTCATGGCTGGATTTGATGATGCGTTGCCCATGATGCGTGATGGAGTAACGCTCTGCAATGCGCGCGGGGTCCATGATTATTCGACAGCGGAACTTGCTATCGCATTTATGCTCGCACACTTTCGACACTTCTCGGAAAGCAGCGAGAATCAACGTGCACAAACCTGGAACCATCAACGCACCGGATCTCTTGCCGAAAAACGCATTGGCATTGTTGGCGCTGGATCGATCGCGACAACTCTTAAAACTTTGCTCGCTCCTTTTCCGGTTGAGATTGAACTTTTTGGACGCACGCAACGAGATGAGGTTTATGCAAT
This sequence comes from uncultured Bifidobacterium sp., assembly GCA_964597305.1. Taxonomy (GTDB): domain Bacteria; phylum Actinomycetota; class Actinomycetes; order Nanopelagicales; family Nanopelagicaceae; genus UBA7398. The sequence continues at coordinate 5,755 of CAZQWU010000036.1, forward strand.
CTCTTCATTAATGCAACGACTTCCTGCGCTTGATGTTGTGGTGCTCTTGGTGCCACTTACCGAGCAGACTCGTGGCTTAATCGGCGCCGACGAACTGTCAGCGATGAAGACTGGATCGCTCTTAATTAATGTGGCACGTGGTCCTGTTGTTGATTCTGCTGCCCTTATTGCGGAGTTAAAGAAGAATCGAATATGTGCTGCGCTCGATGTCACTGACCCAGAACCACTTCCCCCTGATAGCCCCTTATGGTCAATGAAAAACTGTCAGATTACGCCTCACATTGGTGGCGATTCCACATCATTTGAACCACGTGGCCGAAAACTTATTGAAGAGCAATTGCAGCGAATCGCCGAAGGTCAACCGTTACTTAATATCATCGATTGGAGTTCGCGATGACATTTTCCATTCTCGCTATCTTTACTGCAAAGCTCGAAGCGCGTGAAGAATTCAAACGCGCCTTGTTAAAAAATGCCGAGAGTTCGAGGAAAGAACCCGGATGTATTGACTACATCGTTCATGAGGACGCTAGTGACCCCACAACGCTATTTCTTTATGAGAAATACCGCACCCGTGAGGATTATGAATATCATCGAACCACAGATCACCTCAAAGAATTTCGCGACGTTATGCAACCGTTACTCTCTCACGAGCCGATCATCTATCGTGGGGTTGAAATTTAAGTTAGGCTGGCGCATATGCACACGCTCAAAGCCGACTCACTCAAATCAAAAATCGGCCGAGAGAAGGCAATCTTTAAAATTGTTGAAGCGTTGCGATCTGATGAAATTGTTATCGCACCCATAGATCAAGGGTATGCCTACATTGCTGATCCCAATTCAGAATTAGCGATGACCATCATTAAAGAACTTAAAGGAATGTCTGCATCACATTTTTTTGCACTCTTAATTAATAATGTTGAACAAATAAAAGATTACTGCGGTTCCATCTCTTCTGAACAACGATTGCTTGCCAAAGAATTTTGGCCAGGTCCATTAATGCTCGAGTGTGATGTACTTCCCGGATTACGAGGTTCATTTGGTTCAGATGGAACTCCGGAATCTCTCTTCTTTAAACAAGCAGCAAATGAAACGCTCAAAGGTGTCTGTGAAATGTCAGGTCCAGTGGTGTTTTCACCGATCGTCGATAAGGCAAAGAATTCGATTACTGAGCTACGAAAAGTTTCTAGCGAGGCCAAGAAGATTGTGAAATATGCGATTGAGTCAAAGAGCCGTTGGTCGAAGAAGGTGACAACGGTGGTCTCATTTCACCAATCATCTGTAGAAATCACCCGTAGGGGTGATATTTCCGAGCAGCAGGTGAGGAAAATCGTCCCGAAAGTCATTGCCTCTTAAAGAAGTTCGATCGGCTTACCGATCTCAGGAATAACGACCTTTCCACCATTCTTCTCTAAGGCGTAATACACATCAGAAAATTCATCGAGGTTCAGCGTTGCCGTTGTCACGGCATCAGAATCTTCTGGCCATAAACCCCAGTGCATCGGCACAGCTACCTTGCAGCCCTGTCGCCAAGCCAGGAAGCCAGCCTCTTTTGTATCCATATTTCCGGTGATGCCATTGATGCAAATGAGCGAGCAATCAACGCGTCCTTCTGTGTCATCGACAATCGTCGCGTCATATTCAGTATCGCCGGAGTGATAAATCCGCCATTTACCCACAGTGATGATGTACCCCACGGCATCTGGCGTTGGCTCAAGTTCAAACATGTGGCGACAGGCCACGGCCTCAATTTTGATGTCATTAATCATTGTTGATTCGCCGCGCTTGAGCATGATGCCACGATCGCCATAGAAACCACCTGCGCGGGCCAATTTAATAACTGAGAATGGTCCGATGTATTTCATCTTCTGATGTTTCGAGAACGGAATGATCGCCTCTGGATCTTGATGGTCATCGTGTGGATGCGTTGCCATCACTGCATCAAATTCACATTCTTCCGGCGATACAGGTGCAGGTTTGCCTCGCGATACACCGTAGGAAGTTTGCACTGAGTTTGTTAAATAAGGATCAATCGCCACCATTGTTCCGGAAGGGCTTTTGATAACAAATCCTGCTTGGAGTAACCACCAGATGTGAACGCCACCAGCGGGAACTTGCGTATCGCGAATCTTTGGCCAAATCGAAGTGCTCATCCTTTAATCGCTCCTGCCGTAAGTCCTGATACAACGAATCGTTGAATCAACATGTACAAAATAACTGGCGGTAAGCCATAAATTAATCCGCCCGACAACACCACTTGAATAGGTGTATTGAGTTGAGACATTGTCGAAGCTAGGCCAACCGATGCGGGATACAACTCTTCCTTTGAAATCATCGTTACTGCAAGCAAATAATCAGACCAGCTGGCAAAGAAGGAGACGACCATGACGGCCAAAATCGCTGGCGAACAGAGTGGGATGATGATCTTGCGAAGTACTTGCATGTAGGAACAGCCATCAATTTGCGCCGCTTCATTGACCTCTTTCGGAATGCCTTCAAACGCCGGTCGTAATATCCACACACCCACGGGAATAACAAAAGCTGCGTGCAGTAACGAGAGCGCTGCCAAACTATTGAGCAGTTTGAGATCTTGGTAGATCTTGAAAATCGGAATCACAATGAGCGCTTCTGGCAACATCTGGGTAAAGAGCAACATCAAACCGAAGCCAAATTTGCCTCGCCATTCAAACCACGAGAGCGCATACGCACCTAGGATTGCAAAACTTGTTGTGATGATCGTGGTCAGAAGTGCGACAAACCCTGAGTTCAACAACCAATGGGTCATCGGTTTCTGCGAGAAGAGATCTTTAAAGCCATTGAGATTGGGGTCGACGGGGTAAAGCACAGGTGGGAAATTTAAGGTGACGTTAGGCGATTGAATTGCTGTAACGACCATCCAATACAGCGGGAAGGCTACGAGTAAGGAAATAATCGCCAAGAAGCCGTACCGAGCCGAGCTTCGAAATATTTGTCCGCCTTTTGATCCGGTCACAACGCTCATCGACGATCCTTCATTTCAGCTCGACGGGAAAGAATTAAATATGAAATTGCCACAATCATGGTGATGAAGAGTCCGGTGACTCCGATCGCTGACGAGAGCGCATAATCAAAATACTTAAATGCGGTGTTATAGACCGAGAGAACGAGCGTTTCTGTATCTCGCTCTGGCCCACCACCGGTTGTCAAATAAATCATGCTGAATTGGCGGAAGGCAAAAATAAAGGCGAGCAAACAGAGTAAATACAGGGTTGAGCGGATACTGGGAAGTGTGACCGTTCTGAAACGTTGGAAAGAATTAGCGCCGTCGACATAGGCTGCTTCAATTAAATCTTCCGGCACGCTCTGCAAGGCAGCGAGAAAAACGATGCTGTAAAACGGGAATGTTTTCCACATTGAGATGATGTTGACTGAAATAAATGCAAGTGGGCTCGAAGTAAGCCAGCCACCTGACGTATCAATCGGCATAATCGGGTTGAGAATATTAACGACGCCAAACGCGGTATTGAGAATCCAAATAAAAACAATCACCGAGGCAATATCAGGAAACGCCCATGGCGCTGTCATCAAAGCGCGGACGCCGCCGCGACCACGGAATTTTTTATTGACTAAAAGTGCTGTGACTAGGCCGGCGCCGACTGAAAGAACAACAAAAAGGACTGCATAAATTAATGTGACGCGGAGGCTATTTTTGAAATTATCATTATGAATAAGCCCTGAATAATTCTGTAAACCGACGAAATTAACTTTCTTGCCGAGCTCATCACCGAGTTTCTTGTCGGTCATGGAGATATAAATATCTTGAACGATTGGGTAGAGAACAAGCCCAAATGAAAAGAGAAGTATCGGCGTAATTAATGCGTACGGAAGAAGTGGCCGTCGACGCCGCGCTGGTGATGATGCGCGACGAGGAGTTACGAATTTATTCATTTCGAAACTCCTCGCGCACAATCACGACCTAACTGAATCACATACAAAGACATAATCAATGACATCAGTATGTATATGAACCTAGTTTGTCTATAGAGCTCCCGAGATTAAAGCTTCTTCGCTAGATCGAGTAACTCGGCCTGAGCTTTATCCATCGCCTGCTTCACAGTTGACTTCTTATTGATAGCCGACTGGAGGTTGGTGAGGATAATTGTTCCGAACTCATCGCTCTTAGTAATGAAGTCACCCATCATGTCCATTGGTGTAATAGGCACGCTTGGTGGCGTCAAGAAGCCATCGATCCATGGAAGATCTTTGAGGTAAGTCTGGAACGCTGCGACTTTATTCATCTCAGGGAATGGTGGAATGAAGTCCAAGCACGCCATAGTTAGATCAGCCATATTTTCTGGCTTGAACAACCAGGTTAAGAATTCGGTTGCTTGAGCTTTGTTCTTACCAAGCTTGTTGAGTGAGATTGGGTGAACGCGTGAAGCTGCCTTCTTGCTTGCTGATGGAATAGCCACCGAGCGAAGCTTTGCGTACACCTGTGCGTTGGTGCTCTTCAAGACGTTAACTGCAGCCGAAACCCAGAAGCCTTGAGCGATACGACCATTAGCTGCCAACTGAACTGCAGCAGCGTTGTTAATACCCTTAGGAATCGCAGCTTCGTAAAGCTTGAGCCACAATTCGAGCGACTTAACAACTGCAGGTGAGTTTGCAAGCGGTGTCTTACCTTTTGCCCACACACCGTCATAAATGTTGACCCAGTTCTGCATGTTGAACCAGAAGTCACCTTGTTCTGCCATGATGTTGGGATGCCAGAAACCATATTGATTTGGTTTCTTGGTCAACTTCGTTGCAGTTGCAAGCAATTGATCTGGTGTTGTTGGTGGCTTGAGGCCAGCCTTCTTGAAGATATCTGAGTTGTAAAGAAGACCAAAGTTCACAGTAACGATGGAAACACCGTAGCAAACTCCAGCTTTGTCAGTGACATAAGCATGGATCTTTGGATTTGGTGTAACACCTGCTGCCTTAATTGGATCTGTAAGTGGGAGGAAATATCCACTCTTAAAAAGACGTACGGCAAGATCTGGTGTCGACATAATTAAATCGTCAGTCAACGATCCTGCTTCAAGTCCGGTGAGAACTTGGTTTACATATTGAGCAAATGGCCAACCACTAAGTTTTACTTCAATGGTGCTGCTCTGTGCATTGAACTTGGCGAGAATTCCTTCCCAAGCTTCTTTACGGCCTGGTTCGAATCCCATCCATGTTGTGATGTTAAGCGTTGTCTTTGCTGCGTTTGCTCGAGGAGCTGCTGCAACCGACCCGACCGCTGCAGCACCAGCTACAGCACCCGTTGCTTTAACAAAAGAACGACGGCTTAATCCTTTAGCCTCGTTCGTCGCAATGTCATTGGTTTTAGCTTTTTTTGCCATCGACGCTGATTCCCCTTTTCATCGATCAGGGTGTGATCGATCTCGGTTGTAAACAGTTATCCGTTTACTAAGAGGGAAATTTGCTCTTAAAATGGGTGAAAGTCAAGGAATTTGAGCATGAAATTAGCCCCAATTAATCGCTTTTTCAACCCCCTACTATAAATTTTTGTTACAAAGCTTTCACCTACCTCTCAGTACATAACGCTTCGTTACGTACGGACGAAAAAAATGAATTTTTTTACGCCTTCGCGGTTAATGTTGAGCCGTGGCACGTTGGAGAAATTCGCTGCGCGTCATCGTGGTCAGCCTTGCCATGATTGCCGGCTCTCTCTTGTCTTTCGCTACATCATCACCTGCGAATGCGACCGGGACTGGAACTGTAATAAAAGAAGTAAAAAGTTCCGGTATTGGTGGATCAGAATATCGATTGAATTGTCCAGCTGATTCTCTTATTAAAGGAATTACTGCACAAGCAATTTCGTGGCGCGGACTTAATGTCATTTCTCGTGCGCAAGCTTCGTGCAATGATATCGATACAACTGGTCAATCATTGACGACCAAAAATAAGGTACTGGACTTTGTCGGAACTGCGACCGGTGGAATCAATCAAAGTGCGATGTGTGATAAAACGTCCGCAGTAACGGGCATAACCGTCTACACCATTCTTGAACAATCATTTGTCAGCGGATTAAAACTCCAATGTGGGGATTTGCCTCTTGGTGGCCAAAATAAAGACACTTCGATAATGGGATATTCATCCGATACCCCACAACAACTCACCTGTCCGCAAGGTTCTTTTGCTTCTGGATTATGGGTTCGGTATGGCGAAATTATCGATTCATTTGGTATTCGCTGTGCAAAAGTTGTTGATGTAACGCCAGGCGAATTGACTGACGTTACTTTAAATGCAACAAGCAAGATTTATCCTTACACCCAAGAGCTTTCAATTCTGAGTGTTGGTGGCGTGCCAGACGCTACGAAAGTTTCTCTCACCAAAGTGCGCGATGGTTCTGAAGGGACAGGCTGTTCTCTTGATGGAACAACTCTCACCGCAACTTCTGCTGGGGTATGTACTCTTGAGGTGACAAAGGCCGCTTCAGGGCCCTATCCAGCAGTGTCGACAACCGTTGATTTCACATTTATTCGTGCTGATCAAAATTTAACAATCGAGGATCTTGGAACCGCCTCCAAAGTTTCGCCTTTTGAGCAAACCTTAGATATCAAGCTTTCCGGAGCAACCGGAACAGGTGCAGTTACCTTCCTCGTTAAAGATGGCACCGCAACCGGATGTGCGTTAAGTGACCAAACGCCACAAGCTACTCTCACTGCACAAACTCCTGGTACGTGCCTGGTCTCCGCGCAGATAGCGGAAGACAGTAATTTCAATGCCGCTATTAGCCCTGATATGACATTTACTTTTGCAGCAAGTGAATCTGATCTGATGGCGGCAGAACTACCACCCTATGATCCGAAATCTGAACCAGAGAAAGTTGTTGATTTACAAGTCGCTGCATTTGCTGCGCTTGCAGTACTGTCAGCTGGCGCAGGCGTAGCAAGCCAAACTCTTGCTCCGCGAAATTCCACTATGGGACGGCGTGAGGATGATGACGATAACGATTCGGATTCATCCAGCGGCGACAGCGATGACTCTACGCAGAGCGATTCCCATGGTCGAGATTCGGGAGACGTTGCGTCAGCTTCGGCAAAGAAAATAAGTATTGCGAAACGAAGCGCCGCAATTGGCGATCTTTATGGATTGTGGCGCTTTGGTCATAGTCCGAAAATTGAACATCGATTTAAGAATCTCATTCAAAAAACTTCGGCGTATTCGCCAGTACTTTCTCGAATATTCCACGATGGCGCTTATTTACGAGCGATGTTCTCATCGCTCTCTCTCTTACCGTCAATCGCGGGAGCAATTCTTGGTTGGTTCATCTTGAAAGATACACATTTCGCAGCTCTCCCCCCATCAACCGCGCTCTTCATTACTGCTATCGGCCTTGCCACAATAGATGCATTCGCCGGTTTTCTCATTGCGACCGTTTATTTTCTCGGTACCGCAGTGACGGGGAATATTCATTCGCTCGATCACTTTATGACTGCGCTAGGAGTCGCTGCGATTTTTATGACCCCAGCACTGATGGCAAGTGCTATTCGCCCATTGC
>CAZQWU010000037.1:0-11846 GCA_964597305.1 uncultured Bifidobacterium sp.
GACATTGTTGGGAAATCATCACGGGTATGACCGCCACGAGATTCTTTTCGAGTCAACGCCGAGAGCGCTATGCACTCAGAAACCATCAGCATATTATCGAGATCAAATGTCAGGTGAAAACCTGGGTTAAAGGCGCGACCACCTTCTGCTTTTGCTTTTGCTGCTCGAGCGCGAAGTGAATCAATTTTCTTTAGCGCATCCTTCAATTCTTTTTCCGTACGGATAATTCCTACAAGCGATTGGGTGAGTTCTTGTAACTCGTGGTGGATTGCATAGGGATTTTCGCCACCATTTTTCTTCTCGCTCTTTCGATTAAATGGGGCATCAAGAGTTTCTTGTGCATTCTTGAGCGCTTTATCAGAAACAGTTGGACGCTTCTTCATCGCTTTTACATACTCTGCTGCGCCAGCGCCTGCTCGACGGCCAAAGACCAAGAGATCAGAGAGTGAGTTTCCACCTAGGCGATTCGAACCGTGCATTCCGCCAGCAACTTCACCTGCTGCAAATAGGCCAGGAACGCCGACTGCAGCTGCAGTATCAGGATCTACATGAACTCCACCCATGACGTAGTGGCAGGTAGGACCAACTTCCATTGCAGTTTGAGTGATATCAACGTCTGCTAGTTCCTTAAATTGATGCCACATGGATGGCAATTTCTTACGAATAACATCGGCTGGCAGTCGCTTCGAAACATCGAGGTACACACCACCATGTTCTGAGCCACGACCGGCTTTAATTTCTGAATTAATGGCACGCGCAACTTCATCACGTGGCAGAAGTTCTGGTGGTCGACGATTGTTTTGTTGGTCGGTATACCAACGATCAGCTTCCGCTTCGTTATCGGCATATTTATCTTTAAATACTTCGGGTATGTAGTTGAACATGAAGCGTTTACCTTCGGAATTGGTCAGTACGCCACCGTCGCCACGAACAGATTCCGTAACAAGCAAACCTCGTACAGATGGTGGCCACACCATGCCCGTCGGGTGAAATTGCACGAATTCCATATCGATCAAACTTCCGCCTGCTTTAAGTGCAAGGGCGTGGCCATCGCCAGTTCCTTCCCAGGAATTAGATGTTATTTTGAACGACTTTCCGATTCCACCTGTAGCAAGAATGACCGCTGGTGCTTCGAATGCAACTTCGTTTCCTGTTTCACGCCAATAACCAAATGCACCAGAAACTTTTGCACCATCTTTTAAAATTTCTGTGATGGTGAGTTCGGCAAATACTTTGATGTATTTTTCTGCATCGCCATACTGCTTCTTATCTTTTTGTTGAAGTGCAACAATTCGTTGTTGCATCGTTCGGATAAGTTCAAGACCTGTTCGGTCTCCTACGTGTGCAAGTCGCGGATACTCATGGCCACCGAAGTTTCGTTGACTAATCCGACCATCTTTCGTGCGATCAAAAAGCGCTCCCCACGTTTCCAGCTCCCACACTCGATCTGGCGATTCCTTCGCATGAAGTTCTGCCATACGCCAGTTATTCAAGAATTTTCCACCGCGCATGGTGTCGCGGAAATGTACTTTCCAACCATCGTTCTCATTGACGTTACCCATTGAAGCCGCAACGCCACCTTCTGCCATAACGGTATGGGCCTTACCAAATAGCGATTTACAAATAATGGCGACGCGTAACCCCGCTTCACGCGCTTCTACAGCTGCACGCAAACCTGCGCCACCTGCGCCGATAACGACGACGTCGTACTTATAGCGTTCTACTGATTGTGTCATCGCAAGCCCCTAGAAGAAATACACATTGGTAATCGTGCCATTGGCAACGAGACGGACATAAAGATCAGCGAGCGCTACGCCAAAGAGAGAGATCCATGCAAAAACTGGATGCTTATGGTTGAGCACAGATACCCATGTCCACAATTTGTAGCGAACTGGATGCTTTGAGAAATTTCTTAGACGGCCACCAATAGTGTGGCGACACGTATGACATGAGAGTGAGTAGAGCCAAAGCAACGTTGCGTTGAGAACTAATACGAGAGTTCCCACGCTCATATGTCCCCACTCTTTCTCAGGATTTCTAAATGCAAGAACTGCATCCACTGTGAGGATTGTGTTGAAAATTAAACCAGCAAAAAAGAACCATCGGTGTCCATTTTGCAAAATAAGTGGTGCACGAGTTTCACCGGTGTACTTTGCATGTGGTTCTGCTACGGCACACGCCGGTGGTGACATCCAGAAAGACCGGTAATAAGCCTTGCGATAGTAATAACAGGTCATTCGAAAACCGAGTGGGAAAATCAAAATAAGTAATGCAGGCGACAGAGCCAATCCAAAAACAATTATCTTTCCAAAAGGCTGTCCTAGTAGTGATGAACCTTCAACACATGTTGACGATAGACATGGCGAATAAAATGGTGAGATCAATGGTTCTGCGAAGTAATGTGCATTTTCAAATGCACGGAACGTTGCATAAATTATGAATGACACCAACACGGTAACTGTTATTGCTGGTTGCAACCACCACTTATCGTTTCGCAATGTGCGTTCTTTAATCTGAGCGCGGGCTGAGGAGAAAACTCCAGTCGCCATTACATCCTCCTGAGAACTGATCCACTTCCTAAGCGAAGTTTGCTCAACGAAATGACATACCGCTAGGTGGAGAGGTGGCAGGCTCTTATGAAATCAACCACATGGCGGAGGGCGAGGGATTTGAACCCTCGAAGGTTTCCCTTGCCGGTTTTCAAGACCGGTGCACTCGGCCGCTATGCGAGCCCTCCGTGGGAGAACTTACCTTCCTCGCCACGAGTGCTCAAAATTAGCGGGGCCTATTCCTCTTTTTCTTCGACTTCAAACTGTGACAACGCCGGTTTGAGGTGAACTCGGAATCTAATCGACAACATATGAATCAGCACAATCAACGCCGCACACATGATCACGATGTAATTAGGTGCAACATCTCGTGAATGGAGAAATACAAAAAACGCAGATCCGATTGCGGCCGCTGTTGCATACAACGGTCCGCCAGTGAAAATCTGTGGCGTAGTTCGACTCACGACATCTCGCAAGACACCGCCACCGACAGCAGTAATAATTCCTAAAATGACCGCCACAAGAGCAGTCGAGTTTAAAAGCAAACTTTTATAAGTACCCGCTACAGCGAAAAGTGCGGTAGCGATAGAGTCCAAAATAAGAACTAGTTTTGTTCCAGTATGAAAATATTTTCCATAAATTAGAGCAGCGAGTACGGCCACTAACGCGGTAAGTAGATATCTATCTTGCATTCCAGATGGGCGACCGCTACCTAATAAAAGGTCTCGAAGAATTCCACCACCTAGCCCAGTAATAATTGCCAAGGCAATAACGCCAACGAGATCAAATCGTTTTCGAATAATGGCAAAGAGTGCGCCTTGAAATGCACCGACACCTACACACGCGAGATCCAGCCAGAGTGGGAAAATTATTGTGTTCATTCTGGTAATTCCAATAATTTTTCTAAAACAATTGCAACGCCATCATCTTGATGTGGCGCTGTTTCGAACTTTGCATATTTCTTCGCGTCAGGATGACCATCTGCCATTGCCCATGAGCGACCAGCCCACGCCAACATAGAAAAATCATTGGGATTATCGCCAAAAGCAACACAATCATCGGCGCCAAGTCCTAGTCGCCCCGCCACTTTTGCCAATGTTTCGCCTTTGCTTACACCGAGGGCAGATATTTCTAAAAGCGATTCGTGAGCGTTGGAATGAGTAATAGTGACAAGGTCACCTACAGTTTTTTTCGCAATCTCCAACATTTCATCCGATGTAAATTCATAATCTGAACAACGCGCAAGTACTTTCATCATTGGTTCTTTCATAGCGCTCTCGATTTTCTCCACGCCCACATTATCGACACCAACATCCCAACGGGGTATATAGCGAGTCTCTCGGTGAAAAACATTCGACACTTCGCAGGCAAATGATATTGGCGGAATCGCTTCGCGTAATCGTTTTACCATTTCGATTTGATTTTCTACCGGTATGAGCCATTGTTCGATAATTTTTTGATTTTGTATATCGAACAACATCGCACCATTCCCGCAAATGCCATTACCGAAACCGAATGCTTCTTTTATTTCCGGCATCCATCGGGGTGGTCTTCCCGTAACAAAATAAATATGTATTCCTAGATCGTTTGCTTTACGAAAAACATTTTTCGTACGATCGGTAATAACGCCATAATGAGCGACGATGGTTCCGTCCAAATCTGTAGCGATGAGTTTTGGTCTTCGCTCCACTATTAATTCACCGGTTGAAAGTGGTCGGTTCCTAAAAACGGTTGGAGCGCTTTGGGAATTCTTACTGAGCCATCTTTTTGTTGATGATTTTCTAATATTGCCACGATCATTCGAGGGATAGCCACAAGAGTTCCATTGAGTGTGGCAAGCGGCTGAGTTCCAGATTCATCCTTCATGCGAATGTTGAGGCGACGCGCTTGAAAATCAGTGCAATTAGAGGTTGATGTCACTTCGCGATATGCATTTTGTGTAGGAATCCAGGCTTCGCAATCGAATTTACGAGCGGCGCTAGAACCCAAATCTGCTGACGCTACGTCAATGACTCGAAATGGAACTTCCATTGCCTGGAGAAAATCTTTCTCCCATTGCAATATTCGTCGGTGCTCTGCTTGCGCATCTTCTGGTTTGCAAAATGAAAACATTTCAACTTTATCGAATTGGTGAACCCGAATGATGCCGCGAGTGTCTTTTCCATATGTGCCTGCTTCTCGACGGAAGCATGAAGAATATCCGGCATATCGAAGTGGTAACTTCTTCGCATCAATAATTTCATCCATGTGATAAGCAGCCAATGGCACTTCGCTTGTACCCACTAAATAGAAATCATCTTGTTCTAGATGAAATACATTCTCTGATGCTTGGCCAAGAAAACCAGTACCTTCCATCGCTGCTGGTTTAACAAGCACCGGAGGAATTACTGGAGTAAATCCATTTCGGGTAGCGCTAGAAATTGCATAATTTACGAGCGCAAATTCCAGAAGCGCTCCGACGCCAGTCAAGTAATAAAAACGAGAACCAGATACTTTTGCACCTCGTTCAACATCGATTGCGCCAAGTATTTTCCCAATTTCTACATGGTCTTTGGCTGCAAAACCTTCCCGAGTGAAATCACGAGGAGTTCCGATCTCTTCTATGACTGTGAAGTCTTGTTCACCACCAATGGGGGCAGCTGGATCAATCAAATTCGACAGATTCATCAATTCTTGTCTCGCCAAATGTTCGGCTTCACTCTTTTTTGAGTCTGCATCTTTTACTTGTAGTGCGAGAGACTTTGCTTTTTCAAGGAGCGCTACTTTTTCATCGCCTTTCGCAGAACCCACCGATTTAGAAAGCGCATTTTGTTCTGATCGGACGCGTTCAAATTCCACTATCGCACTTCGTCGTGCTTCGTCGGCCGCAATCACGCGATCGACCAGTTCAACGCTCTCACCACGTGATTGTTGAGAATTTTTAACGAGTTCTGGATTTTCGCGCAGAACCTTGAGATCAATCATGACAAAAGCCTACCTATCATTATTCATATTAAATCTTTAAACCGCGGCGTACATCGGCTAACCATGCTGCTGCACTTTTAAAAGCTTCATTACTTGTCGCGCGAGGAGTTGTTGGCGCAATTTTATCTTCCCGTGGATACGATCCAAGGAATCGAACATCCTCACAAATTCGTCGCAATCCCATGAGCGCATCACCAACACGTTCTTCAGTTATATGCCCTTCTATATCGATAATGAAGTGATACGAGCCCAATTCTTTTCCAGTTGGTCGCGATTGAATAAACGTTAAATTAACGCCACGAACGGCAAACTCAGTCAAAATCTCTAATAAAGCGCCGGCATGGTCAGCTCCGATAAATAGCGCCAGAGTCGTGCGATCGTGTCCGGTAAATGCTGGAATCGATCCTGGTTTTCCGACAACAACAAATCGAGTGACTGCACCATCATTTTCACCGATGTTATCTGCAAGTATTTTCAATCCATATTGTGATGCCGCAAATGGTGCTGCGATGGCAGCGTCAAATTTCCCCTCGGATACCCCAAGCGCTGCGGCGGCAGTCGACGACGTTTCTACTATTTCGGCGCTGGGATATTTCTGAGCGATAAACGTACGACATTGCGCTTCAGCATGTGGATGCGTAGCAATCGACTTCACTTCATTGTTGTCGCGTTTGCACATTAGTGAAAATGAGACAACCAATGTGGTTTCACCAAGAATTACGAGTGGGTCACCAATTGCTAATTCATCGAGGGTTCGCGCGACAACCCCTTCAACTGAATTTTCAATCGGGACGAGGGCACGATCGCACGTGCCTGATCGAACTGCATTGATAGCCGCGGTGACATTGGCACACGGCGTGAATTGATCTTCTGGCGTTGCAATATTTTTCAAGGCCGCTTCAGTAAAAGTCCCCGCAGGACCTAAATATGCATACGTCGCCACCGGTTAAGAATAGCCGAGCACCTTCATTGCTTGCCCTGGTGTATTTGTGATGATGCCCGTAACTCCATTTTCAGCACACATTCGCATATCGTCGGGATTATCAACCGTCCAGACATAAATCACTTTGCCCATTTTTTGTAACCGTGAAAATAATGATGGATCAGCTTTAAATAAGTCCTTGTTTAATCCGTAAATAGGAGCTGGTGAAGGTAGCCATCTCACTTGATGTGCAATCTTTGAGAGAAAAACAGCTGGGTATTTGCGTTGTAAGGCTACGCGTGCAACTGCAAAATAAGAGAACGACATGATGTTGATTGAAATTCCACTACTATAAATATCACGTTCTTTTTCTCTCAGTAATTGAAGAACTTTGTTTTCGATTTTTCCATGGCTTTTTACTGGGTGTTTCGTTTCAATGAGAAGATTTTTCTTACTCTTGATGGCGAGGTCAACGAGTTCATTAAGAATGATCGGTTTTCCTCGATTGCCCTTGTAGTCGATAGTCATATCTAACAACTCTTGAGTTGAGGTTGCGGAGACATCTAATTTTTTTCCAGTTAATCGAAAGGTGTCATCGTCGTGCCAACAGAGAATTCCGCCATCACGCGTTAATCGGACATCACATTCGAATCCATCCGCTTGTTGTTCAATAGCGCCGAGATACGCTTCGCGTGAACCTTCCGCAAAGTCAATGCTCGCGCCACGATGTGCATATATAAGTGATCTCACGTGCGCGAGAGGGGACTTGAACCCCTACACCCTTGCGAGTACTGGCACCTGAAGCCAGCGCGTCTGCCATTTCGCCACTCGCGCGTTTAGCGTTGAGATTAGCACCGATACGCTTTCACCACTATGGTGAAAAAAGTGGCGAGAAATTCGATAGAGCGCCCGACAGACTCTGAATTCTTTTTCTCGCCAGTGCGCGCACGGTCTGATATTGGAAAAGTACGCGATGGAAATGAAGACTCTGCTTTTATTTCTCGATCGGCGCTTGCCGTCGCTGATGGAATGGGCGGACATGTTGGTGGCGAAATTGCCTCACGGATTGCCATACAAACATTCGCTGCTGGATTGAAAATTTTCTCGCAAGGGGACCTTGATACTGATTCTCGAGAAGACTTACTTCTCAACCTTACTCACGATGTTGATCATGCAATCATGCGCGAAATTGCCGCCAAACCGGAAATGGAAGGGATGGGAACCACTCTTACATCCGTCGCAATAATCGGATCGAATGTATTGCTTCTCCATATCGGAGATTCGCGTTGCTACCGCATTCGAAAAAAGAAGATTACTCAACTCTCGGTTGATCACACCATTATGCAAGAGCTGCTTGATCAAGGGCGAATTACTCACGATGAAATAGCAGACCACCCGCAACGATCTTTTCTTACACAAGCATTAATGGGAAAAGGTGAAATAACGCCGATCTTAATTTCTTTTCCAGCCGAACTAGATGACATTTATCTTCTCTGTAGCGATGGACTTTCTGGGGTTCTCTCCGATTCACTCATTCGTGACTGCATCATTGAATCTGACTTAGAAGATGCCGTGAATTCTCTTATTACTAAGGCATATGAACGAGGTGCGCCTGATAATGTGACGGTGGTTGTCGGTGTGATCTCTAAAAATTCCCACGTTGATCATCAATTTTTTGGTGCTGCACAATGAAAAATAGAATTCTCGGTGGACGGTATCAACTGCAGCAAATGATTGGCACCGGCGGTATGGCAGATGTTTATCTCGCTCACGATAATCGACTTGCTCGTGAAGTTGCAGTAAAAGTATTACGCAGCGATCTTGCCAACGACACAACATTCCTTGCCCGATTTAGAAAAGAAGCACTTGCTGCAGCTGCGCTCAACCATTCAGGAATTGTTTCGGTATTTGATTCTGGTGAAGAGAGTGACAATGGTCGCCATACTCCGTACATCGTTATGGAATATGTATCGGGTCAAACACTTCGAGAAATACTCCATCGTGGCGACCGACTCCCATTTCAGAGAGCAATTGAGATTGTTGAAGGAATTTTGCTCGCGCTTCAATATTCACATCACAACGGAATCATTCATCGCGACATCAAGCCAGGAAACGTCATGATTACTGATTCAGGGGCTGTGAAAGTGATGGATTTTGGCATCGCCCGTGCACTTGACGATATCGGCGCAACGATGACAAACACGTGGAACGTTATCGGTACCGCGCAATATCTCTCGCCGGAACAAGCCACCGGAGATCAATCAGATTCGCGTAGTGATCTTTATTCTGTCGGCTGCGTTTTTTATGAACTGATCACTGGCAAAGCACCATTTACTGGTGATACTCCAGTAGCAATCGCTTACCAACACGTCTCATCACCGGTAGTGCCACCATCTCAAGTACTCAATAGCCTTTCACCTGAAGTAGATAATTTCATTGCCATTGCGCTGGCTAAAAATCCCAAAGATCGCTACCAGGATGCGCTGTCTATGCTTGATGACCTTAAACGATTATCACGCGGTGAAGCGATTACTCGAGAATTGCCTAAGAAAAAAAATTCACGGCGCTGGATTTCCGTTGTTGCCGCAGTCATCATTGTTCTTGCTAGTTTTGCGATCGGGTCAACGTTCTTTCGCGGATCTAATAATTTAAGCGCGGGCCTTCCTAATGTTGTGGGATTAACAGAACCTGAGGCTCGACAACTTCTTCAAGGATTTACCATCGTCATACAACGAGCTCATGATCCTCGAATTCCTATTGATCGAGTCGTTGCGCAACTTCCGCTAGCAACTTCAAAGGTGTCACAAGGATCAAGCGTCACTCTTACCCTCTCTGATGGTCCAGGCGATGCTGTTGTCCCGGTAGATATTGTTGGTAAATCGCTGGAGCAAGCTCGTGTATTACTTGTGCAAGCAGGTTTAGTTCTGCAACGCACTAATGCAGTTGATTCCGATGCCACGCCTGGAACTGTTATCGCTTCCTATCCAAATCCTGGTACAACGATTTCTGCTGGTAGTGGCGTAGTTCTTGATATTGCAAGCGGAAACGTCAAGGTTCCATCCTTGGTAGGGCTAACTGAAATTCAAGCTCGCACGTTATTAACACAGGCAGGTTTCTTGGTCAGAATCGTTAATGCCTACGATGCATCATTGCCGCTCGGTGCGGTTATTGCGCAAGCACCCGATGCAGATACCGTCAAAACTATTGGAAGCCCGGTAACTATCACTATTAATTCCCAAAGCTAGTTTTATTGAGGATTTTTATCTCAGAATTAATTCCTCACAATTAATGGAGATAACCCCTCTGATCGTTGTCGGGCATTGCGGTCACCACATTCGACCAACCAATTTCCCAATATGGTGTAGCCCTGTTCCGTCAGTACCGACTCGGGATGAAATTGAAGACCAAATAATGGTTGCGTTCGGTGGCGAATAGCCATGATGACACCACTTTCGGTTTTTCCTACAACATCAAAAACGTCTGGAAGAGTTGTGATAGCAAGCGAGTGGTATCTACCAACTTTAAGTGGTGAGTTAATGTCTTTTAATATCCCAGATTTATCATGGCTCATCATCGAAGTTTTACCGTGCAACAATTCAGTCGCCTGTGACACTACTCCTCCGAAAGCAACTGCTAATACTTGTTGTCCCAGGCAGACTCCAAGTAATGGCTTATTGGTGCGCGCGCATTCTCGAGCAATGTCAATACTTTTGCCCGCGCCTTCGGGGTTCCCAGGTCCAGGCGAAATAAGTACGCCGTCATAACGCGTTAATGATTCGACATCGTCAATCGCATCATTCTTCACAACATCGCACTCGGCCCCTAAATTGCGAAGATAGTCGACGAGATTAAATACAAATGAATCGAAGTTGTCGATGACAAGTATTTTCATCACATCACCTTCTCCCCACGCCTTCTCTCACTACCTTCTCTGCATTCCTTTAATTCATTTTCCTTGCAAACCTTTTTGAACGCTACCTCTAGTAGGCCGGTGAAGAAGTTTCGTGTATCTTCGCCCCATGCCTAAATCAAAGGTCCGCAAAAAGAAGAATACGTATGTTCCCGCTGAAGTCATGGAGCATGAACATGAGGAGCTAGAGAGTCCACGCTGGCTCGCTCCAGTCATGGTTGGCGCATTCCTTCTCGGACTAATCTGGATCGTGGTCTTCTATGTGTCTCAGACCTTGTACCCAATCCCGGGTATTGGTGCGTGGAACATGCTCGTAGGGTTTGCTTTTATCGGCGTTGGGTTTTCGCTCGCCACTAAGTGGCGATAGCTTCAATACCTCTTCTATAGGCCCGTTAAATTACAAGGCTGTAATTCTCCACATGGTGGATAAACCTGTGGATAACTAGAAACTCCTACGTCGCCCTTTCAACACCCAGGTCACCGCTGCTCCGCCAAGTAATCCACCGAGGTGAGCATGCCAATCAATTCCACTCACCATAAATCCGAGTAGAAAGTTGAGCAGAATGATGGTTCCAATTGAACGGAAATCAACGCCCATCGCTCGACCAGAGACCGCCAAAGCTCCAAAAAGTCCAAAGATCGCACCTGACGCACCGATGGAATAAATATTCGGTGCATTCAAAGCAAGCGAGGCACATGAAGCAGCAAGTTGTGAGACCAACAAGATCGCAATGTACTTTCCGCGACCATAGAAATTTTCAACTGGCGTGCCTAATAAATGCAGTGAGTACATATTAAAACCTAAGTGAAGTAATCCGCCATGAAGCAGCGCAACAGTGATGAGTCGGTAGTACTGGCCAGATTCAACTCCAGCACGATAAAGTGCAAACTTACTTTCGTAACTTGGCACCAATAATTGAATTAAGTAACTCGCACAAATGAGAACAATGATTCGACTTGTTAACGAGTTAGGTCGACTCATAAGTAATTAAGAAAGTGAAACTGAATTGATCTTAATTGCTTCAATGGGTCGATCTTGTGCACCAGTTTTACAGGTAGCAATTGCATCAACAACTTTCTGGCTGGCTTCGTCTTTCACTTCGCCAAAAATGGTGTGTTTTCGATTGAGCCATGTTGTTGGCACGACAGTGATGAAAAATTGTGATCCATTTGTTCCTGGTCCAGCGTTAGCCATCGCCAATAAATAAGGGCGATCAAAGGAGAGTTCGGGATGGAATTCATCGGCAAATTTATATCCCGGCCCACCCGTTCCTTTGCCAAGTGGATCGCCACCTTGAATCATAAAATCTTTAATGACGCGATGGAAAATCGTTCCGTCATAGAGGTTTGCGGTTGTCTTCTCTCCAGTGCGCGGATCCACCCATTCTCGGGCACCACTTGCTAGTTCCACGAAATTTGCCACCGTTTTTGGTGCATGGTTAGGAAATAGCTCGATAACGATGTCGCCTTTGGTTGTATGAAGAGTTGCTTGTGTGTATTT
>CAZQWU010000038.1:0-11262 GCA_964597305.1 uncultured Bifidobacterium sp.
CCCCCGACCCGGTGATTAAGAGTCACCTGCTCTACCAACTGAGCTAACAACCCGGGATGCATTTGATGCGTGGGGAATGGCTTCAAGTGCGGAGCCGACCCTACCATGATGGTGTGAGGCGGATTGGCGCAGCGATTATTGCGTTAGTGCTGTTAGTGCCGACGCAAGAAGTTAATGCGGTTGCTGTTAAAGCGATTGATGCGGTTGGCAATTTAGTTGTTAAAGGACGAGCTCCGAAAACGGGTTATGCTCGAAGTCAATTTGGTCAGGCATGGGCTGATGTAGATAAAAATGGTTGTGATACGAGAAATGATATTTTGAAACGCGATTTAACGAATGTGGTTTATAAGGCTGGAACATGTGTGGTGTTGAGTGGAACTTTGAAAGATCCATACTCAGGGGATGTGATTAATTTTGTCAGGGGAGTTTCGACAAGTTCATTAGTGCAGATCGATCATGTTGTGGCGTTATCGGATGCGTGGCAAAAAGGTGCGTTTATGTTGAGTCTGGCGGATCGGACGGCGTTGGCCAATGATCCGTTGAATTTACTGGCAGTGAAGGGTTCGTTAAATTCTCAAAAAGGTGATGGAGATGCGGCAACGTGGTTGCCACCGCTGAAAAGTTTTCGATGCGAGTATGTTTCACGGCAGATTGCGGTCAAGCGGAAATATAAGTTGTGGGTCACCTCTGCTGAACGGGATGCGTTTGTGCGGATATTGAGTAAGTGCCCAGATCAGGAATTAGTGGGAACTAAATAGTTTCTTTGGTGGCTTTATGTTCGCGCACTTTTACGACTATTTCGCGGATACCAAGGAGTGTGAAGATGGCGATCAGAAGGATGAAGCCGTCGAAGATTGAGCGGGGAACGGATTTTGCAGTAGAGAGAATGTAGGCATCCGGAGCGAAGTGAAAGACAAGAGCGATAGCGCCGAAGATTAATGTTTTGCGCCATTGTTTTTCAACGATGGAGAAGAGAAGTTTTGCTGTGGTGATGGCGTAAGGAACTGAGATAGTGAGAACGATAGCGAGATAGACATACGGATTTACTCCGTAATGGGCGAAAGTTTTATCGACGGCGACTGAACGGATAATTCCCCAAGTGAAGACAATGGCAATCCACCAACGTTCTGCGAGTTGTTTATGGCGTTCATTTTTAAGCCACGAGGTGATTGTCACTGAGTGAGAATAAATCCTTTTACTGTGAATGGGGTGAGCGACGGGGCTCGAACCCGCGACATCCCGGACCACAACCGGGTGCTCTACCAGCTGAGCTACGCCCACCACGACATTCGTGGGCAATAGTACCCGTTATCAAATAGCGGCGATCAATCGGCGTTTTGTTTAGGGAGTTGAAGGTTCACATCATGTTCACATTGAAATTACCAGCCTCTTTAAATATGTAAATTAGCATCGAGATGTGGATGTAGTGGAACGACGCACATTGTCGCGCTTGGTCCATCGTTTTTCGTTTGGACCCAAACCAGGCGATTTTGAATCGTATTTATCAGCCGGATTTTCGAAATCGGTTGATCGAATAAT
Organism: uncultured Bifidobacterium sp.; assembly: GCA_964597305.1. Taxonomy (GTDB): domain Bacteria; phylum Actinomycetota; class Actinomycetes; order Nanopelagicales; family Nanopelagicaceae; genus UBA7398. The sequence goes on from CAZQWU010000038.1 coordinate 1,540, forward strand.
TAGTAACGCCACACCAGATAATTACGATGTTCGAAATCTGCTAGGAATTAATTATCTGGGTATTCAACCAGCGCAAAAAACAGCCGAACTAACAGCCTATCAAGCGCAGAAGCGAAATCAGATGAGCACATTGACTATATGGTGGCTCGATCAAATGGTTCTGCAGCAACATTCGATTACAGAGCGAATGGCCTGGTTTTGGCACGGTCACTGGTCGACTTCAAATTCAAAAGTAGATGATCCTATGTTGATGGCGAATCATCTAACGACGCTTCGAAATATGTCGGTTGGGAATTTTAGTGAAATGGCTCGATTAATGGTGATGGATGGAGCACTTGTGCTCTGGCTAGATGGTCAACGAAATACTAAGAACGCTCCCAATGAGAATTTATCTCGCGAGTTAATGGAGTTATTTCTTTTAGGAGTCAATCGTTACACGGAGATTGATGTTAAGCAAATCGCCAAAGCATTAACTGGATATGGAATAGATCCAAGTTCTGGAACTGTGATTCGAGATAGTAAGAAAAGTTATCTTGATCCGGTAACTTTTTTAGGTATGACTGGTAAATACGACGCTGAGTCTCTAGCGCTCGAATTAGTCAAAACTTCGTCGTGTGAACGATTTATTCCTGAGCGGTTATGGTTTCGATTTGTTTCAACGGATACTCCGTTACCGCAAAACCATGTGAGCGAGACTCAATTTAAGAATCGGGAAGTATTACAAGCAGTTCGCGCACTCATAACTTCTGATGAATTTATTTATGGAAATTTTCCACAAGTGAAATCTCCCTTGGAGTGGCTTGTGGGGATTTTGCGAGCAGGAAATATCACACCGTCGCTATCGCCGAATCCAGCTAGTTTGGTGGAATTATTAAATTCCCTTGGTCAGCGACCGTTTTACCCACCAACGGTTGGTGGATGGCCGGCAGATGATGCGTGGTTAACAACGGCCTCAATGATGTTACGTATTCAAGCGGCGCAAAACATTATGAAATATGCAGATCTCGCACCAATTTCAAAATTAAATGTGAAATCTCGAGTAGAAGGAATGGCTAAATGGTTGGGAATTTCAGTGTGGAGTGAACGAACAAAAGCAGCTTTCGCTACTGCACTTCGAGATCCGGTTCGATTAGCAGTTCTTGGAGTTTGCAGTCCAGAGTACTTGGTGAATGCATGAAGAGTTCTCAAAAAATGAATACAGTATCTCGTCGCCAGTTCATCAAACTTGTTGGCGCTGGTGCGATAGCGTCGGCTGCCCAGTCATTGACAATAAATGACATTGCAGAAGCAGCCATATCAAGACCTTTGCCATTAGGAACTCCGATTTTGGTAGTTGTGACTTTATACGGCGGTAACGATGGTTTGAATACCGTGGTTCCTGTTACAGATCCGGCGTATCAAAAACTTCGACCGCAATTGGCTTACACAGAGCAGCAAGTACTTTCAATAGGAGAAGATTTATATCTCAACGGTGCTATGTCAGGCATGAAATATCTTTGGGATAAAAACCAACTAGCGATTGTCCGAGGAGTGGGATATCCACAATCTGATCGTTCACATTTCACATCCATGGCGATATGGCAAAGCGCATCACTCACGCCAGTAAAAACTGGTTGGTTAGGTCGTTGGGTTGAGACGCAAAAACAAGACGCTTTTCTCGCGATTAGTTTGGGCTCCGTATTACCACCGTTGCTCGCCGGCACTCGTAGATCTGGCTCAGTATTACCATTAGGTGGGCTCAAAAGTCCGACCGGAACATTGGCTGATGATTGTTCGAGGTTATCTATTGCGAGCGCTAACGATGATCGATTAACTGCTCTTGCTGCCCGTAGTCTGCGAGATTTATTTGAAGTATCAGCAGAAATTACATCAGTGCTAAATCAACCGGCGCCGGCTTCGAGCGATCTTCCTACGATAGTTGGTGGCAATGCAGGTGGTGATTCAAATTTGATAGCACAACTTGATATCGTTGCTAAATTAATTGCAGCAGGTTCGCCGACAAAAGTTTGGTCAGTCTCTCTTGGTGGTTTTGATACTCATGCTGATGAAAATACTGCGCAAGCTAGATTGCTGGGAGCAGTCTCATATTCACTCTCGCGCTTCATGTCTCAAATGCGTTCGATTGATCGCGGTAGAGATGTCACTGTACTTGTTTATAGTGAGTTTGGTCGACGTGTGCGCGCGAATGCTTCTCAAGGAACTGACCATGGAACAAGTGGTCCGGTTTTTGTGATGGGAGAGCGAGTCAAAGGTGGGTTCTATGGTGAACAGCCTGCCCTCAACAAATTGAAAGACGATGATCTCTCGGTCACGACAGATTTTCGTGACATTTACAGCGGCCTATTAGAAGATGTCTTGCGAACCGATGCGACAAAGGTTATTCCAGATTGGTCAAGCAAACTTACGATGTTTAAATAATAAATTAATTTTGCTTTGAAAAGATGCTCTCGCGGTAATAACGGAGTTCTTCGATCGAATCACGGACATCGCCCATCGCGCGATGATTACCGGTTTTAGTTGGCGCTTTTTCGGCGATCTCGGGATACCAACGTTTTACGAGCTCTTTGAGTGAGGAGACATCGACGATTCGATAATGCAGGAATGCATCAAGTTTTGGCATATCGCGGGCGATAAAGTTTTTATCCATCGAGATGGAGTTTCCGGCAAGTGGTGCAGTGCCCGGTTTAATACCAGTAGAGGTGAGATAGTCGAGAACTTTTGTTTCTGCTTCTTCCATAGAAGCGCCTTGCGAGATAAGTGGAAGTAAGCCAGATTCAGTGTGCATATTTTTAACAAACGGTGACATCTGATCGAGTTTTTCTTGAGAAGTTTTAATCACGATGTCGGCGCCATCGCCGATGGGATTAAGTTGGGAATCGGTAACCAGAACTGCGATTTCGACGAGCGCGTCATTGGCGAGTGAGAGCCCAGTCATCTCGCAGTCGATCCAGATCAGGTGAGAGTTCTCAGTTGGCAAAAGTTATCCGTTCTATAACATTTTCAGTAAAAGTTTTTACTATCGCGCGCCCGGCAGGAATCGAACCTGCGACAACCTGCTTAGAAGGCAGGTGCTCTATCCGACTGAGCTACGGGCGCATAGTGTGAAGTAGAACATGCGAAGTCTACCGATTGGGAACATATAAGGTTTGTCATCGTGGCAGAGTTCATTTATACGATGAAAAAGGCGCGTAAAGCGCATGGTGACAAGGTCATTCTTGATGATGTCACATTGATGTTTCTGCCGGGTGCAAAGATCGGTGTAGTTGGTCCTAATGGCGCAGGTAAATCAACAGTGCTGCAAATTATGGCGGGGTTACAACAACCATCAAATGGTGAAGCGTTTTTATCACCGGGATATACCGTCGGAATATTGTTACAAGAGCCACCATTAGATGAGACAAAAACAGTTTTAGAGAATGTGCAAGATGGCGTTGGCGAGACGATGGCGTTGTTAAAGCGCTTTAATCAAGTCAGCGAAGAGATGGCTTCGCCGGATGCTGACTACGACAAATTATTGGCTGAAATGGGGAATCTGCAAGAGAAGTTAGATCATTTGAATGCTTGGGATTTAGATTCACAGTTAGAGCAGGCGATGGATGCGCTGCGATGTCCGCCCGGGGATGCGGATGTGAAAGTTTTATCTGGTGGTGAAAAGCGTCGAGTGGCGTTATGTAAGTTGCTATTACAAAAGCCTGATTTATTGTTACTTGATGAGCCAACCAACCATTTAGATGCTGAATCGGTGTTATGGCTCGAGCAACATTTAAGTAAATATGAAGGAACAGTTGTTGCCATTACTCACGATCGTTACTTCTTGGACAATGTTGCCGAATGGATTTTGGAATTAGATCGTGGCCGGGCGTATCCGTATGAAGGTAACTACACCACCTACTTGGATACGAAAGCGACGCGATTAAAGATCGAAGGCCAGAAAGATGCTAAGCGGGCGAAGCGATTGGCGGAAGAGTTGGAGTGGGTTCGTCAGAATGCGAAAGGGCGACAGACTAAATCGAAGGCGCGGTTGGCTCGCTACGAAGAGATGGCAGCGGAAGCAGAGAAGACCCGCAAGTTAGATTTCGAAGAGATTCAAATTCCGATGGGTCCGCGACTTGGCAATGTTGTCGTGGAGGTCGATAAATTATCGAAAGGATTCGGCGATAAGTTATTGATCGATAATTTGTCGTTTTCGTTGCCACGAAACGGAATTGTTGGCGTGATAGGCCCTAACGGCGCGGGAAAAACAACGCTCTTTAAGATGATTTTGGGGCAAGAGAAACCTGATTCAGGATCGATCAAAGTGGGCGAGACGGTCAAGATTTCTTATGTCGATCAGTCTCGGGCAGGAATTGATCCGAAGAAATCGTTATGGGAAGTTGTTTCGGATGGTTTGGATTTTATTAAGGTCGGAAATAATGAAATGCCTTCTCGTGCATATGTTTCGGCATTTGGTTTTAAGGGACCTGATCAACAAAAGGCAGCGGGAGTTTTATCAGGTGGTGAGCGAAACCGATTGAATTTAGCGTTGACGTTGAAGATGGGCGGAAATTTATTACTGCTTGATGAGCCGACCAACGATTTAGATGTTGAGACATTGGGATCGCTGGAAAATGCGTTGTTGGAATTTCCAGGGTGTGCAGTGGTTATTTCACACGATCGTTGGTTCTTAGATCGCGTTGCGACGCACATTTTGGCTTACGAAGGAGATTCACAGTGGTTCTGGTTTGAAGGAAACTTCGAATCGTATGAGAAAAATAAAGTGGAGCGCTTGGGGCCAGAGGCTTCTCGCCCACATCGCGTGACCTATCGAAAGTTGACCCGATGAGACATTTATATAAACACGAAGTGCGATGGGCAGATGTTGATGCCTTTCAACACGTCAATAACGCAACATATTTAGTGTATTTCCAAGAAGCGCGAGTGGATTTTCATTGGTATGCACCCGGTCGTCGCGGTGAGAAGCAGATGTTGATGGATATGGTTGTAGCGCGAGCAGAAGTAGATTTTATTGAGCCCATCAAAGAACCGCATAAATTTATTGAGACCGAAGTGTGGTGTTCGCGAATTGGCAATTCATCATTTGATTTGTCGTATCAGACAATGTTGGAAGGAAAAGTTGTAGCGCGTGGTAAGACGGTACAGGTTGCAGTAGATATGAAAGATGAGCGTTCGCGGCCCTTACGCGACGAAGAGCGAGCATTTTTAACGAAGTACTACGAACCTGAGGAGAAATAGATGGCGTTAGCACCACGAAACCAGCGGCAATGGTGGCGCGATGCGGTGACGTATCAGATTTATATTCGCTCGTTTGCTGATGCAAATGGCGATGGCAAAGGCGATGTTGCAGGTATTCGTTCGCGCTTGCCGTATTTGAAGAGTCTAGGCATCGATGCCATCTGGATTACACCCTGGTATCCATCGCCACAAAATGATCATGGGTATGACGTCTCGGATTACATGGATATTGAGCCAGATTATGGAACGTTAAAAGATGCAGAACAGTTAATAAAGGAAGCGCATGACTTAGGAATTCGCGTCATTGTCGATGTCGTTCCTAATCACAGCTCTGATCAACATAAGTGGTTTCAAGAAGCGCTGGCAGCAGGGCCAGGATCACAAGCGCGCGATCGTTATATGTTCCGTGATGGCAAAGGTGCCAATGGTGAGTTACCACCAAATAATTGGCATGCGGTATTTGGTGGACCAGCGTGGGAACGGGTTATTGAAGCGGATGGAAAACCAGGGCAGTGGTACTTACATTTATTTGCAGTAGAACAACCTGATTTCAATTGGGAAAATCCAGAAGTTCGACAGTATTTTGAAGATGTCTTGAAATTCTGGCTCGATCGTGGCGTTGATGGATTCCGGATCGATGTTGCGCACGGCATGATCAAAGCGCCGGGGCTACCAGATGTGCAGAGTGAGAATTTAACGCCCGAGATGTTGGCGGCATTAAAGATGCCATTTTGGGATCAAGATGGTGTTCATGAGATTTATCGTTCTTGGCGAAAGATTTTTGATTCCTATAGCGGAGATCGGATGGCAGTTGCGGAGGCGTGGGTTCGCCCAGCCGAGCGCATCGCTTTGTATTTACGGCCAGATGAATTAGCAAATTCGTTTAACTTTGATTTCCTTTCATCGCGTTGGGATGAAAAAGATTTACGCAAAAACATTGAGACCTCGGTACATTCCATTCAAAAAGTAGGCGCGCCAGCATCATGGGTTTTAGAAAATCATGATGTGGTCCGCGTTCTCGATAGATTTGATTTGGATTTAGGTCACGGAAAGATCGATACAACCTTGGAACGCCAAGGCGATCCGGCGAAATTAAATATCGCGCGTGGAACGTTACGTGCACGTTCAGGAGCGCTCTTGATGTTGGCGCTACCGGGCGGTGCATATATATATCAAGGCGAAGAGTTAGCGTTGCCAGAAGTTCGCGATATTCCAGAAGATCGATTAACTGATCCTCGATGGAAGATGAGTGGATATAAAGATCGTGGGCGTGATGGTTGTCGCGTTCCGATTCCATGGACAACAGATGCTTCAGGTGCGCATGGATTTTCTACCAATGGATCGTTAACGCGCGAACAGGCGTGGTTACCGCAATCATCGTGGTGGGGAAATTATTCTGTTGAATCACAAGAGGCGAAGAAAGATTCCACGCTCCATCTCTTTAGGAAAGCGCTAGCGATACGAAAGGGCGAAGAAGGTTTAGGTGATGGTCCGATGTCGTGGATTGACGCTGGCGATAATGTATTAGCGTTTTCTCGACCAGGAAATTTTGCATGTTATGTGAACTTCGGAGGAGAGATTTCACTTCCGGAAGGTGCAGAGGTTTTACTTTCGTCAGGTCCACTCAATAACGGAAAACTTCCTACCGATACCGCAGTTTGGATACGAACGAGGTGAAAAAACTCCATCCGGCTTGGTTTGCGGCCGGAGTTGTTTTCTTTACGTTATTTATGACCGCAGGCTTTCGCGCTGCGCCATCAGTTTTAATCATTCCGCTGGAAGATGAGTTTGGTTGGTCTCGCGCAACGATTTCGTTAGCGGTCAGTATCAATGTTTTGTTGTATGGCTTGATGGCGCCATTTGCGGCGGCGTTGATGGAACGGTTTGGCATTCGACGCGTTGTGATGGTGGCGCTGACAACAATTGGAATTGGCGCGTTATCGACAATCTGGATTTCCCATCCGTGGCAACTCATTCTTTTATGGGGCGTCGTAGTTGGGTTAGGTTCAGGATCAATGGCGTTAGTTTTCGCTGCCACTGTTGCCAATCGTTGGTTTATTGAAAAACGTGGTTCGGTCATTGGCGTCTTAACTGCAGCGACTGCGACGGGACAATTAGTTTTCTTGCCAGGAATGGCGGCAGTTGCAACCCATCAAGGCTGGCGCCATGTCTCAGTTATTGTCGCTAGTGGTGCATTTGTTATGGTGCCGATGATTTATATCTTCCTCAAAGAAAAACCAGCAGATCTAGGAATTACGCCGTATGGCGCGGGATCTGATTGGGTCGCACCGAGTGCGCCAGCGATGCCGGCTGCGCGACTTGCGATCGACAGTTTGGTGCGCGCAGTGAAAGTAAAAGATTTCTGGTTATTAGTTTTTTCATTCTTTGTCTGTGGGTTATCAACGAGCGGTTTAGTCGGAACCCATTTCATCCCAGCAGCACATGACCACGGCATGGTCGAAGTAACAGCTGCGAGTTTGCTTGCGATGATTGGTGTATTTGACGTGATCGGCACAATTTTTTCTGGGTGGTTAACAGATCGAATTGATCCGCGAAAATTATTGTTTTTCTATTACTTCTTGCGGGGGCTTTCACTGTTCTTATTGCCTTCGATTCTTTTCTCAACAGTCCACCCCACCACGCTTATTTTTATTATTTTCTACGGTTTAGATTGGGTCGCCACAGTTCCACCGACGGTGATGTTGAGTCGAAATATTATTGGCCAAGAACGTGGCACCGTTATTTATGGATGGGTATTTGCAGCGCACCAAATCGGCGGATCATTTGCCGCATTTACGGCAGCGTTGGTGCGAGTGAAGTTTGGTGATTACGCGCTCTCGTTTTACATCACGGGAGTTCTCTGCGTGCTTGCAGCGTATGCAGTAACGCGAATTTCCAAGCCCGCGGTTCGATAGTTGTAGATTAAGAAAATGGATACGTTTTACGATCGCGTCGGAGGACGGGCAACCTTTGAACAACTCGTCTCGCATTTTTATGCGTTGGTTGCGATCGATCCCATATTAAAACCGATGTATCCGGATGAGGATTTTCATGGCGCAGCACGGCGGCTGATGATGTTTCTCGAACAATATTGGGGCGGGCCAACGACGTATCAACAAGAGCGAGGTCATCCTCGACTTCGGATGCGCCATGCACAATTTCCCATTGATCTTGCGGCGCGGGATGCCTGGTTGCGATGTATGAAATCAGCAGTCGATGAGTTAGAAATAGAGGAAGCAGATCGCGTTATTTTGTGGAGTTACTTAGAGTTAGCAGCCAATAGCTTGGTTAATCGAGAAAGCTAAAAAAGTAACTCTCTGTTGTTAATTTTTAAGATATATTTTCCCAACGTTCATTTGGCGTAAAGAATCCCGCTTAACGGCGGGATTCTTTATTTTTAGGATATATTTCTCATAGTTTCCAAATGGCGTAAGTGAACCCGCTTCGGCGGGTTTATTTATTTTTATGAATTTTCCACAGTTTTAAGTAACTCACCGTAGGTTCTATACAAAATAAATTGGCCTTGAAATTAGTCCAATCTAGTAAGGCGAGCTGCTGTGGTGTAACTGGTAACACTTCCAATTTTGCCAACTGGACACTGCGGGTTCAAGTCCCGTCAGCAGTTCCGCACTTCGACACGTTATGGATTGTTGGCAACAATCTCAAGATTTAATCTTGACATAACTGAAAGAGGAATTGGCCCTGAGAAATTGGGGCCAATTTGATAATATTTGGCCAGTTGTCCAGTTGGCGTAAAGAATCCCGCTTCACGGCGGGATTCTTTATTTATGGGCTTTGGATTTATTTCCTACTTTGAGAATTTCTCCATTGCGTAAGTACCAGAGCGTTCCTGAGTTATCGCGAACGGTTGTAATTCGAAGACCGACGGACTCAACAATTCCTTTAACTTCTTGTACATCAACTTCATCGCCTACACCGTATTGATCTTCGATCAACATAAATAAACCTGAGAGAACATCGCGAACAATTGTTTGAGCGCCGAGACCGAGCGCGACGCCAACGACACCAGCAGATGCAACAAGTGGTCCAAGATCAAGGCCGAATTGGCCAAGCAACATTGAACCGGCGATAAGCCAGATTCCTGCATTAGCAAAGCTACGGAGCACAGAGCCAGCAGCGCGAGCGCGTTCTTTCTGCCGTTCTCGAGTGCGACCTGGGCCGGGGATGAAATCTGCATTGGCGATGCGATCCATGCCTCGCGAAATAGTTCGGGCAACGATTTTCTGGATGACTGCAGCAACTACCAGGATGACGAGAATGCGCAACGGGGCGCCAGTGAACCAATCGATCACGTTTTTGACGTCGGTGTTTACGTTCATTTCATGCCGACTCTAGTAGAAATTTTCTCGAAATCCGAAGAAATTCACGGGCTCATCAGGCAAGATAACCCCCACGGTACGAGCCACGTGCCGGCTAAAGGGGAAACGTGTCGAGCGGGAACAGAAGGACTCTGATTCTGAACGCCACCTA
>CAZQWU010000039.1:0-3509 GCA_964597305.1 uncultured Bifidobacterium sp.
ACGATCTCAGCTTCCTATTTCGTTGTAGCGCATTTCCATTATGTTCTCTTTGGCACCGTGGTTTTTGCCATGTTCGCTGGGTACTACTTCTGGTGGCCCAAACTCACCGGACGCATGCTGAATGAACGATTAGGCAAAATCCATTTCTGGCTTTTATTCGTGGGTTTTCACATGACATTCCTCATTCAACACTGGCTGGGAATTAAGGGCTTTCCGCGCCGATACGCGGATTACCTACCTGGTGATGGATTTACTTTTATGAATCAAATTTCAACTTTTGGTTCGATTCTCCTGGGAATATCGATGATTCCTTGGTTTATGAATTTATGGATCTCACGTAACGCTCCACGTGTTACCGTGGATGATCCTTGGGGATATGGCGCATCGTTAGAGTGGGCAACCTCGTGTCCACCGCCACGACATAACTTCACCAAGATTCCACGGATTCGCAGTGAGCGACCGGCATTTGATCTACACCATCCAGAGTATGCAGCAAAGGACAATCATTAAATGCGCGCAACGTGGATTCTCTTTGCATTCCTAACTGTCTTCTATGTTGTTATCGATGTGATTTATTTCCTTGTTGGTGGCGAAGAACTCGGCGTCACCGCAATTGCATTATGCGCCGGACTAGCGTTGTTGATCGGCTTCTATATTTGGTTTAGCGAACGTCGACAAGGCGGCAAACTTCCTGAAGACAAAATGGATGGAGATATTGCAGACGCAGCAGGAGAAATTGGCTTCTTCCCACCACATTCATGGTGGCCGCTCTGGGTTAGTTTTGCCATCATGATTTGTGGCGTAGGACTTATCGTCGGGTGGTGGTTAACGCTTATTGGCGTAGGCGCGCTTTTGATCACCGTTTTGGGATTTGTTCTTGAATATGAATCGCCTAAATATCAAAGCCACTAAGTAAAGTTTCCCCGCTCGAAATATTGAAGTACGTGCCATCGATGCGATCAGAAATAATTGAAACTGGCCATCCGCAGGTAAAAGCTGCGCGAATCATTATCAATGCGCCGGTGCAGGAGATATTTGATCTCGTAGCACAACCAGCGCGGCATCCTGAATTTGATGGGTCACATACTGTGCGAGCCCAATTTACTGGCGCAGATCGCCTCTCACTCGGTTCAACCTTTGGCATGAAAATGCATCTCGGAATTAAATATCGCATTACTAATACCGTGGTTGAGTTTGAAGAGAATAAGCAGATCGCCTGGCGCCATCTAGGGCGATGGATTTGGCGTTACGAATTTCTTCCTCTCTCACCTAGTCAAACGATGGTGACGGAAACTTTTGATGGCAGACCATCGCCTTTTCAATGGTGGCTACGGTGGCGCAAAGCGTATGGATTCACTCAAATCGCCGTTGCAAAAACTTTAGTGCGACTTAAAACTCTCGCGGAGAAGGCATAAAAAAACGGCCCGATTGCTCGGGCCGTTTTTTCTAGAAGTTCATTACTTCTTGATTGCAGCGATTCGATCATCCCATGAGACGAAGTTCGCGACAGTTGTCTTGTCGTAGAACACTGCCTTGGTCTGAATGGTCTTCGCTGGGTTCTCGCCCTTGAGAGCTGAGATAGCTAGATCAGCAAGTGAAATACCGCTAGAAACTGGATCGTAATCCCATGATCCATCGATTTCACCTGCAGCAATTGATTTCACAGCTTCTGGTTGCATCTGAAGACCAATTACCTTGACCTTACCGTTCTTACCAGCAGCTTTGAGAGATGCATAAATACCAAGCGCTGTTGGATCGTTGTAGGCAACAACGGCATCAATGTTCTTGTATTTCACAAGAGCTTGATCCATAGCTTGGCGTGCACCTTCAGAGTCATCGGTCTTGTTATCAACGCGGCCGAGGTAGGTGAATGACTTCTCTTTAGCGAGCTCTTCTTTGAACATGTTGGCATGTGCTTCAAGAGCTGCGACGGGGAATGCAAGACCCATGTAAAGAACCTTGCCACCATTTGGTAGCACCTTCTTTAACCATGCAACACGCTCTGTAGCAAGTGCGCGTTGTGGGAATGCATCTTGTACCTGACCAAGTGATGGTGCAGGTGGTGCCATCGTCGAATCATCGACCGAATAGTTCATCGTAATAACTTTAATTCCTGCATCTGCAGCTTTTTGCAGAGATGGCTTAAGGCCATTGGAATCAAGAGGATAAATGATCATGGCTTTGACACCTTTTGTGATCATTGCTTCGACGTCAGAGATCTGCTTATTTCCATCGAGTTGAGCATCGACGGGATAGAAACCATAACCTGACTTAGCAAGTTCGGCTTCCGCAGCAAGACCAATCGCCTTGAGGTATGTGTTAGCTTCAATGGGGTAACTGAAGCCAACCAACGCACCTGCATTTTCATCCTTCGCTGACTTACTGCAGCCGGTGAGCACAAGTGCCGCGGCAGCAAGAGCCACAAGAAGAACGCGTGTCTTCTTCATTTGCATTGTCTAGCTTTCCTTTCGTTGAGCTGATCGATTAGAGATCTCTAATCGAATGCGGTCAAAGAGCACCGCGGCTACCAACAAGACGCCAGTGACGATGTCTTGCCAGTAAGAATTGACGCCCAGAATTGTGAGGGCATTTGAGACAACTTTCAAGAAAAATATTCCGATGATGGTTCCGGTGATTGTGCCCACGCCACCGCTTAAGCGGGTTCCGCCAAGAAGTACGCCGGCAACGACAGCAAGTTCAAGACCTGCACCTGCAGTAGGAGCGGCCGATTCAAGTCGACCCACCTGCATAATTCCACCGAGCGCAGCGCACGCGCCAGAGATAATGTAAACGATTATTTTTACTTTCCGAGTATTGATACCTGCTAATTGCGCCGCGTATTCGTTGCCACCCACTGCATAGACATCACGACCGAAGTAGGTATAGCGCAAGACATATCCGCCAATAATCCAGAGCACGACTGCAACGATTAGCGGACCGGGGATTGGCCCGACATTTCCATCGCCTAAAACCTTTATTAACTTGCCCGTTTCAACAACTTGAGTTGCACCGTTTGTCACTACATAGGCAACGCCACGGAAAATTCCGAGCGCACCGAGCGTGACAACAAAGGGATTGAGATTCCATTTACCAATGAGTGCGCCATTGAGACCACCAACGGTCAATGTAACGATTACGAATGTTGCACCAACTGCAGTGTAGGAAGGCATAACGCGCGCAGTCACTGCTAAGAGAACACCAGAATAGGCAACGACGCTACCTACACTGAGATCAAGTCCGGCGGTCAGAATTGCAAAGGTCATTCCAATTCCTAAAACACAGGGCATCGCCGCGGCGCGAATAATGTTGTTGATGTTGCTCTGACTCACAAAGCCTGGTTCCAGCACGGCCATGACTGCCATCAAAATCACAAGTAGAGCGAGGAGACCAGACCATGGTGGCATCGCTCGGCGATTCTCCTTGGCGAGGAAGTTTCGTTTCATCGTGATCCTTTCGTCTTACCCATGATGTTCACCCGTTGCTGCAGCTACTACGCGCTGCTCTGTTGC
>CAZQWU010000039.1:3609-11137 GCA_964597305.1 uncultured Bifidobacterium sp.
GTTATGCATTGCGATGGTGAGATTTTCTCGCACCGACATCTCTAAGAAATTTGATTTCGTTCGACGATCATCTGGTACAAGCGCAACACCAGCGTGCATCATCGCTTTCGGAGAAGGCGCGATCCATTCGCCGTGAACAAAAACCTGACCCGAGTGGCGTGGTCTAAAACCAACAATCGTTTCTACCAATTCAGTTCTACCTGCACCTGCAAGGCCAGCCATGCCAGTTATTTGACCTGGGAAAAAATCCACTGAAACACCGTTGACCATTCCAAATTTATCTTTGATGTTGTCTACTCGAACAATTGGTTCAGAAGTTTTAACCTCTTTTACTGTCGTATGTTTAGCGGCGCGCTGCAACACCATTCGATCAAGCAACCACGAAGAATTGACCTCACGCGCTGGCGCAGTATCAATAAATTGCCCTTCTCGAAGTACGGTATATCGATCAGATATTTCAAGCATTTCACGCATCCGGTGTGAAATAAAAACCACAGCTACACCTTCGTCGCGTAATTGACGCATGACGCGAAAGAGCGAGTCCACTTCTTGGGGATCAAGGGCGGAGGTTGGCTCGTCGAGCAAGAGAACGCGGGTATCAAATGACAGTGCCCGTGCAATTTCAATTAATTGTTGACGATTATGGGGGAGTTGTTCTACTTGAATATTGGGATCGAGGTTGAGATCGAGTCGTTTGAGTAATGCAGAGCAATTGGTATTTGTCTGAGCCCAACTAATTCCGAACTTGTTGCGCACTTGATTGTGTCCAAGAAATACATTTTCAGCTGCGCTGAGATTGGGCACCAAACTCAGCTCTTGCGAAACCACTGTCACTCCGAAATTCATTGCTGTGCGCACATCGGGAAATGTTTGGACGGTACCTTCAATGGCGATAGTTCCGGCATCAGGTTGTATAACGCCACCAAGAATTTTCAAGAGCGTTGATTTACCGGAACCGTTTTCACCTGCGATGGTATGAATCTCGCCAGGATGGAGAGTAAGTTGAACGTTATTAAGTGCTTGAACTGCGCCAAATGTTTTGCTGATACCACTCATCTGCACTCGAGCAGCGGTTTGTGTCGTAACCATGAATCGCAATCAGCCTAAGGCCGAGCCGTATCCTCAACGAGTTCTAGTTGATTTCCCCACGGATCAAGACAGTAGTTAATTGATTGACCAGCGGCTGGGCCTTCGGTCATAACAATGGGGCCTGCCATAAAGGTAAGTCCTAGCGCTGAGCCACGAGCGATAACTGCGGCAACATTATCGACGCGAAAGGCAATATGGTGACCACCATAATCACAATTGCGAGGCGGTTGCTTTCGGCGATCATCCGGTCGGTCGTATTGAAAGAGTTCTAATCGATGACCATTGGGAAGTTGTAACATCACAATCGTAAATTTTGCATCCGCGACATTGACATGCGCGAGTGACCAATCTTGTCCATTCACCTGTGGGAATTCTCGAGAATCAAAAGGGCCGAGGCGAAAAACTTCCTTTGCCCCAAGAAGTGTTGAATAAAAAGTTACCGCTGCTTCCACATCAGGAACTGTGATTCCGACATGATCAATGCCACGCAAACCGGGGATTGCTTCAGCCATCTTGAACCTCCACACCGAGTCGGAGTACTACTCCGAGATGATGTGTAATCCTTGCTTTAAGCGCTAGGTTGGTCAAGCATTCGAAGGTAACGTTTATATTGCTTTTCCCTGATTTTAAAGGGGAATTGAACGTTTGATGTGACGTGGACTACCTAGTGGTGGCCGTCGCCTATTTCCAACATGTCGCGCTCAGTCGGTTTTGCGATTTGTTCGCTACTTGCTTTGGCAAACCGAGCCCGTATTTTGGAGCGTATCGCACCTTGTGGATTTCGTACGCCATTGTTATCTGTTTCCGGAAGAGCAAGTGGTGGAAGTTGTTCATGTTGCGTCAATGTCCATTGCTCTTGTGGTGTCAATGGGTCATGAACTTCAACATATTCACCATGTGGCAACATCATTAATCGACCAGTTTCTCGTCCGTGAAGAACCGCTTCTCGATCCGCACGTTGCAAGGAGAGACAAATGCGTTTTGTCACAACGAAGGCAATCGGAGGTAAAACAATGACACCGATTCGAGAGAACCACATAATTTGATTTATTGTGAGATCAAAATGCGTTGCAATTAAATCGTTACCGCCATTGAGCAAGGTAGTAATGGTAAATGTCAACGCCATCGCGCCAATAGCAGTTCGATTGGGATTATTCCGTGGCCGTTCGAGTAGATGATGTTCACGCTTGTCGCCGGTCATCCAACTTTCAATCCATGGATACAGCGCCATGCCGGTAAACATAATTCCCGGGATTATTAAGCCAGGAATCAAAATGTTCCACGAAATCGTATGACCAAATGCATGGGTTTCAAGTGGCGGCGCCATGCGCACTAAACCGTCGAGCCACCCCATGTACCAATCGGGTTGTGATCCAGCTGAAATCTGCGCTGGTGTGTAGGGACCGTAAAGCCAGATGGGATTAATGGAGGCAACGGCGCCAAGAAACGCAGTGAAACCAAAGACGATGAAAAAGAAGCCACCAGCCTTTGCCATGTAAACCGGCATGAGTGGATAGCCCACAACATTTTTCTCTGTGCGACCAGGTCCTGGATATTGAGTGTGTTTTTGATACCACACCATCATTAAGTGAATCGTAATTAAGGCAAGGAAAGCGCCCGGTAACAAGAGGATATGCACTGTGTAAATTCGAGGAATAAATACTTCGCCTGGGAATGGTCCACCAAATACAAAAAAGGCTAAATACGAACCCACCACAGGAATTGCTTGAATAATCGCCTCTGCAATTCGAATACCAGTTCCCGAGAGTAAATCGTCAGGCAGTGAATATCCGAGGAAGCCTTCAACAATACCTAGCGTTAACAACCCAACGCCTAATACCCAGTTACCTTCACGTGGCTTACGAAATGCGCCGGTGAAAAATACTCGCAGTAAGTGCGCAACGATGGCGACCATAAACAATAGCGCAGCCCAGTGGTGGATTTGTCGCATCAATAAACCACCGCGAACGTCGAATGAAATATGCAATGTCGAGGCGTATGCAGCGGACATTTTCAGGCCTGATAGTGGCGCGTAACTTCCTTCGTACTCAACTTCTTTCATTGACGGGTCAAACCAAAAAGTCAGAAATGTTCCGGTAAGGAGCAAAATGATGAATGAATAAAGCGCAACTTCACCAAGCAAGAATGACCAGTGATCTGGAAATACTTTCGTGAGATTTTTCTTTAACCATTTTGCAGCGCCAGTGCGCTCATCCACATAGTTAGCAACATTTCCGGCAATCTGTTCCTTCTTACTCATGCTGAATCACGCTCCCAGAAACTTGGTCCAACAGGCTCTTTAAATGGCGCTTGTGCGATGAGATATCCCTCAGCATCAACGGTGATCGGCAATTGCGGCAACGGTCGTGCAGCAGGGCCAAAGATCACTTTGGCAGCCCGAGTTACATCAAAGGTGGATTGATGGCAGGGACAGAGTAAATGTTTTGTCTGTTGTTCATAGAGAGCGATAGCGCACCCCATATGAGAACAAATTTTTGAAAACGCAATAATTCCATCATGTGTCCATGAGAAACGTTCTGCATCGAGATTAAATTCTTCTGGGCGAAGCCGGATTAATAACACCGCATCTTTGGCGATATCTTCGAGTTTTCGCTCCGTACCTGCCGGAAGCTCAGGGAGAACTTGCGCTACAGCACCAACTTCGAGATCCGACGCTTTTATAGGTCGATTTTGTGGATCACTGACAAGGCGGGTGCCCTTCTTCCACGATGTTTCTTCGAGAGATTTTCCTGGCACAGGTCCAAGATCTCGTAATAAAAGAATAGGGGAGAGACCTACGAGTCCAAGTGCGAGCCCGAGCGATCGTTTAATAACTGAGCGTCGACCCAGGCCAGAAGCTTCCGATTGTTTTTTTACCGTATCAACAAAATCTTTTCTATCGGCATCCGATGAGCGAAATTCTTTTCGGTGATCAATCACTTCGTGATCTGGCATCAAAGTACGTGCCCATTGAATTGCGCCAAGGCCGATGAAAAATAAGGAGATTCCTAAACCTAAACCAAGGCCAATTTGTTGTGTGTAGGTATGTCCCAAAATTGGAAAGAAGAACATCGCATCTGACGGAATGAAAATGTAAGAATAAATAAGGAGAACCGTGCCGAGCGCTGAGATCGTAAAGAGTATGGCGACTTGTCGTTCCGCGCGCTTTTCTGCGCGAGGATCATGATCTGCTTTTCGATGTACGTGCTCGGGAATTCCTGGATCGCGTAATGGTTCCAACGATTTATTCGCCATGTTATTTCGCCTTCGATGCTAACCAGACAGCTACACCGATAAGTGAGCCGATTCCTAACGTCCATGCAAGCAAACCTTCTGTGACCGGACCGACTCGACCTAGTGATGCTCCACCATTCGACGGTTCCTTCTCTGCAGCTTTAAGCCACTTAATAATGGAAAGTTTTTCTTGCGGGGTAATTACTTTGTCAGAGAACACAGGCATTGATTGTGGACCTGTGATCATTGCTTCATAAATATGTCGTGGTTCAACGCCCATCAATGTTGGCGCGTACTTGCCTTGCGTTAAAGCGCCACCTTGGCCTGAGAAGTTATGGCACATCGCGCAATTAGTACGAAAGAGAGTGCCACCTTCAGCGGCATTTCCATCGCGCTCCCACGCAAGATCATCATTTTTAATTGCAGCTGGACCAGGAGCAAGAGATGCTACATAGGCGGCAAGTGCAGCAACTTCTGCCTCGTTATACACCGGAGGTTTACGCATTGCTTGGACGCTCATATCTGCCATGGGCATACGTCCAGTTGACACCTGAAAATCTACGGACGCTGCTCCGACGCCAATCAGTGATGGCGCTATCGCCGAACCTTCGGCATTGAGCCCATGGCACGAAGAACACCCTTTGGCAAAGATTGTTTTTCCTTCATCGATCAAGGTACTTGTAGCGACCGTCGAGGTATTCGTATTTGTTTGCACTGTTGTTGCCGCTACCGAATATGTGGTTCCTAAAACTATTAAAGCTCCAACCAAGAGCAAAGGTGAAGCAAAGCGATGGCGACGGAATCTGGAAAGTTTCTTCATTGGTTCACTATTTCACTAAATAAATCGCAGAGAAGAGCGCGATCCATACGATGTCAACAAAGTGCCAGTAATAGGAAACGACGATTGCCGTGGTTGCTTGCTTGTGGCCAAAACGTGGTGCACGTGCAGCACGGATCATGACAATGAGAAATGCTATTAATCCACCCGTAACGTGGAGTCCATGGAAGCCAGTTGTGAGATAAAAAACTGAACCATAAGCGCGCGACGAAAATGTGATTCCTTCCGTCACAAGTGAGGCGTACTCAAAAATCTGTCCACCGATAAAGAACGCTCCCATGAGAAAGGTCAACGCAAACCATTCGCGCATTCCCCACTTAGCAACATTCCACAGTGATCCAGTTCGACGCGCTTGGAATCTCTCAGCGGCAAAAACTCCGTACTGACATGTCACAGATGAAAGGACAAGAACAGTTGTATTAATTGAAGCAAAAGGAATATTAAGAATTGACGTAGATTCCAACCACACTTTCGGACCTTGATTGGAGCGAGTGGTGAAATAAATAGAGAAAAGCGCCGCGAAAAACATCAATTCGCTGGAGAGCCAGACAATTGTTCCGACGGCTACTGTGTTGGGGCGATTGACCTTCTGTGGGGCATAGGTTGCGCTCGACATAGGGGCGATTATTCCCGAAAGAATGAAAAAACCCGACCTCAAGCGGTGAGAGATGGCACATGATTTTTGTGATGAATTCGAACCGCTCAGGTGAAGCAGATCACGGATATTTGCCCGATAAACTTCCCGCTATGGCAGAGCTGGCGATTTCCGGGGAATTGAAAAGTAATTCCGAAAAACCGCTCCACATCATCGTTTACTCTGATGATTCAACAGTTCGTGCCTCACTGAAATCTGCGCTCGGGAATCGCCTCGCCTCAGATATGCCAAGCCACGAGATTCACGAGTTCGCTACGGGACCAGCTCTCAAAGCATATGTAGATTCAAAAAAACCAGTCGACCTATTTATTCTCGACGGCGAAACGGTTCCCGAAGGTGGGTTGGGGATCTCTCGTCAATTTAAAGATGAGATTTATCAATGCCCACCTATTTTGGTCATCATTGGTCGCGCATCCGATTCATGGTTAGCTGGTTGGTCGAGAGCTGATGGTGTACTCACGCATCCGATTGATCCATTTACAGTTGCAGGTACGGTTGCGTCAACGATCAAAAAGGTGAGCGCTCAACTGGCTTCGCAGTAAATTTACGTTCTCAAATTTATTCCTAACCGCATGTGAACCAAATACCGGCATCGACCATTCACCTTCGATATGCACGAGCGTTATTCGGTCGTCGTCCAGATAGCGAAGCAATTTTTCAACCTCTTCATGGGAGGAGGCGGGCAAAATAGAGCCGTCAGCGCTCACCACCTCTGACGTTAACCGTAACGTTTCAACAATGTCGTCGTGAGTTGAATTCAATTTTCTACCATCAACGGTAAATGTTCCTGCGAGTTTTCCGAAGCGGATACAGACGTATTCAGCGTCATAGTTGTTGTCTTTGTAATTGTCTTTGTAATTGTCTTTGTTATTGTATTTGTCGATTAAAGTTTTTTTAGCGATTAATTCGGGAACGCGAGTGAGCGAACGAATCCGTTGGCCACGGGTTGTGCCACGAATAAACGCTGCAATTCGATCGCGAACTTCAGTAGCTTCTTCAAAGCGCTCATTCAAAGCCAAGTCAGTCATTTTTCTCTCCGTTGCGATGAGGAGATTTCGAGAATCTGAGTGGAGCAAGTTCTGCGCAGTCATAACATGAGTTTGGTAGGAGTCATAGGACTCTCGACCGATACACGGTGCGCCACAGCGATTCATATCGAAAAGTGCGCACGGACTTGCCGTTTTCATCGAGCGATCCGTAATTCGAATAGTGCATTGTCGAAGTGAGAGAACATCATGGAGCGCATCAATCGCTCGTTGCGCCTCTTCTCGACCATTAAATGGCCCACACCACCCTTCATCATCGCGAAGCGAAGCGCTACCGCGTACTGATGATAACCGTGGAAAAGTTTCAGAGGTGAGACGAACCCAGACCGCTTTCTCTTGAAATTTTGAGCGACGATTAAATCGAGGTTTGATAGATCCGATCATTCGCAGTTCGCGGATCTCAGCTTCGAGAACTGTCTGACATTCGATCACATCGACTCGCTCGGCAAGTGCAATCATGTCTGCGATTCGTTTTCGTGTCTCACCGCTGGTGAAATAAGAGCGGACTCGAGTGCGTAAATTTCTCGTAGTTCCAACATAAAGCGCTTCACCGCGCGAATCTTTAAATATATACACGCCAGGCTTTTGCGGGAGACCATCAGCCAAATGTTTCTTTCTTCGTTGTGCATCAGAAATGCGATGGCTGAAACTCTGCAATTCTTCCAA
>CAZQWU010000040.1:0-6939 GCA_964597305.1 uncultured Bifidobacterium sp.
TAAGGTCGCCAACTGTGTTACTCAGTGATCGCGATATCGCAGCCGAAATTGAGGCTGGCCGGGTAAAGGTTGAACCTTTCGAACCCAAAATGATCCAACCGTCGAGCGTGGACGTACGACTCGATCGATTTTTTAGAGTTTTTGAGAACCATAAGTATTCAGTGATAGATCCTTCGGTAGAGCAACCAGAATTAACTCGTGAGGTAGCGGTTACCCCCGACGAACATTTCATTTTGCACCCTGGAGAATTTGTTTTAGCAAGTACCTATGAAGTGATCACACTTCCCGATGACATTGCAGGTCGCCTTGAAGGTAAATCCTCACTTGGCCGGCTTGGCTTGCTAACACACTCAACGGCCGGATTTATCGATCCAGGTTTTTCTGGCCACATCACGTTAGAACTTTCCAACGTTGCTAATCTGCCCGTCAAACTTTTCCCCGGGATGAAAATTGGTCAGCTTTGTCTCATCAAACTTTCATCTCCAGCTCAGCATCCTTACGGGTCTGCCGTTTATGGTTCTCGTTATCAGGGCCAACGTGGACCAACACCAAGTAAGTCCTGGCTGAATTTTCACCAGACAAAAATTCAGTAACGTCACTCGCTCTGGATTTTGGGGGAGAAATGAAAACGTCAACAATCATTCTCATAGTTCTAGCGCTGCTTGTCATTTATGTGGTTGCGCAATACAACAAACTAGTTAGGTTGAATGTCACAGTAGATGAAGCATTCGCACAAATTGAAGTGCAACTCAAACGACGCTCAGATCTCATACCTAATCTCGTCGAAACCGTTAAGGGTTACGCTCAGCATGAACAATCTACTTTTGAAAAAGTTGTAGCAGCTCGAGCTGCGAGTACTAGTGCGACAACTCTGCCTGCAGTAGCTGCAGCAGATGGGCAACTCACCCAAGCACTTCGAGGCCTGTTAGCGGTAGCGGAGAACTATCCCGATCTCAAAGCCTCAGCAAATTTCCTCTCACTCCAAGAAGAATTAGCCACTACTGAAAATAAAGTTTCATTTGCACGACAGTTCTATAACGACAATGTTCGATCATTGAATTCTGCGGTAAAGACAATTCCAACATCTTTCTTTACTGGGCTAGCGAAAGTCCATGAAAGAGAGTTTTACGAAGTTGAAGATCCGCAAGATCGAAAAGCGCCTAAAGTAACTTTCTAAGTATGGCGTCAGATTCTTTTCGAGTTCTTCAACAATCAAATAAGCGAAAGACTTTCGGCTTATTGATTGGAATGGCTGTACTCATTTGGTTAGTCTCGTATGCAGCTCTGACGTATTTTGGCGCAACAGGTGTTGGAGTGTTGCCTGTCGCTATTGGAATTTCCCTGATTTCAGTCTGGGGCTCTTACTACGCATCAGATACCTTGGTTGTGAAAATGACAGGCGCGCGAGTCATCCAAGAATCCGATAACCCAAAACTTTTTAACCTCATTCATGAAGTAACTATCGCCAGTGGATTACCAATGCCGAAAGTTGCCATTGTTGTTGATAAAGCGCCTAATGCATTTGCTACCGGGCGAGATCCTGACCATGCATTAATTGCATTTACAACAGGAATTCTTGATGTTATGGATCGAGATCAATTACAAGGCGTTATCGCTCATGAAATGTCACATGTGGCTAATCGCGATACTTTGGTTTCTGCTATTGCTGCAACAACCGCCGGCGCTATCGCCCTTTTAAGTGATTTCTTGATGAGAATGATGTGGTTTGGTGGACGTCGCGATGATCGAGACAACAATTCAAACCCATTGGCGCTCGTGATGTCCCTCGTCGTCATGATTTTGGCCCCATTAGCTGCAGTTTTACTTCGCTCTGCAATATCTCGACGCCGAGAATCATTGGCTGATGCAACAGCGGTAGCTTTTACACGAAATCCAGCAGGGTTACGTTCTGCTCTCGAAGTTCTTGCCGCGGACAGTACTGTGGTGAAAGCTCGTTCAAATGCAGTTGCCCATGTATGGATTGAATCACCGCTTGATAGTTCATCGGTCTCGCGGTTATTTGCTACCCATCCGCCAATTCAAGAACGCATTGCAACGTTGCGCGCGATGGAAAGTTAAAAGTTATTTTTTACTTGGCTTAGTTGGTTCTGGCCCAAGGTCAACGAGAAGTGCGAGCGCGTCATCTCGAGCTGAAATCGCAGTTGCAATCGCTTTCTTCTTTGCATTGTTGGCTGCTTGTTTATCCGCAGCTGTTTTTGCACCTTTGCGTGCGGACATGAAATCAGAATTAGCTTGATCAAGATTTGCTTTAAAAGTTTCAAGGATAGTTTTGCGAGCGCTCTGCATCGCCTTCATCGCCTCACTCCGCGCTGCCATCACATCACGGTATTCAGCCATACGTTGATTTTTCATCGCCATGTAGGAATTCATTGATGAATCAAAATTTGCTTTCGCTGTTTGAAATGCGCTGACTTGGTCTGAAACCTCATCTGCATGAGCAATTGAAAACGTCAGTGATGACATAACTGCAAGAACCACGATGGCTAATCGCTGACGTAATTTCACACCCCAAGTATGGCCGATTTATTTTGTGAAAGTTCTGTGAAGTTCTTACAGAGTTCGTCGTATTCGCTTAGCCTTTACGCATGGAATCAGGTCGGATATTAATTGTTGACGATGAAGCCGGCGTTCGTGACCTTCTCGCCGATGCCCTAAAAATGGCCGGTTTTGAAACCTTTGTCGCGCCTGATGGGCTTACTGCGCTAACACTTCAACGAAAACATGAACCCGAGTTGATGATTATTGATATTAACATGCCAAAAATGGATGGTTTTGAACTAGTTGAACGCTTGAGATCCAGTGGCGTCGACACTCCCGTTTTGATGTTAAGTGCACGCGGAGATAAAACTGATGTCACCAAGGGTTTACGAATCGGAGCCGATGATTATGTGAAGAAACCTTTTGGTCTTGAAGAATTGGTGTTACGGATCAATGCAATATTACGAAGAACACGATCAAGTATAAAACCAGATGAAATTCTTCATTGCGGTCCCATCTCGCTTGATGAAGCAAAACATGAAGTGCGATTCCAAGATGAATTAATTGATCTCTCTCCCACCGAATTCAAACTTCTACATTTCTTAATGCTTCGACCCGGACGTGTGATCAGCAAAGAAACGTTACTGAGTTCAGTTTGGGACATTGATTTTGAAAGCAATAGCACAGTAGTTGATACCTATATTTCTTACTTACGAAAGAAATTGCATCGCGAAGGTTTTGAAGGAATCAGAACAGTTCGAGGCGTCGGCTTCCAGTTAGTAATTCCGAAGTGAAACTCCAAACCAGACTTACACTTGTATCCGCCACTGTAATTTCGGCAGTCTCACTTGCTATCGGCGGGTTTTCTATTATTGCGACCCAGCGAGTGGAAATGTCGAGAATAGATCGAATTCTTAGTACAGACATTACGCAATTACAAGAAAATAAAATCGACCCATTCTCGGAAGCAATTTATATGGCGGAAACTTCCGAGATCGCTCTGGCACTTGGATACATCAGTCCAGAAGGGGCACTTTCTGTACTGGATGACTCTCAAGATGTACTGAAAACGGCCCCCACGAAAGATCAAATACTTGCTGGCTTAACCGAACCAGTGACATTCGGGGAACACAAAATCCGGTTTCGCACATTTCAAGCAACGGACAATGAGTACATTCTCGTAGGAACAACTATTGCCGCAATTGACTCAGCACTAAAACAAAAAGTCCTTTTTCTCTTCCTCTTTATCGGCATCGCCGTCTTGTTAGCAATAGTTATTACTAACCTCTTTATTCGTCGCGATCTCACCAAAATATCTCAACTCATTGATTCAGCGACCGAGATTTCTCGAGGTCGAACTGATATTTCAATTCCAGAACACGTTGGAAATGCTGAAATTGATCAACTCACCGATGCACTCTCAAAAATGGTGTCATCACTCCAATCTTCCGTAGAAATAGAGCGAGCGGCCCAAGTTCGAATGCAGGAATTTCTCGGTGACGCATCACATGAATTACGAACGCCGCTAACCGTATTGAAGGGTTATATCGAATTTCTATCTACAAATGATTCCATTGATGTGAAAGAGCGAAAACGAATATTTGAACGATTAACCGCAGAATCTAAACGGATGGAAAATCTCATTAACGATCTTCTACTTCTTGCTGAGCTTGGTGAAACGTCTGATTATCCTAAAGAAAACTTCAACATATCCGAGGCATTGAAAAATTCACTTGATGATTTTGCAGTTCTCCAACCAGAACGAAATATTCTTCGAAATATTGAAAATAATATTCTTATCAGCGCTTCGCCAGAATTGATCTATCAACTTTTAGCAAACATTACGTCTAATCTCCGACGCCACACCCCGGAAACTGCTCATTGCAATGTTTCATTAAAAAAACTCGACAAGGTAGAAATTACCTTTGATGATGCCGGTCCCGGTTTACCAGAATCCGCGTATAAAGATAGCGCTCAACATTTCCAACGTTTTGATAAATCTCGCGATCGACAATCTGGTGGTTCTGGTTTAGGAATGAGTATTGCTTTTGCGATCGTGAAAGAACATCATGGAACTATGTCGTTATCGAAGAGTCCGCTTGGTGGATTACGAACGGTTATAACTCTTCCTTCTTTGGAAACCAGAGCGTAAAAGTAGAACCCTTGCCGAGCTCTGACTGAACAGTCACTTTTCCACCATGTGCACTCATCACCGCATCCACAATGGATAACCCGAGCCCACTTCCTTCAACACCATTTCGAACTCGCGATGGATCTGCTCGATAGAAGCGCTCGAAAATGCGAGCTTGGTCAGCTTCCGACAGCCCCTGGCCATTGTCTTCGACAACTATTGAAGTTCCGTCATTGTTTTGAACGAGTGAAATACTGATGTGGGTGCCAACCGGAGTATGTGTCTGCGCGTTCGAAACCACATTAGCTACTACTTGATGTATTCGTTTCGAATCACCAATGACAAATACATCATCCTGAGGAAGCGACAAAGTGATTGGGTGTTGTCGACCAGATACTTCTGCCGAGGCAACAACCTCTTTGAGTAGGGTATTGAGGTCGACTGGGTCATGTTGCAATTCTCGAGCCTGATCTATTCTGGCCAGTAAAAGTAAATCTTCAACCAAAGAACTCATTCGAAGAGATTCTTTCTCAATTCGACCTACTAATTCCTTAGTTTTTTCTTCACCTTGAACTGCGCCTTGGCGGTACAACTCTGAAAATCCTCGAATAGCTGTTAATGGCGTGCGCAATTCATGTGAAGCATCTGCCACAAATCGCCGCAATTTATTTTCGCTTTCAACTCGGACTGCAAAAGATTCTTCAATTCTTGTCAACATTCGATTAAGGGATGTTACAAGTCGACCCACTTCAGTATCCGGTTTTGCATCCGGCATACGCGCGGACAGATCGCCAGCTGCAATCGCCTCTGCCGTGCTTTCGACATCAGTTAACGGTTTAAGCGAAATAGAAATAATTCGACGTGACACTAATGCAATAAGCAGTAATACAACGAAGCCCACTAAAAGAAAGAGTGAACGTAATCGTTGTATGTTGGCATCGACGCTATCAAGTGAAACAGCTGCCACGACGCTACCGAACCCTGATGGAAGTACGCGTGTGAGAACTCGATAATCCGAATTTCCGAGTCCACCATTAATTGTGTAGGGCTGCGCATCGTGTTTAATCACATCGGCAACTGTGATTCCTGAAATCGCTTCCGTGATTTTCTGGGTGGCTAAATCTCCACCTAATGTCCCTGTGACATTGCCTGTCGCATCCAATAACGTGATCGAAACCGCTGTCGGAACCCCGGTTAGTGGCTGAACAGATCGAAACGGATGTTCGTTGTCATCATCTTCGTGTTTTTGCGGAGCGATACCAGCGCGATCTAATCGAAGTAAGGACCCACCTGCGATGTCGTTTAATTGATTATCTACTTGAGCAACTAAGTAATTACGAAAAACCGATTGCGCAACAAAATCAGAGATAGCAAAACCCAAGCCAGCCAAAATTACGACACCAAGCACGAGTCGAGTTTTTAGGCTCCACGTGCTTGGCCTCGGTAATTTTTGAAGGGGGGAAACCATCGATGAAGTTTTTCTACCAGAGATTCTGAATTACTGCTTCGGTAGACGCATTCGATATCCAACTCCACGCACTGTATGAATAAGTGGTGGTTCATAGATATCGATCTTCTTTCGAAGGTAAGAAATATACGTTTCTACAATTCCTGCATCACCACGGAAATCGTATTGCCATACATGATCAAGAATTTGTGACTTACTCACTACTCGATCGGCATTAATCATTAAGTAGCGAAGCAAAATAAATTCAGTCGGTGAAAGATCAATAAGATTTCCTGCCCGACGGACTTCATGTGTTGCTTCATTCAATTCAAGATCAGCAAATCGAATTACTTCATCATCTGGTGCAACTTCAATAACGCCAGTGCGTCGAAGTAGCGCTCGAAGTCGTGCGACCAATTCTTCTAAACTAAATGGCTTTGTTACATAATCGTCGCCACCTAAGGTAAGACCTTTAATTTTGTCCTCAGTAGCATCTTTTGCTGTGAGGAATAGAACGCCTACGTTGTAGCCATCTGCACGAAGCTGACGGCATACTTCAAAACCATCAAGATCAGGAAGCATGACATCAAGCACGAGCGCATGTGGTTTAAATTCTTCAGCTACGCGAAGTGCCTCTGCTCCTGTTGCTGCGGTTCGAACATCGAACCCAACAAATTTCAAACTTGTTGAAATTAATTCACTGATACTGCTTTCATCATCGACTACGAGTATGCGATGAACTTTTGTCTCGCTCTCGTTAGCCATATCTCTCTCCATTAACGCTGAACTTTTCATAGGAAATCACCTCGCTCAGAGCATTCTCTCTTAGGCTGAGTGTTTCCTGAGAAAATGAAGGGCTTTC
>CAZQWU010000040.1:7039-9787 GCA_964597305.1 uncultured Bifidobacterium sp.
GTCGCTCCATCACTGATCATCACTCGGCAGAACGGACAGCCAACCGCAATTTGCTCTGCACCAGTTGCGATAGCTTCATCAACTCGATTGAGATTAATTCGACTACCTAATTTCTCTTCTTGCCACATGCGCGCGCCACCTGCACCACAACAGAATGATCGCTCTTTATTTCGTGGCATCTCTTTCATTTCTACACCTGTAGCGCCTAGTAATTCGCGTGGCGCTTCATAAATTTGATTGTGGCGTCCTAAATAACAAGGATCGTGATAGGTCAACGATGTTTGGGATTTTGCAATCGGTGTCAATTTTCCTTCTTTGACTAATTGATTGAGAAGTTGCGTGTGGTGCACCATTTCTAATTCAAATCCACTCTGTCGGTAATCACGACCGATGGTTGTGAAGCAATGTGGGCATGTCACGACAACTTTTTTCTTTCCTTTGCTTCGCCCTTCAAAAACTTCGGTGAAAGTTTCGATATTTTCACGAGAGAGAATTTGATAGACAAACTCATTTCCAGCTCGCCGCGCCGGGTCACCACTACACGTCTCGCGTTTTCCTAAAACTGCAAATGAGACTCCGGATATATGTAAAAGTTCTGCCACCGCTTTTGTTGTTCGTTTTGCACGCTCTTCAAATGCGCCAGCGCAACCGACCCAAAATAAATACTCAACATCATCTGGCAATTTTCCTTCGACGACTCGAATAGGAAAATCGCATTCGGCGATCCAACCATCACGATCTGCTCGATTTGCTCCCCAAGGGTTTCCAGCTTTTTCCAAATTTCTAAATAAATTTCCTAACTCACTTGGAAATTCAGATTCAACAAGGACTTGGAATCGCCTCATATTGACAATGTGGTCGATGTGTTCAATATCGACAGGGCATTCATTGACGCATGCTCCGCAGGTGGTACATGACCACAAAACATCGCTGGAAATGGCTGTTCCCACGAGCGGTTTGTCATCAGGCACTTTTGCAAGCGCATGATCGCGCATCGCCATAATTAATAACTTAGGCGATAAGGGTTTTTCGGTATGCCAAGCAGGACATTGCGATTGGCATCGTCCGCACTCGGTACAGCTCGCCATATCAAGCAGACCCTTCCAAGAAATATCCGCTGATTTACCAATTCCAAAAACATCATCTTCTTGCGGATCTTCGAAATTAATCGGTTTGCCATGTGACAGCATTTCAGGAAGTGCGCCAAGCGTTACTTCACCAGGATTTCTTTTGAAGTAAATATTGAATGGAGCTAGAAAACGATGCCACGCAACTCCCATGGTGAGATTTGCGGCGATGACAATAAACCACACCATTGATATAGAAACTTTGATTGCAGCGACTACTTGAATCATTTTTTCAATAGTCGTCATTGACAAGTTTAAAGATGAAAAATAGTGAACGATCGGGTACGACAATCCGTAATGCCAATTCCACGACGTAATTCCAGCAAGTGCTCCCTCTAAACCTCGCAAGGTAAGAACACACATGACGACGATCGCAATAACAGCTTCAACAAAATATGCTTTCCATTGCACCGAACCGCGAAATCGTGATTGCTTCCTTCGAACTATTCGAGTGACCTGCCTGATACCAATTAACGCAACTATGCCAATTCCAGTTAACCACCCGATAAGTTCGGTAAAGAATTCATAAGGCGCCCAATGACCAATCAATGGAAGTGAAAAATGTGGATCAACTATCTGCACGAAAGCGGTGAGAAGAGTTCCCAATAAAGTTATAAACCCAACCATGACAAACCAATGTGCAATTCCCGTTCCCGTGAAATTGAGCATCTTCGAATGCGCCAATGTTTCATACAAGGTGTTACCCAGACGCTTCTTGCGATCGCTCGATCTCGTGGGGTCGGGCTGACCCGCTTTAAATCGGGCGATGAGCTCCTTGGCTCTCCTTGAGATGAATACGAGAGCTATGAGGGTTATTGAGTACGAAAGTATTGCCAAGGTCGCGGTGAACACCCTCTGAGCGTAGACCGCCGAAGCGAAAGGCTGGGAATAACTGGCTGGGTCTCTTGGTTAGAGCAAGCAGGAATGTTGAGCCGCTCTGGCTCAACCTTGTCACAAGAGTTAATAAGGAGCTATCAACCATGGCAAGAGCAGTCGGAATCGACCTCGGAACAACAAATAGTTGCGTATCCGTACTTGAAGGTGGCGAACCCACCGTTATTGCAAACGCAGAAGGCGCGCGGACCACACCTTCGATCGTCGCTTTCGCTAAGAACGGCGAAGTCCTCGTCGGTGAAGTGGCAAAACGTCAATCAGTAACAAACGTGGAACGGACTATTCGTTCCGTCAAGCGCCACATGGGTACCAATTGGACAATGGATGTTGATGGAAAGAAATACACCGCTCAAGAAATTTCTGCACGAATTCTGCAAAAACTAAAGCGAGATGCAGAGGCATATCTTGGCGACACTGTCACCGATGCAGTTATCACTGTTCCTGCATATTTCAATGATGCTCAACGTCAAGCAACAAAAGAGGCTGGTGAAATTGCGGGTTTCAAAGTTAGACGTATCATTAATGAACCAACTGCGTCAGCTTTAGCGTATGGACTTGACAAAAAGAATAAAGACTCAAAAATAGTAGTCTTTGATTGTGGTGGTAAACATTTATCTGCCTCCACTATTTATTTGAATTAATAAATGAAAAAAATCGGTTAATTGACGGGAAACCCCTTAGAGACCAATAGACCAAGTAGAAGTAGTGATACATTTTATGGCTAAAC
>CAZQWU010000041.1:0-9483 GCA_964597305.1 uncultured Bifidobacterium sp.
CATTGAGTGAAACTAACCGAGCATCAAAATAAGCAATCCAAGCAACGCGATCCCTGCGTTCCAGCAGGTCAAGAACATCATTCCATTTGGATTTTAATTCAATTAAGTCCATCTAATCTCCAAATCTTCAGTGGGGCAGGTAGGGCTCGAACCTACGACGACCGGATTATGAGTCCGGGGCTCTAACCAACTGAGCTACTGCCCCCAGAAAAAACCGTACGAAAAGAAGTTTATGGGAATGCGCATGGCTTGTCACATAACTCAATTTTTATGGGTGAAATCTTGAAACGACGGACATGTGTTCGAGTGTGGATCGTTATGACTCAAATAAAAACTCCACCACGCTGGACTGAGGGCTGGCTACCCGAATCAACGAACAAAGGAAACACATGAACGGAATAAAACTATTGAGAATTATTGGAGATTCGTCTTTCTCAGCAATTCCCTCTATTTATCATTTTTTATTATAAGTGCTCTACTGATCGCGAGCACGATCCCAGCCCGACGAAAACCACTCTAATGCGTGTGGATTTGCAAGCGCATCTTTGTTGCGAACAGACCTACCGTTGATGATATCGGTGACAGCTAATTCCACTAGTTTATTGCTTTTAGTTCGTGGTAATTCTGGAGCTACCTGTATGAGATCTGGAACATGTCGAGGGCTTGCTTGAGTTTTTAATGCGAGTCGAATCTCTCGTTCGAGCTTTTCAGTCATGTGGGCACCACTTACTAGAGTGACAAAGAGAATTACGCGAGAATCATTTTCCCAGTCTTGTGAAACTGCCATCGCTTCAGAGATTTCAGAAAACGATTCAACAACTCGATAGATCTCAGCAGTACCAATTCGAACACCTTTTGAATTTAATGTGGCATCGCTTCTGCCATACAAGGTAAAACCGCCAGTCGCGCTTCGTGATGCAAAATCACCATGAGTCCATACGTGAGGAAATCCAGAAAAGTATGCCGCCTTATATTTTTCACCATCCGTATCGCCCCAAAATCCGAGTGGCATCGAGGGGAAAGGAACTGTGCACACGAGTTCGCCTTTTTCGTTAATGTCAGCGATCGTGCCATTTTCATTGTAAACCTCGGCGCCAATACCAAGACACGGCCCTTGAATCTCGCCCTGAAAAACTGGTTGGGTTGGAATTCCTGCGATAAAACAACCGCAGATATCTGTTCCACCTGACATTGATGCAAGATGAATATCTTCTTTCACTGATTGATAGATGTAGTCAAAACTCTCTGGCACAAGTACTGAACCAGTGGACATTATGGTTCGCAGTGAGGCAAGAGAGTGAGTTCTTTTCGGTTCACTATCGGCTTTACGGATTGAATCAATGTACTTTGCAGAAAGACCAAGCATGGTGACATTTTCTTTCGAGGCAATATCGATAAGGTGTTCTGTTCGCGGATACATGGGACTTCCGTCATAGAGCACGATCTGGGCGCCGCTGCCCAAAATATAAAGCAACCAATTCCACATCATCCAGCCGCACGTTGTGTAAAAGAAGAGTGTGTCGCCTGCTTTGATATCAAAAGAGTATTTCTGCTCTGCGCGCACTTTTAGGAGAATTCCTGCAGCGCGATGAATGATGCATTTGGGTTTACCAGTGGTCCCACTAGAAAAGAGAACAAAACCTGGATGATCAAACGGCAAACGTTCAAACGTAAGCGTTGCTCCATGGTGTGGGGCGAGCCATGAGCTCCAACTCTCGTAATGTCCAGTTTTTTCGCCGATGACAATTGTTTTTCGAAGCGAAGGTAAACCGGCGACAATGTCATCGAGTTTGGAGAGACAATCAAAATTCTTGCCGTTATATGCATATGAAGAAGAGGCAAGAAGAAGTACCGGTTCGATCTGACCAAATCGATCTAAGACAGCAGGTGGTGCAAAATCTGGCGAAGAGGTACTGACTATTGCGCCAATACTCAATCCAGCGAGGGCAAAGACGGCAACTTCAGAAACATTGGGAACCCACGCGACGATTCGATCGCCGGTAGTGACGCCCGCAGATTTCATCGCCATAGCCGCGGCAGCAACATCGCTTCGCAATTGCCCCCACGTCATCTCACGTCGAGTTCCATCTTCTTGAAGTGAGGTCAGTGCAACGTCATTGTCATCTCCACGGCTGAGGAGATTTTCTGCAGTATTTAATTTTGCGTGCGGAAAAAACTTAGCGTCAGGAAAATATTCAGCTGATTGATAGAAAACATCACCTTTTTCGCCAATGATGTGAGCGTCATCCCACACTCGTGACCAAAATTCTCCAGGGTTCTCAAGTGCCCACATATGTAGTTCATGAAAAGAATTGAACCCGAGTGAATGCTCCAATTTCGCAAGCGCACTGTCAGCGCTAACGTCTTGTCGTGGTTCCCATAATTTTCGGGGAGATGATTTATCAGCCATGGAAAGTAACCCGATGAGAAATTATTTCGCGTGACGATTGAGGTATTTAAAGCGGGCGCGATAATAAGCGCCAGATAAACCGCCTGGGGCAAACATCACGATAAGAATGAAAATGAGACCGAGGAGAAATGTAGGTTCCGAGAGTGGACCACTAATAACTTTTGGAATTTTATGAAGCGCATCGTTCTGAGTGAGATCTTGTAAGCGGGTACTTGCGATGGAGTACACCATTCCACCTAAAACTGCACCCCACCTAGTGGTTGCTCCGCCGATAATGACCATGAGTAAGAGTGCAATGGTGACATCAGCAGTTGCAAAATGTGGTGCAGCGCTACCCGCTACGAGAACCATGGCAGCGCCACAGATGCTAGCCAGCATTGCTGAAATCGTGAAAGAGAGAAGTTTAAATCGTGATGGTTTAAGCCCGAGGACTGCTACACGCATTTCATTATCTCGTAGCGCAGCAAAAATTCGACCAGCTGAAGTTTCGGTAATCCACCATACGGTTGCATAGATAAAAATCAAGACACCGAGCGCCATCCAATAAAGAAATTTTGTATTGATCACACCAATAAAAACTTGTGGGATTCTGTTCGCATCAAGGGTTAACCCGTTCTCACCGTTCGTCAAACCACCGAAATTTCTTGCGATTACGACATGACCTAATTCACCAAAAGCCAGCGTCACCATTGCAAAAGTAATTCCAGATGTGCGAAGAGAAGCAAAACCAACGATGAGGGCGATGACAATCGTTAAACAAATAGCGATGATTGCTGAAAAAAAGAGCGAGAAATGGTTATGGTTAATAAGTATTGTCGTGATGTAAGCACCGCTTGCAAAAAAAAGTGCATGTCCAAAAGATAGCAAGCCAGTAAAGCCAAAAAGCAAATCATAACTAAGCGCAAGCGCGCCCCAAATGAATGCAACTGCGAATGTTTGTTGCATCCCTGCTCCTTTGAGTGGACCAATTTTCATAACAGGTGAGAGTGCTAAAAAGCTGATAAGTATTAAAAAAGCTGGTCTCGAATATTTCCAGCGAATCATTTGGTTGCCACCTTGCCAAGAAGTCCTTGTGGACGTAGAAGTAATACAGTCGCTAACAAAAACACGATAACAAAATCACCTAAACCAGGCACATAATAATTTGCAAATTGTTTAACAACACCAATAATGAGCGCTGCCAATGCACTTCCACCAATTGAACCCATGCCACCAATAACAACGACAATAAATCCATAAATCAGATAGGGGCCCGCCATCAGTGGTGTCACGCCACCTTGATAAGTCGCAATCAATACCCCACCGATACCTGCGGCAAGTCCACCAAGAAAGAAGACTGTACTAAAGGCGAGTCTCACGTTGATACCTAGTGCACTTACCATCTGTCGATTTTCCACACCGGCTCGAATAATTAATCCAATACGAGTGAAACGTAAAACTAAGGTAAAAACTATTAAAAGAATTGAAGCTGTTGCAATATACATAAAACGATCTTGCGGAATATTGGCCTTGCCGATTTGAAGCGCATTCATAAACCACGCTGGAGAGGGCAACATTCGCATATCATTGGTGAACCAGCCTGAAAGCAGTGCTCCTACAACGAGAGCAACTCCAACAGTGACCAGAGCCTGATCAATGTGTCGATCATAAAGTCGAGTAATGACAAGTTGCTCAGTGATAAGTGCAAAAATTCCCGCACCAATGCCACCTATAAGCGCACACAAAATGTAATCCATGGTGGATCCTGAATGAAAGAATTTATTCGCAGCCCAGAGTCCAATAAATGCACCGACAGTGAGAAAAATTCCATGTGCAAAATTAAGTACGCCCATCAATCCGTAGATAAGAGTTAATCCACAAGCAATTAAGAAATATAAAGCTCCTAAGCCAATTCCTGTTACAGCGATGAGAATAAATGTATCCATTAGCGATTGCCTTCGCTCACGCCTAACATGGATTTCGTAAAATTCTCATCATGCAAATTTTGCGGATCACCATTGAAAACTACCCTTCCCTGATCCATCACCACCACATGTTCAGAAACTCGTTTAACGAGGGCGAGATTTTGCTCTACTAACACCATCGTTGCACTTCCCGCAACGCGTATCATCGCGTCTGCGACTTCAGAGACAAGTTTAGGCGCTAATCCTTTGGTAGGTTCATCGATCAACAAAATCGAATTTTTATTCAGCAGCGCCCGAGAAATCGCAACCATTTGTTGCTGTCCACCAGATAAAGTTCCAGCTCGTTGAGTCGCTCGATGTTTTAACTCTGGAAAAAGTGAATACACAAGGTCATAATTTGGCGCTTTATCGCGTTCTGCTAACGCCAAATTTTCTTTCACGGTCAGGCTGGAAAATATTTCTCGATCTTCTGGGACATAACCAATGCCGAGGCGAACGATGTGATGGGTTTTCAATTGTTGAATTGATGCACCACCGAGATTAATCATTCCTTTCGAGGGATATATACCCATAATTGTTTTGAGTGTTGTTGATTTGCCAACACCATTTCTTCCCAGCAGCGTTGTAACTTTATTGTGAGGAGCCTCAAACGAGACCCCTTGAAGAATATGTGATCCATTTATCTCGACATGCACATCTGAAAGAGTAAGTTGACTCATAGGGATTCTCCTAGATATGCGCTTTGAACTGTGCGGTTTTCCATCACACGTGTCGGTGTATCGCATACGAGCAATTCGCCAAAATTAAGAACTGCTATTCGATCAGCAAGTCCTAAAATAACATCCATATGATGCTCGACAATAAGAACAGTTTTGTTATGAACTTTAGATAGCGATTTAATAATTTCAAGTAATTCAGGAATATTTTCCACGCTCATTCCTGCCATCGGTTCGTCAAGAAGTATTACGTGAGCAGATGAGGCAAGAACTATGGCTATTTCAAGTCGTCGTTTATCGCCGTGGGAGAGAGACCCTGCGAGTGACGATTTTCGATCATTAAGTCCCACTTGCATCAGACAAGCGTGTGCCATTTCTAGAGAATCGGTGTACCGAGATGCTTTCCTCGAAATATTAAAGGAACCTCCAAGAGACGCTTGGGCACTAATCCTTACATTTTCTAATAACGTCAAATTTGGAAAAATACTTGATGTTTGGAAAGTTCGCGCGATACCCGCTCTTGCACGTTCATCGATACTTAAGCCAGAAATTTCACGTTCACCCAAAAATATTTTTCCTTGTGAAACTTGACGAATTCCGGATAGAAGATTGAAAAGAGATGTTTTACCAGCCCCATTTGGACCAATAATTCCTAAAGTTTCGTTCGAGAAAACGGTGAGGGAAATATTATTTAAAATCTTTGCGCCACCAATAGTCAAACTAACATTCTCGACCACAAGCGCTGGTATCACCAAGGTGAATTTACCTTATTCTTAATGACTAAAAAAGCCCAACGCGATTGCGCTGGGCTTTTTTAGTTTTGCAGTTGTTATGTATTGTGTTACAGGTTACGCAGTGACTCTTTGAATAACACGTACGAGTCTGGGTACATAGTGAGCGCCATTTTTGTCTAGCGCTACCAGGAACATAGGCTGAATGAGATAATGCTTTGTTGCATCAACAGTCATCTGACCTTTGACTCCAATAAAAGAGTAATCCTCCAAGTTTGAAATGGCAGTATCAACACTGACGGATGTATTACCTTTTATTGCACGAATGATCATCAATGCAGCGTTGACACCACATTCCGTGAAGAGATCTTGAGTCTTACCAGCTTTTGCGAAATCTGCTGCAATCGCCGCAGCTGCAGATGTTTTCGCAACTCCAGGGAAATAACTATTGGTAAGAACTGCGTTAGCGCCATCAAGGAGTGTTCCATAGAAATCATAAGTAGCGACTCCAGCAAGACCCGTAACAGGAGTTGTGGTTTTGTAAACGCCTTGCTGCTTCAATGAAGTTAACATTGGAAGTACAGTTCCTGCGTTTGACCATGCGATGAAGATGTATTTTCCTGCTGCGTCAGCAGCTTTCTTTGCGAACGGTGTGAAATCCGTTGCAGTAGTCGATACTTTGATTTCTTCAAATGTTGCACCTTTGGGGGTTAAAATGGCACGAGCTGCGGCGATATTTCCAGCTCCAAAGGCATTATCTTCAACGAAGAGAACAACTTTTTTACCGCTTAGTCCTTTAAGACCGGCAAGTGGAGCGAGATCTTGAAGTGACGTGTTACCCGAGCGGAAAACGTACTTGTTTGCTGACGATGTAATTGCATCATTCTTTGCTGGTCCAGAGATATAGAGCACTTTATTTTGTTGTGCAAGCGGTGCTAAAGCCAAGCCAATTGTGGAAGATGCAGTTCCAACAATAATTTTTGTTCCATTTGCAACCATATCTTTGAAAGCAGCTGTGGCAGCCGTTGGGTCGCCAGCATCATCTTTCTTGGACAGAACAATTTTTGCTCCATCAACTTTCATGGTGCCTTTGGTGTAATAGTTCAAACCCCATTCAAGGCCATCTGTATATGCATCGCCGTAGGATTTCAAACCACCGGATGTTGATGTGATAACACCAACTTTGATATCAGCAGGTGCTGATGTTGCTGGAAGTGTTCCAACAGGTACAACGAGCGCAGCTGCAATTGCAATGACAGCTAAACGCACGAGATTCTTATTCTTACGCATTTACTATGCTCCTATTTTTATTGGCCCCTCGAGGGTAGGACCAGTCCCTAAAGTCTATGAGCCACAAATGCTCTTCCCAAATCGACGCGCAAAAGTGGGATAGTTCAACCATGACCGATGCATTTCTACCTGAGGCTAAGTTTGTACTGCCGAGAGATGGCGGGGAACTCGCTTATTTTCGGTATGGAAAACCCAGTGAAAACAATATTCTGGCAATTCACGGAGTCACCTCGTCTAATAGAGCGTGGCAATGTTTCGCCCGAACTGCCGTTAGCAAAGGGTTTACTGTTTACGCTGTCGATTTACGTGGCCGAGGTGATAGCAATTCAATTTCTGGGCCATTTGGAATGCGTGCTCACGCCGAAGACATGGTTGCAGTTTTAAACGATAGTGGAATTCCTCAATGCGATGTTATTGGTCACTCGATGGGCGCATTTGTTGTTGCTGCGCTCTGTGCAATCGCTCCGGAGCGAATGAACAAAATTGTCTTTCTCGATGGTGGAGTTCCGTTAGCACTTCCCCCGGGATTCACAGTAGAACAAATCATGCCGTTGGTTCTTGGTCCTGCACTTGAACGATTAGCGAAAACTTTTTCCAGCAAAGAGGAGTACCGCAATTATTGGAAACCACAACCGGCATTCATCAAAGGCTGGACCGCGGTGATGGATGAGTATGTTGATTATGACCTACGCGGAAACCCTGGTGATATGCACGCCAGCACGCTCCCCAGTGCGGTAGCGGAAGATAGTCGAGATCTCTTTGGTGATGACTTCATCGTGACCGCTCTGAAAGACCTCCGCAAGGAAGTTGTGATGATTCGTGCTGTGCGAGGGTTACAAAACGAAGAATTGCCGTTGTACCCAGAGCCCATCATCAATGCAGCTCTCGAAAACTTTCCTCAAATAAAACTCATCACGCTCTCGGACACCAATCATTACGACATGCTTCTTGACCAGAGCGGGGCTGACCGATGTTTTGAATTGATCTATGAGAGCAAGCAATAACATTCCGCCACGGAAAACTGCGAAGGAGAGATCATGAGTGGACAACTACAAGGCAAACGAGCATTCATCACAGGATCACTCTCTGGAATTGGACTGGGTATCGCAAAAGTTTTTGCCCGGGAAGGTGCCTCACTCGTTATTCACGGGTTAGCTGATCACGCAACCGTTGATAAAGCAGTGTCGACCGTCAAAGCAGCAGGTGCAACTCAGGTCGAGTCTTTTACGACAGATTTACGTGACAGCGCTGCAACCGAAAAGTTAATCGCAACAATTTTAAGTAATGGCTCACTTGATATTTTAATTAATAATGCCGGGATTCAACATACTGCGCCAATTGAAGAGATGCCACGCGAAAAATGGAATGACATACTCGCAGTAAATCTCTCGTCGTATTTCGATACGATGCGATTAATTCTTCCGCAGATGAAATCGCGTGGCTCAGGTCGCGTTATCAATATTTCTTCAGTGCACGGTGTGGTTGCATCGGTAGCTAAGGCGCCATATGTTGCAGCAAAACATGGCGTCGTCGGTCTTACAAAAGTTGCTGCGTTGGAATATGCATCTGTTGGCAATCGCGATACTGGTGGTCTGACAATTAATGCCATTTGCCCGGGCTGGGTTGAGACTACGTTGATCGAGCCGCAAATACAGGCACGCGTTGATAAGCATCATGGTGACCGCATTGCTGGTGTAGCCGATTTATTGAGCGAAAAACAACCATCACTTCGTATGTCGCAACCGAGCGATATTGGTGAATTAGCGCTCTGGTTATGTTCACCAGCGGCACATAACATCACTGGTGCAGCAATTACAGTAGATGGTGGTTGGTCCGCGCAATAATGAGCAGATGAAGAAGCTGGTTGCGGTCTTACTCGCACCCTTCTTTTTCGCTTCTGCTAACGCATTTGCTGCACCACAGTATGTCTTCCCCGTAACCGGGTGCACTGTGAAATACGTGAAAGCACACCATGATTACCCGGCTACTGACATTCTTGCAAAAAAAGGATGTACCGTCGTTGCGGTAACAAATGGCGTTGTCGAATATGTAGCCCTCAAAGATCTGTGGAGCGGAAAAACCAATCTCGGTGAAGATCGTGGTGGATTATCGATTGCAATTATTGGTGACGATGGTGTCCGATATTACGGTTCACATTTTTCAAAAATTGAGGCTGGAATCGATGTTGGAGTTCGAGTGGTTGCAGGGCAAAAAATAGGAGAGGTAGGAAACACTGGATCTGCGCGTGGAACTTCACCTCACTTACATTTTGGAATTTCTTGGCCTACCTCGCCTTCCGACTGGAAAATTCGACGTGGAAAAATATCCCCATTTCTCTACCTCAACGCTTGGAAATCAGGCATTGATAAGTCACCTGTTGCAGAGGTAAATAAAGCGAAGTCATTACAAAAATAAATCTTAATAAAAAGTAA
>CAZQWU010000042.1:0-9303 GCA_964597305.1 uncultured Bifidobacterium sp.
GATCAATCTCTTGTTGGCCAGGCGCACCTTCATGATGCGAGAACTCAACGCTGACACCCATCGCTTCTAACAACGTAATTGCTTGGCGGCGAAAATCATGACCGACCACGCTCGGTGTCTGATCAAAGTAACCGCCGTAATCAACTGGTGTTGGTGCTACACCTTTTTCTGGTGGAGATTTAAATAAGAAAAATTCAATTTCTGGATGTGTGTAGCAGGTATATCCCATATCTGCTGCTGTGTTGAGCGCTCTTTTTAATACGTAACGTGGATCAGATGGCGCTGAGGTTCCATCGGGAAGAGCAATGTCGCAAAACATACGTGCAGCACCAGGCGCTTCTGTTCGCCACGGTAGAACTGAAAATGTTCCAGCATCAGGGCGCGCCACCATGTCAGATTCAGTAATTCGCGCAAATCCCTCAATCGCAGAACCATCAAAACCAATTCCTTCATCAAAGGCGTTTTCAAGTTCAGGTGGTGAAATGGCAACTGATTTAAGAAATCCAAGTACATCGGTGAACCAGAGGCGCACGAAGCGAATATTGCGTTCTTCGATAGTGCGCGTGACGAACTCTTCTTGTTTCCTATTGCCAGTCGGGGAAGTCATGGCGCCGATGATGCCAACTCGATGTTTCGGCAATGTTAAATAGTTGGGTTGATTAAATGGCGAAGAACTCCGAGGCATCCATATTTGTGCGCGCAGGCACATCTTTGAGCACGACTGAATTAGCGGAAATCACGGCCCGCTCACCAACGTTGACATTTCCGATCACTCGAGCGCCAGCGCCAATAATGACGTGATCACCAATCGTCGGATGGCGCTTGCCGAGCGCAAACCCTCGCGCACCTAAGGTGACATCGTGATAGATCATCACATCATCGCCAATAACCGTCGTTTCACCAATAACGACGCCCATTCCATGATCAATAAAAAATCGCCGACCGATCTGCGCGCCAGGATGAATTTCAATTCCTGTTACAGATCGAACCCAGTGCGAACCTACTCGAGCAATTAATTTCAGACCATGGCGCCAGAGAAAGTGATTGATGCGATGTGCCCATATAGCGTGCACACCAGGATAGGCAAGAATGACTTCCAGAGCGTTACGTGCTGCAGGATCGCGCGATAACGCGCTCTGAATGTCTTCTCGGATTCGAGTGAATACCATTAATCCATCAAATCTTGATACAGAATTGTCGAAAGATATCGCTCACCGAATGACGGAATTATTACGACAATGTTTTTTCCAGCAAATTCCGGACGATGCGCAATACGTGAGGCTGCCCAGAGCGCCGCGCCAGAGGAAATTCCTGCAAGAATTCCTTCTTCTTTAGCAGCCCGACGTGCATATGTCACTGCATCGTCAGCTGATGCATCAAGTACCTCGTTATAAATTGAAGTGTCTAAAACCGGCGGGATAAAGTTTGGACCAATTCCTTGGATTGGATGGCCACCTGGTTTTCCACCATTGAGAATTGGTGATGCTGCTGGCTCCACTGCAAAAATTTTCACATCTGGATTTTTCTCACGTAAATATTGGCCAACGCCAGTGATAGTCCCACCTGTTCCAATTCCTGCTACAACCGCATCTACTTTTCCATCGAGATCTCGCCAAATTTCAGTTCCGGTTGTTCGACGATGTATATCTGGGCCTGCTTCATTTTCGAATTGGCGGACAAGTACTGCGCCGGTTGCGCCGATTTCTTCAGCTTTCGCTACCGCACCACGCATTCCTTCCGAGGCTGGCGTGAGAACAAGTTCTGCACCAAATGCTCGAAGGAGCGCTCGCCGTTCCTTCGACATCGAATCTGGCATCGTCAAAATGGTTTTATAGCCTCGAGCAGCGCCGACCATGGCAAGAGCGATACCGGTATTTCCAGATGTCGCTTCAACGATGGTGCCACCGGGTTTGAGTGCGCCACTCTTCTCCGCCGCGTCAACCATCGCAATTCCCAACCGGTCTTTAACCGTGCTGGTGGGGTTGTAAAACTCTAATTTTGCGTAGACATGTGCAGCAGCGCCATCGGTCACTTTATGAAGTTTGACCAACGGAGTATTGCCATAAATTTCCGTGATGTTGTTGTAGACAGCCATTCTTCTCTCCTTATAAAAATTTCTTCTGAATACTTCTTATGAATTTAGTTATCAATATTGTTTCGGGTCATTACTCATTCTGAAATGCAATTGGGAAGTTTAAGAGAAGCGAAAAATCAGCAACTTGATGTGGTGGCGCGATGAAAATCAATTACTCGACGTGATGTGAAAAACCACTGCTCAATGCTCGCCATAGCGACATTTTATAGAATGCGTCCGCATACTTGGCAAATCGAACTACATATTTAGTTGCGAAATTCCCGCCATTGTGAAGTCATGGGCAGCCGGCGATCTTTACCGAATGCCATCGCTGAGACTTTGGGGCCAGGTGGATATTGGCGACGTTTATATTCAGCATGATCGACCAAATCGATCACCTTGGTAGCAAGTGCACGATCAAATCCAGCCGCGACGATTTCATCTACCGCGCCATTTTTCTCAATATAAATAGTGAGGATCTGATCAAGAATGGTATATTCCGGAAGCGAATCGGAATCTTTCTGCCCCGGCCGTAATTCGGCGCTGGGCTCTTTTGAAATAGAACGCTCTGGAATGGGCGGTGTCTTTCCATCTGCCCGCGCCAATTCATTTCTCCACCGCGCAAGCTTCCAGACATCGACTTTAAAAACATCCTTAATAGGTGCAAAGCCACCTACCGCATCGCCATATAACGTCGAATACCCCACTGCTAACTCTGATTTATTTCCCGTTGCAAGAATCAAATGTCCTTCTTGATTTGAGATTCCCATCAAGGTGGTGCCACGCACGCGCGCTTGAATATTCTCTTCGGCGAGTCCCTCAAGTCGCATGGAATTGAGATAGGAAGAGACGATCGGTTCAATCGGAATAATTCGGTAGTGAATGCCGGTATTGAGCGCCAATTGGGCAGCATCTTCTAAAGAGTGATGTGAACTATATTTACTGGGAAGCGCAACGCCATAAACTCTCTGCGCTCCTAGCGCATCAGCGGCGATTGTTGCTACGAGCGCTGAATCAATACCGCCAGAAAGTCCCAAGGCCACAGTCTGAAATTTATTTTTGACTACATAATCATGTAATCCAAGAACGAGAGCGCGATAGATCTCTTCCGATTCATCGAGGCGCCGCGCAATTCCCATGCGCAATCGATCGTAGGTGGTGTTCGGAATATCGCTTATGACAATATCGGGAGTACTCGTTCCAGTTTTCACATCGAGATCAACCAATGCCATACCTTCTTCAAATTGTGGCGATCGTGCAATCAATCCACCGTGAGCATCAACCACAATCGAATCGCCATCAAAAACCAAATCATCTTGACCACCACACATATTGAGATATACCAAGGGTGCGCCAATGTGGCGGGCTCGTCGCTGAACCAGTTCTAATCGGCGATCGTCTTTCGCTTTTTCAAAAGGGCTGCCGTTAGGCACTAAAAGTAGGCCGATGTTGCGCTGTGCTAAATCGACAATAGGACCGGCTTCTTGCCAAATATCTTCACAAATCGCAAAACCAACATCGACACCACATATACGTGCAACCAGCGATTGAGTTCCGGGAACGAAATTACGAAACTCATCAAAGACCCCATAGTTTGGTAGATGATGTTTCACATAGCGCGCTTTTAACTGGCCGGCTTGTATTAGCGCGAGAGCATTTTGTGGGCCTTGTTCTGTTGTATCTAGATATCCAATAACGACGACAAGGTTTCCAAACTCTGCCTCAGTAATACGTGACGCTAGATCGGCGAGCGCTTTTCGTGACGCTGCTTGAAAAGCTGGACGAAGCGCTAAATCTTCTACCGGGTAACCAGTAAGGGCCATTTCTGGAAAGAGTGCGATATGCGCCCCACCATCGCGGGCATGGCGGACAAATTTCATAATCAATTCACTATTTGCTGGCAGATCACCAACCGTAGGGTTGATCTGAGCCATCCCAATGCGGATCTGGCTCACTCGATTCTGAGATACCTGATTTTGACTTGCCGGATTTTGATTGGCCCGATTGTGATTGACCCCAGTCATGGTTCAAGAGTATCGGGCAAAAATAACTCGCTAGTACTCACGCCATACGGAATACTGATGACCATATCCCGGGGACCATACGGCTTCGAGGAAGGAAATTATGAGTACACGTCGAGTGACGATTGCTGATGTCGCGCAGTGGAAGCGCGCAAAAACTACCTGGTCAATGTTGACCTCATATGACGCGATGACGGCAGGAATATTTGAATCTGCCGGAATTCCAGTCCTTCTGGTCGGTGATAGCGCAGGTAATAATTTCTTTGGCCACAACAACACCATTCCAGTAACTGTCGACGAAATGATCTCGCTGACGAGCGCTGTTGTTCGAGGAACATCGCGCTCGCTCATCGTGGCCGATCTTCCCTTTGGATCCTATGAAGTATCTCCAACGCAGGCGTTGGAGACAGGAATTCGATTTATTAAAGAGGCGCAAGCTAATGCAGTAAAACTTGAAGGTGGAGTTCGCGTTGTGGAACAGATTCGCACCTTGGTGAAATCTGGAATTCCCGTGATGGGGCATTTGGGAATGACACCGCAATCGGTTAACGCGTTTGGTGGCTTTAAAGTTCAGG
This sequence comes from uncultured Bifidobacterium sp., assembly GCA_964597305.1. GTDB lineage: Bacteria > Actinomycetota > Actinomycetes > Nanopelagicales > Nanopelagicaceae > UBA7398. The sequence goes on from CAZQWU010000042.1 coordinate 4,671, forward strand.
GCCGTTCTAATCCAGAGGCGATAATCGATGATGCCAAAGCGCTTGAAGCGGCTGGATGTTTTGCCGTGGTCTTAGAACTGATTCCTGCAGAACTTGCAGAGAAAATAACAGCGCACCTTTCAATCCCCACCATCGGTATCGGTGCAGGGAAAAGTTGTGATGCGCAAGTCCTCGTATGGACTGACTTAATGGGGCTCACAGAGAATCCGCCCCGCTTTGCCAAGGCTTATCGAAATCTTCGAACGGAAATGATCGAAGCGGTAACCCAATGGCGCAACGACGTAGAATCGGGCGCGTTCCCGACCGAGAAAGAAACCTTTCATTAAATCTTTCACTATTGATATTTCGCCGCTCAAGAAATATCGAGATTTTAGGTACCTCTGGTCTGCTGGATTGGTGACCTACTTCGGTTCCATGATCACCTATGTCACATTGCCATTTCAAGTGAAAGAACTCACCAACTCTTATGTCGCTGTTGGACTGATCGGTGCAGTGGAGTTAATCCCTTTGGTGATTTTCGGACTCTATGGTGGCGTTCTCGCAGATTCTGTCGACCGAAAGAAAATGGTCTGGTTTACTGAGTTTGGCGCGCTCTGTGCAACCACAGTGCTCTTAATTAATGCGCTATTACCCAAACCCCATTTAATAATTCTTTATGTTGTGGGCGCGAGTTTTGCAGCGCTCAATGGTTTGCAACGACCGAGCGCCGATGCGATTTTGCCTCGGATTGTGGATCAAGCAGATTTACCAAGCGCGAGCGCGCTCATGAGTTTGCGATGGCAGGTGGGGGTCATCGGTGGGCCAGCAATCGGCGGAATTGTTATTGCAACATTTGGTGCTGCCTCTGGATATGCACTCGATTTTCTTACCTTCGTGATTGCACTCTCACTTCTCTGGCGAGTGCGCAATATTCCGCCCACTGATAAAGCAACTCCACCATCACTTTCGAGCCTCATTGAAGGTTTGCGGTATGCCGTTGGAAGACGGGACTTGCTTGGTACATATCTTGTTGATTTGGCAGCGATGTTTTTTGCTATGCCTAACGCGCTCTTTCCATTCTGGGCAGATCAGATTGGGGCACCATGGGCGCTGGGATTTTTCTACGCTTCATCAACGGTCGGATCTATCGCAATAACTCTGACAAGTGGGTGGATTAAAAATTACCCTCACCATGGTCGAGCCATAACAATTGCAGCGTTGGGATGGGGCGCTGCGATTTCGATTGCCGGAACCGTGAATTCACTCCCGCTGGTATTACTTTTTCTCACATTGGCTGGCGCATCAGATATGGTCAGTGCGCTTTTTCGAGCAGCTATTTGGAACCAATCAATTCCGGATCATTTGCGGGGGCGAATGGCTGGAATCGAGCTACTGTCATATTCAGTCGGACCCCTCGCCGGACAAACCAGGGCTGGTGGAATGGCCGCTCTGACCTCACTTCGCACATCGGTCATTAGCGGTGGCCTCTTATGTATTGGATTTGTTGCTCTCATTTCTTCCGCAATTCCATCATTTCGACGATATGACGTCCGAACCAATGAATTTGCAGTTACTGAGGCAAAAATTCGTCAAAATCGAGAAAAATTTTAAAAATTTTTTTTTATTACCCATAGGTATTTTTGGGTAACTTTTTCCAACAAAATCGACTTTTTTCAAAAATCGCGATTTTTACGCATAAATATGCAGATTTTTTCGAGCAAAAAAGTAGTTACACCACATAAAACTGAAAAAATTGAGTTACGACACGCAGGTGCTATTTCACCCAAAATAGTGGAAAGTTTTTACTAAAACTGTCAGGCTTTGCCGTGAACAGGTTCGGTGACGGATCGAACCATTCTGATAGGAGAACCACGTGGCTGCAAAGCGTCGTAAGAAGGCTGCTGCTAAGGCAGCGCCAAAGCGTCGTCGTAAGAAGGCTGCTGCAAAAGCAGCTCCAAAGCGTCGTCGTCGTAAGAAGGCTGCTGCAAAGAAGGCAGCTCCAAAGCGTCGTCGTCGTAAGAAGGCTGCTGCAAAAGCAGCTCCAAAGCGCCGTCGTCGTAAGAAGGCTGCAAAGTAAGGTAAGTCTTACTAAAAAGACCCGGTGCCTAGGCACCGGGTCTTTTTTTCATTCGTAACGTCAATGACTGAGATTTAAATTTAGCTTTTCTCTTCTACTTTAAATTGCTCTCGTAGCTCTTTTTGTAAATGTGTAAAAATTGAAGCGAGTGATTCCTGCTCTTTGGCAGAGAGTTGATCCACAAACCGCTTGCGGACACTTGCAACGTGGCTAGGGGCCGCAGCGACAATCGCCTTCCACCCTTTCTCAGTCATCACTGCCCAAAAACCCCGCTTATCTTCTTTGCAGACCTCACGCTTCACCCATCCTGCTTTTTCCATTACTTTCATTCGATGGGAAAGCCGTGATTTCGAGACCATTGCAAGTTCGGCTAATTCACTCATTCGCATTCGCCGACCTGGCGCATCACTTAATTGAGCGAGCACTTCGTAATCAGGCATCGTGAGATCAAATCCGACCAGATCTGAATCGAGAGCTTCCAAAAGGCGTCGTGAGGCAATGATGTATGCCCGCCACGCCTTCATTTCACGCGGATTGAGCCAACGAGGGGCAGTTTTCGCCATGACCTAAGAGTAGGTCACAAACGAATTAGTTGAAAGTTGAAATATCTCTGGAAGAGAAAATTTTTACTTTATTTAATGGATGCCGCATAGATGCTTGAAACGGAAGCATCCAAAGCCGCATCAAATTCGGCATCGCTCTGTTTGGCGGATAGCCCTTCGGCGAGCGCGCGCGAGAAACTTGCAATGACTCCGGCATTCTTGGCTAAGAGGGCATTGGCATCATCTCGAGAATATCCACCTGAGAGAGCCACGACCCGGACAACTCTGGGATGGTTGACCAAATCTTGGTACAAGTTGGGCACAGTAGGTATTGAGAGCTTGAGCATCACGGCCTGATCCCCCGTCAATTGATTGAGATTCTCCAGGATCGCAACCTTGAGAAGATCTTCCGCCTCTTTCTTCTGAGGGCTCTTGATATTCACCTCAGGTTCGATAATCGGCATTAAACCGGCGGCAAGTATCTGTTTTCCAATTTCAAATTGTTGATCGACGATCTTCTTCACGCCGGCAGGGTTTGCAGTATTGATCACTGATCTCATTTTGGTACCAAAAACGCCATGCTTTTTTGCGTTCGCCAGACGATCTGCTAATTCCGGGATTGGTTTCATCACCTGAACGCCGTCAACCTCATCGGCTAAGCCATTATCGATCTTGAGAAATGGGACCACGCCCTTTTGCGACCAGAGGTACTCCGCTGTTCCCATGCCATCAATCTGACGGTTCATCGTCATTTCAAAGAGGATGGCGCCAAGAATTCGTTCGCCGGAGAACGCTTTGCTCTTGATGATTCGAGTTCGCATCGCATGGATGAGATCAAACATTTGAGCGTCGCCGCTGTATTCACTCTCGTCAATTCCATAAAGTTTTAAGGCCTTGGGGGTACTGCCACCGCTCTGATCGAGGGCAGCGATAAAGCCTTTGCCCGACTTCATTTTCTCTAATTGTTGTGGGTTCATGGTCGGCAGTTTATTTAGCGGGGCGAGGTTTTCCAAGTGAAAGCGATTTCGGCCACGTCACATTGACGTCAAGTTCTGCTGCCGCAAGAAGCGGAAATCGTGGATTTCGAAGGGCAGCTCGACCAATCATGACAACATCTGCAAATTCGTTAACAACTGCCGAATTCGCAAATTCTGCAGTTTCGTAATACCCCACAGTGGACACTGGAATTCCCACCTCATTTTTGATGCGTTGTGCAAATGGCGTTTGGTATCCAGGTCCGATCGGAATTTTCGCATCATGCACTGTTCCTCCACTTGAGACATCGATGAGATCAACGCCGAGTCTTTTGAGTTCGTGAGCTAATGCGACTGATTGTTCAATATCCCATCCACCATCAACCCAATCTGATGCAGAGATACGAACCGATAACGGAAATCCGCTTGGAATCTGCCCCTTGATCGAAGTTACAACCTCTTTGATAAAGCGTGTTCGGCCCGAAAAATCGCCGCCATAACTATCTGTCCTGAGATTGCTTAGTGGTGAGAGGAATTGATGCATTAAATATCCGTGAGCTGCATGGAGCTCTACAAAATCAAAACCTGCCGCAACTGCGCGCGCTGCAGCGTCACCAAAAGCCCCGGCCAGCTGCGCAATGTCATTGACTGTTAATTCTCGAGGTTGCGATAAACCATGGAATGCAACCGGGCTTGCTGAAACTGCTTGCCATCCGCCCTCTGCTTCACTTGCAATTTTATGATCTGCCCACGGTTGCAATGTTGATGCTTTTCTTCCGGCGTGAGCTAACTGAATGCCCATCTTCACACCTTGCGATTGCGCGAAAGCAACAATCGGCTTAAGCGCTTCAACCTGACGATCGTTCCAAAGGCCCGGACAGGCGATTGATATTCGTCCTTCTGGAACGACTCCGGTTGCTTCCATCACGATCGCACCGGCGCCACCAGTCGCTAATGCACCAATATGGGCGTGATGCCATTCGCCAACAACGCCATCAACTGCTTGATATTGGCACATTGGACTAATCCAGAGTCTGTTGGCAAAGGTGACATGTCCCAGC
>CAZQWU010000043.1:0-9302 GCA_964597305.1 uncultured Bifidobacterium sp.
TTATCTCGACAGATGGCTCACCCGAGCCGACACCTGCTGCTTCCATCTCCTCTGCAAGGCGCATTGCTTCTTCAATCAATGTTTCAACAATCTGGGCTTCTGGAACGGTCTTGATCACTTCGCCTTTGACGAAGATTTGGCCTTTACCGTTTCCCGAGGCAACACCAAGATCAGCTTCGCGCGCTTCGCCCGGGCCATTTACTACGCACCCCATCACAGCAACGCGAAGTGGCACAGTCATTCCCTCGAGACCTGCTTGAACTTTTTCCGCCAGGGTATAGACATCAACTTGGGCGCGACCACACGATGGACAGGAAACTATTTCTAATTTTCGTTGACGCAAATTAAGTGATTCCAAAATAGAAATTCCCACTTTTACTTCTTCCACTGGTGGCGCAGAGAGTGAAACACGAATCGTGTCACCAATCCCCTCAGCAAGAAGGATGCCAAATGCCGTCGCCGATTTGATAGTTCCTTGAAATTGTGGACCAGCTTCAGTAACACCAAGGTGAAGTGGGTAATCACATTGTTGCGCCAAGAGTCGATACGCCTTGACCATAGTCACGGGATCATGATGTTTCACAGAAATTTTAATATCAGTAAATCCATGTTCCTCAAAGAGACCAATCTCCCAGAGCGCTGATTCCACCAAAGCTTCTGGCGTAGCTTTTCCATATTTAGCGAGCAAACGTGGATCAAGCGAACCGGCATTAACGCCAATGCGAATAGGAATACCAGCATCGCCAGCTGCTTTAGCTACCTCTTTTACTTTGTCGTCAAATTGTTTGATATTTCCCGGATTAACGCGGACACCAGCGCACCCCGCATCGATAGCAGCGAAAATATATTTTGGTTGGAAATGAATATCGGCGATGACAGGAATCTGTGATTTTTTTGCAATCTGTGCAAGCGCATCTGCATCATCTTGGCTAGGGACAGCAACGCGAACTATCTGACAGCCCGATGCTGTTAACTCTGCAATCTGTTGCAAAGTAGCGTTGACATCTGCAGTGAGCGTGGTGCACATTGATTGCACGCTAACTGGAGCGTCACCACCAACAAGAACAGAGCCCACTTTTAATTGTTTAGATTTGCGGCGAGGTGCAAGAACGGGTAGCGGCGCACTTGGCATCCCGAGATTGACCATGTCGCTATTCTGCCCTAGAGATTCAAATTAATCGGATTGATAATGTCGGCCAAGAGCAAGATCACAGTCAAGATCGCCAACGCAACAAATACCACCATCGTAATTGGGGTCAACTTCTCAACATCAATGGGGCCTGGATCTGGCTTACCTTGTGCCTTTGCAATTGCTCGGCGTACTCCCTCCCAAATAGCGACCGCCATATGGCCGCCATCAAGCGGAAGAATGGGGACGAGATTAAAAATTCCGACAAAGATATTGAGTGAGGCTAGGATGAGTAAGAAGGTCGCAAACTTCTCTTTCAACGTCAGATTACCGCTCGTTGCAGTTTGAGCGGATGCGCGCGCAACGCCAACGATTCCAACCAATCCTTGGCTATCACGTTGTTCACCAAAAAAAGTTTGGCGAATGAGTGATGGAATTTTTGAAGGCAAAGAGATAAGCCCTGAGATAGAACCGGTGAAGAATAGTCCTGTCAATTGGACGGTTTGTTTCACCGCAGTTGGAAAGTTTTCTCGCACTAATCCCACTGCATTGTGAACTCCGATAATTCCCCACTTTTCACCGTTCTGCGAAACCTCATAGGGGGTAATGGGAATAAGGAGCTCTTGACCGGCGCGATTGATGATCAACGTTATTTCTTTTCCTGCATGCGACCTGATGACGGTGACAATGTCATTCCATCGCATTTTCTCTCCGTTGACACCAATGATGTCATCACCGGCTTTGATGCCCGCCGCAGCAGCTGGTGAGATGGGATCGGTTGGAGCGCATTGTTCTTGCGAAGAAATACACGGAACAACTGAATCTACCTTTGGTAAAAGTTGGCTAATACCGATCCCGCCGACGAGAAGAGCAATAAAAATTATGCCGAGAACAAAATGGAGAAATGCGCCAGAGCCCAAAACAATGAGTTTCTTGCCCATCGGCGCTTTGTAAAAAGCTCGGTCGCGATCGTCATCGGAGATCTCTTCTTCAGGTGACATGCCAACGATCTTGCAGTATCCACCAGCAGGAATTGCTTTAATGCCGAATTCTGTTTCACCTCGACGAAAGGACCAAATTCGTTGGCCAAACCCGAGAAAAAACTCGGTGACTTTCATTTTGAATTTCACCGCAGTGATGTAGTGGCCCCACTCATGAACCATGACCGAAAAAAGTAAGCCGATAACAAATGCGATGACACCAAGTATTCCCACTTACACTCCCAACAATTCGCTTGCCAATAATCGGGCATCTTTCTCGATAGCACTGACATCTGCTAAATCACGTGGGCGAACCGGTGCTCCTGCCCCGAGTTTCTGCACTACGTGTTCGACGGTCTCCACAATTTCGGTGAAGGCAATTTTCTCTTTCAAAAATGCGGCAACAGCTACCTCGTTTGCGGCGTTAAAAATCGCAGTCGTGCCACCGCCGAGCTCGCCACATCGTCTGGCCAAGTCAATGGCTGGAAATCGTTCGCTATCAATGGGTTCAAAAGTCCACGCGTGTTTGGTTAACCAATCAATCGGCTCCGTTGCTTCATTGATTCGCTCTGGATATCCCAACGCATAGGCAATCGGACCTTTCATATTTGGCGGACTTGCCTGCGCCAACGTTGAGCCATCCTTGTACTCCACCATGGAATGTATGTAGGACTGTGGATGAATTACTGCAGTAATTTTTGAATACGGTAAATCAAATAAATAATGAGCTTCAATAATTTCTAACCCTTTGTTGACCAATGTTGCCGAATTAATTGTTACAACATTTCCCATCAGCCAGGTGGGGTGATTGAGCGCATCTTTGACTGTCACTGATGATAAATCTCGTCGCTCGCGAAATGGTCCGCCACTCGCGGTCAAAATTACTTGACGAACATCCGTTAATTTTCCGCCGAGCATGCATTGAAAGAGCGCAGAATGTTCGGAATCAACGGGGATAATTTTCTCTCGACCATAAGCCATAACCAGATCGCCACCGGCAACTAACGATTCTTTATTAGCCAACGCAACAGTATTTCCTGCGGCGACTGCGGAAAGTGTTGGTCCTAAACCAATTGATCCGTTGATGCCATTTAATACGATGTCACAGGTGATAGCTGCGATTGTTGCAGATGCATCTGGCCCGTCAATTATCTCAATGCCACTATCACGATAGGCAGAAGCATCTCCACTTGTGCCAACAATGGGAACTTTAAACCGACGCGCTTGTTCAATTAAGAGGTCGATATTTCGATGACCCGCGCTGAGGCCGACAACCTTAAATTTTGTTGGATGTGCCGCGACAATGTCTAGCGCTTGAATCCCGATCGATCCAGTCGACCCTAAGATGACGATGTCGCGCATGCGCCTATCCTCTCAGAATATGAATTGTGCTGCTTGGAAGCGTGCTTGATACTTTTTTATATGAAAAAACTAATCGTGCCCGAGTAGAATTGAGATATGAGTTCGGGTCCGCACATTAATCAAGAACGTAAACTCGTTACCGAAATTCCTGGCCCCAAATCACAAGCTTTTCTGAAGCGACGCAGTGATGCAGTTTCGGCAGGGCTCGGCATGGCATTTCCGGTCATTGTCGAAAAAGCTGGCGGTGGTGTCATTGTTGATATCGATGGAAACTCTATTATCGATATGGGTGCTGGAATTGCCGTCGTCAATGTTGGTAACAGTGCTGACCGAGTCGTTGCGAATGTGACCAAACAAGTTGAAGCATTTACTCATACCTGTTTTATGGTTGCGCCTTATAGTGGCTATATCGAAGTATGCGAAGCGCTCAATCGATTAACACCTGGAGATGGCAAGAAAAAATCTGCACTCTTTAATTCTGGCGCAGAAGCGTTAGAAAACGCGGTCAAAATTGCTCGACGATTTACCAAGCGTGAAGCAGTTGTTGTGTTTGAACATGGTTACCACGGGCGAACGAATTTAACGATGGCGATGACGGCAAAAAATATGCCGTATAAAGATGGCTTTGGACCATTTGCACCTGAGTTCTATCGCATGCCCATGGCATATCCCTATCGCTGGCCAGGTGGAGCGCAACGGTGCAGCGAGGAAGCGCTCGACCTTGTTATCCATAAGATTGAAAAAGAGGTTGGCGCACATCGCGTGGCTGCGATCGTGATCGAACCGATCCAAGGTGAAGGCGGTTTCATCGTGCCTCCCCGTGGATTCCTTAAAGGTCTCTCGGAATTCTGCACGCGCAATGGAATTCTTTTTATCGCTGATGAAGTGCAAACTGGTTTTGCGCGAACAGGATCAATGTTTGCCTGTGAGGATGAAGGAATAGTCCCCGATCTCATCACCACCGCAAAAGGAATTGCCGGTGGTTTGCCACTTGCTGGTGTCACAGGTCGAGCAGATGTCATGGATTCAATTCATGTCAGCGGATTAGGTGGAACATATGGCGGATCTCCTATCGCTTGTGCAGCTGCACTTGGCGCTATTGCCACTATTGAAGAAGAGCGTTTAGTTGACCGCGCGAATCATCTCGGTTCACTCATGTCAGATGCGCTTCACCAATATAAAGAGAAATATCCCATTGTTGGTGATGTTCGAGGGCGTGGTGCAATGCACGCGATCGAACTCGTAAAGGCGGGAAGTGATGAACCACATCCCGATGCGCTCAATGCCGTTATTAAATATTGCCAAGTGAATGGCGTACTTATTCTCTCTGCTGGGACATATGGAAACGTTGTTCGATTACTTCCGCCGCTCGTAATGCCCGATCACTTACTCAAAGAAGCGCTAACTATTCTCGATGATGCGCTCGCCCACGCGAGTAAAAATTAATTTATCGATCGAGTAGATTTTTTGTTGGCGAGTAACGTCCGCCTTTTTTCTTTAACGTCATTGCGCTCAACGCTTCAAGCACAACGCGATTAGCAAGGATCGCTGTGATATCGGCGGTGTCATACGCTGGGCATACTTCGACAACATCAATTCCAACGATGGGAAGTTCAAAACAAATGCGCCGGACCGCCTCTAATAATTCGCGTGAGGTCATTCCTCCGGGTTCTGGCGTTCCCGTTCCTGGCGCCATTCCGGGATCAACAACGTCGATATCAACCGAGAGAAATACGCCATCACAGCCATCGGTCAACGTTGCAAAAGATTCGTCGAGCACCTGTGTTAATCCACGATGATGAATCTCTGTCATCTCGTAAGAGCGCATTCCTTGATCGCGCATCCACGTTAACGTGGAATCATCGGGCCAATAACCGCGCAATCCGAGTTGTAAAAATCGATCACCGCGAACTGCACCAGATTCAATGAGACGTCGCATCGGCGTTCCGTGTCCTACCAACGCACCAAATTGAAGATCGCCGGTATCTGCATGTGCATCGAAATGAATCATGGAAATTTTTCCCATGCCGCGATGGCGGGCAATACCAAGAACATCGGCGGAGGCAACCGAGTGATCACCGCCGAGAACAACGGGAACCGCTCCTGCGCGGGAAATCTTTTCCGTTGCGCTCTCTAATACTTTAAGCGAAGAGACTAAATCGCCCGGTGGCATTAACAGATCACCGGCATCAAATATCGTCAACTCTTTAAGCGCATCAACGCGCATCGATAAATGTGGCCGCTCACCATCGTGTGGCAAATAATCTCCACTTCGAATTGCTTGCGGGCCGAACTTTGTTCCTGATCGATGCGAGGTGCCCGAATCAATTGGCGCACCAATAATGACTACATCTGCACCGGCGAACGATTGTGGTTGATCAAGGTCGCACCGTGGAATCCCTAAGAACGTAAAGTCCGGGCCATACATATTGCCGATATTGGTCATGCGCTCATTCTCTTACGTCGCCCCACGATTTGCCCGGCCACCACGATAAAGAGCGCAATAAAAAACATTGAGCTTCCGATGACGTTTGCTTGAGCTGGAATACCGCGCGCTGATGCGGTGTAGACAAATTTGGGAAACGTAGTCACTGTTCCCGAAACGAAATTGGTAATGATGAAATCATCGAAAGAGAGAGAAAAGGCAAGTAGCGCAGCGCCGGCAATTCCAGGCATCACAAGAGGTAACGTCACTCGTCGAAACGTTTCAAACTCGTTGGCGTAGAGATCCATCGCTGCCTGCTCTAAACGTGGATCAAGGCTTGCGATACGCGCTTTGACCGTAACAACCACAAATGAAATACAAAACATCACGTGAGCGATGATGGTGGGCCAAAAACCTGGATTGAATTTAATACTGAGAAACATCGCTAATAAGGATGCACCAAGTACTACCTCTGGCGTTGCCATTGGTAAGAAGATCACTAAGTTTGTTGTTGATCGACCTCTAAATTTATTTCGCCCGATCGCAAAGGCGATGAGGGTTCCGAGTATCGTCGCGATGAACGTTGCGATCAGACCGATTTGAATGGAGTTTCCCAGAGCGGTGCATACATCTGGCGCGCCACAAGGATTCTGCCAATTTTTCAGGGTAAACCCTTTCCAGACCAAGTTGGATTTACCGGCATCATTAAATGAAAAAGCAAATGTGTAAGCAACCGGAATAAAGAGATAGGTAAAACCTAGAACCATGTAAATACGGATGAGATTTTTTCGAAACCAATTGATCATACGAGCTCATCCGTTCCTGATTTACGGATATATAAAGTCACTAAAATTAAAATTGCGGCCATTAATGTGAAAGAGAGCGCTGCCGCTGTCGGGTAATCAACAATCTTAAAAAACCGAGATTCGATGACATTTCCCAACATTTTGGTATTGGGATTACCAAGGATTGTTGCATTGACATAATCACCGGCCGCCGGAATAAAAGTAAGAAGAGTTCCCGCGACTACACCTGGCATTGAAAGTGGAACGGTTACTTTCCTAAAAGTGGTAATCGGATTTGCGTAAAGATCTCCTGACGCTTCAAGGGTTCGTGGATCGATCCGCTCCAGTGAGGCATAGAGCGGTAAGGTCATAAACGGGAGAAAGTTATAGGTCATGCCGGTAACAACTGCGAGCGAGCTCGCGGTCAACGTGGTTTGTGCTCCGATGATATGAAGCCCTCGAAGGACGGCAATTACTGGGCCTTCTTCGCCAAGAATTTGTTTCCACGCAATGGTGCGAAGTAAAAACGAAGTAAAAAATGGCGCAACAACCAGTACGAGAAGTATGTTCTTTAATTTTCCAGCGCGAAAAGCGATTCCGTAAGCGAGCGGATAGGCAATTGCTAACGCAAGAATTGTTGCAAGAAAGGCATAAATAAATGAACGAGAGAACTGTTCTCTATTCTCAATAAAGGCGTCGAGATAATTTCGAAACCGCAACGTCTGTTCATATTGCCCAATATCTCCATTGGCAACTTTTGTTTTAGTCGAAGTCTGCGCGAGATTGATGATGGGAAAAATGAAGAAGAACGTCAACCAGAGCATTCCTGGAGCAAGTAAGAGGTACGGAAGTAGTGAGCGTTTCTCTTTAAGTCCGGCTACTTTTGTTGCCGTGGCGTGGAGGAATGCCATTGTTACTCAGATTCAATGTGAGAACCGGCTTGCGCATCTTCCGAACCATCAAGTCCGAATGTGAAGTGCGGTTCCCAAGAAAGTGTGACCGTATCGCCTACTTCAATTGTTGGTACTCCACCATCATTTTGCTCAAAGACGGTGATGTCTTGCTTCCACGGCATCTCGACAACATATTGAGTGCTGACGCCCATGTACGAAACATCTGAGACGACGCCACCTTGGAGAACACTTCCCGAAGCCTGGTGAGTTTCTGGTCTGATAGAAATTTTTTCTGGTCGTATTCCTACTAAAACCGAAGACGATTGCGAGTGATTGCGATTCTTTTTGAGACCAACTTTTTGGCCATGCAGACTGACAACTAATTCATCGCCTGATTGAGAATCAACTGTTCCCCTGATGAGATTTGATTGACCAAGAAAGTTGGCAACAAACGCCGTCTCTGGCGAATCATAAAGATCAATCGGTGAGCCCATCTGTTCAATTTTTCCTTCGTTCATCACGGCAATGGTGTCGGCCATCGTCATCGCTTCTTCTTGATCATGCGTGACGTGGACAAACGTTATTCCCACTTCAGTTTGAATCCATTTCAATTCAATCTGCATCTGTCGACGAAGCTTGAGGTCGAGTGCGCCAAGTGGTTCATCCAAGAGCAAGAGCGCTGGTTTGTTGACGATTGCTCGCGCTAATGCGATTCGTTGTTGTTGGCCGCCCGAGAGTTGCGCTGGTTTGCGATCGGCAAGGTGTGGCAATTCGACTAGTTTTAACACTTTATCGACCGCTTCTTTTACATCTTTAACGCCACGTCGACGAAGTCCGAACGCCACGTTTTCATAAATACTTAAATGGGGAAAGAGCGCGTAATTTTGAAAGACGGTATTAATCGGTCGTTCATAGGGACGGGTAGCGGTGATGTCGGTTGCTCCCAGTGAGATCGTCCCGTGAGTTGGTTCTTCAAGTCCTGCAACCATCCGGAGCGTTGTTGTTTTTCCGCATCCGGAGGGACCCAATAATGCGAAGAACGAACCAGCTTTTATCGTTAACGACAGATCATTAACGGCTGTGAAATCACCAAATGATTTTGTAACGTGAGAAAGTTGTAAATCGCCGCGTGCCGACGATAGCGCATCAGCCATTAGTTACCAGTTGCAGCTTGGAATGCTTCGGTGAACTTGGTCTCCTCATCTGGAGTAAGTCCACGGAATACCTTCACATGCTTCAACGTGTCAGCAGTTGGGAAGATGTAAGGACTTGAAGCCAACGTCGGATCAATCTTCTCCATCTCTGCTTGTGCACCTTGTACAGGACAGATGTAATTCACATAAGCAGCTACCTGTGCGGCAACTGCTGGGTCGTAGTAATAATTAAGAACTTTCTCTGCGTTGGCTTTGTTCTTTGAGGTGGTAGGAATCAACATATTGTCTGACCAGAGCATTCCACCTGATTCAGGGACAGCGAAATCGAATTTACCTTCATTCTCGGTTGCGAGCTGGAAGAGATCGCCCGACCAGCCGATAACTGCCACTGCATCGCCATTGATTAAATCTTCCTTGTAATCATTGCCAGCGACTTTGCGGATATATCCATCCGCAACTTTTTTCTTGAGGAAATCAACGGCATTCATGAATTGTGCCTCAGTGAATTTACCTGATGGGTCAACGCCTTGATATTGCATGATGATGCCGATGGTGTCGCGCATCTCCGAGAGAA
>CAZQWU010000044.1:0-1214 GCA_964597305.1 uncultured Bifidobacterium sp.
TATTCACCTCAGTACCCAGACTTACCGTGTCATATCGGGGCAATGATGTATGCAGTAAAACAACGTCGGGTCGGTAGTGATCACGAATCACAATCGGAAGAAGGCTTAATCGAGAGGGAATGTAATCAAGATTTCTACTATTGCGCATGCCGACACCGACAAAGGCGGTTTCATGTGTCACGCCAGGTCGATTGGGGATATCTATCTGTGCGTTGAGTACATGAATAATGTATTTTTCAACGGTTTCATCAACAACCGAAAGTAAAGTTTTTGGAGTTGAAAAATTTCCCGAGGCAATAATCCGCGGATTTTCCGGTAGTCCAGCAAGTATTTTTTGAGCTCTTCAATACTTACCGTACGCATGAGTTACACGGCGACCGCGATAACAACGTTGAGGATCACTAGGCCCAACATGGAGTAGAGAAAATTAGTTGAGACTGATTCTTTCTTGAGATTCCGATATCCCAGCGCAAGAATAATTACAAGAACGATCAGTTTCACGCCAAACTTTGCGGGGTGAAAATCTTTATCGCTACTCATTATTCCCATCAGAGCCAAGCCCGAAAGTAGTTGAAGCCACGCGCTGTGGAGCGTGCCAGACGATAGTTTCTTGATTGGTTTGGTGAGCGACAGAATTAACGTAACAACCAATCCAACAAGTCCGATCATATGAAGGATATAGAAAGCAGTTTTCATATACAGGATCGTACAGGTCAGACCTTAGTGAAAAGGAATGATTATTGTGATGGTTGGCAGAGATAAAGGCCTTCACTCGTATTTGTATCAATAGTGCAGTTACTTGCGACCCATGACAAGATTGTTTGCGAATGTGAGGTATCGCCTCGGTTACCAACGCCTGTATTGGCCAAAACAAAGCGCAATTGCCCTTCTGAAACTAATTTTTGAAATTCAGCCAAAGAAGGTGTCGGATCTTGACCATCAAAGCCACCGATGGGAAGGATTGGTTCACCAGTTTGTGTAATGAAACGTGCTGCAGTTTGCGCGCCAAAAGTTGCTAAAAGATATTTGGCTCCATTTCGATTCTTTTTCAGATATGAAATAAGTTGCGAATACGTTTCACCACTAAATCCGCCACCATTTCTAAAATTATTTGGCAACGTACTTCCAAAATTCCCTATTGGTGGCGGACCCATTCGTAGACCATTATTAAACCCACCTGGTGGTCCCTGTCGGTTTGGTCCGCCATTTGGTCC
>CAZQWU010000044.1:1314-9151 GCA_964597305.1 uncultured Bifidobacterium sp.
CCATTTAATCCACCATGTGTTCCGCCGAGCGCATCAATTGGTCCAGCAATGGGATTTATCGCGCTGGGGTGATTTCTGGAATCAAGTGCCCAGAGTGAAGGCGTAGTAGTGATGCCAAGAATTAGAACAAGTGGGACGATCACTTCAAAATGGTGACGCATGGAATGTGTCGCAACGTATATTCCGATCAATGCCGCTGCACCTTGTACAAAAGGAGCCCAAGCAAAGTATTGTGAATATCTACTTGCTAAGAAAAATGTCCATACCGCAGTAACGCCTAAAAGCAATAATTCTGAATTGACGCTCTTGTGTTCACGTGCGAGTGATATAGCTGCTGAGATAAGCGCAGCAATCGGTAACGCAAGTGAGGAAACATAGAATTGATGAATTCCTGATACAGCAGAGAACATTGCAAAAAAGATTGCGGCCCACGTTGTATAAAAAACGGTGATTGCTCGACGTTGCTTAAAAATGATGACGATGGCAATTGATGTGATGGCAGTGGGAATTAACCAAGCAATTTGACCGCCGACGTTGTAATTGAAAAGTCGATCAATTCCAGCTGAACCACCAAACGGCGGTGTGAAAGAACGGAAAATAGGGTCATCTGTTGTTGATGAGAGCGAATCAGAAGTAAATTTGAATCGACCGAGACCGTTATAGCCAAAAACCATCTCAAAGGGATTGTTATGGTACGTACCGCCGATATATGGACGATGTGAAGCTGGAATAAGCGCCACGATCACAATCCACGTTAAAGAAAGTAGTAAGGATGAAAATCCTGCGACGAAAATATCAAGGAATTTTTTTGAGGTTTTTTGATCAGTGAAAAAATAGGCAGCGATAAGCGCAGGCCAGATCGCCCATGCCTCCAACATATATGTGTGAAATGCCAGTGCGATCCATGCACCAGCAATGATGAGGTGCTTTCGTGAATTGTGTTGCAATGCTTTGACTGAAGCCCACCCGGCGAGCGAGAGAGTCAGGAGAAAATAACTCTGTGGTTGATTCGATCGGGCTACCGCCGCGACAATAGGAGTTGTTGCGAAAATTGCACCTGCTATGAGTCCGGCAGTTTTTCCATAAAGGTTTTTTCCTGTTATAGAAACGACAATAACGGTGCCGATAGTTGCCAATGCATTGGGTGCATTGACTGCCCAGGTTGAAAAACCAAATAGTTTGACGAAAATTGCTGGAATCCAATATGACCCTGGAATTTTATCGAGCGTTACGGAACCGCCAGGATCAAGCGTGCCGAAGAATAAGTTAGAGAAGCTCTTACTCATCGCCATAGCAATTGCTGCGTAATATTCCGAACGTAAACCTTTGGCAAGATCCCAGAGATAAATCATTGCTGCACCGAGAGATAAGACGGTTAATGAGAGTCGCCATTGTGTTTTCTCTTGAGAGAGCCACTTTCGCATTGGGGGAGAGTGCCAGTTATTTATCCAAGTCAGGGGTGATGCACATCAGCGTTTCCTGAGAATTTGATGGCTTTTAGTGGATAGAAGCACTAGGTTGTGCCGAAAGCCGCCTCCCTCGGGCGGCAGATGAAATGGAGTTATCAATGAAGAAATCTGCGCGAATTCGCGTTGGAGTTGTCGTCGCAAGCACAGCTCTATTAATTGGAAGCACATTGTCTGCTCACGCAGCAAATGTTCCTGCATCCAAAGCAGCAGCAGGTGCGGGTTGTGCTCGTGCTGGTTTAACAGCACCAAATATGGGCGTTGAAGGTTCAACTTTGACGTGCATGATGGCACCAACTGGAACAAACAAGGGAACTCTCCGTTGGTGGTATGCAGATATGAAGCCACTGACATCAATCGAATTTGTTTCATCATCAGCAATTGGTGGTGGATACGGAAAGACTTCTATCGCAGTGGGCGATGCGCTCAAAGCTGAAGGCTTACTGGGTTCATATACAGTCAAGTACTTCACTAATGCACCACTTGGTGTCGGATACTTTCAAGGTGAAAAAAATCGTAAAGACATGTTGCTAATGACAGGTTTTGCAATGCCTGGTGGACTTGCTCTTAACAAGTCAACGCTCGACATGACGAATGCAAAACCACTTGCTGCATTTCTTCGCGAAGCTGAAGCAATCGCAGTCCCAACTAATTCACCATATAAAACTATTAATGATTTATTAACCGCTATCAAAGTTAATCCAAAATTAGCAATTGGCGGTGGAAATCTTGGCGGAGTTGATCACGTTACTATCGCAACACTTGCAGCAACTGTGGGAGTGGCTGCGACCGATCTGAATTACGTGGCTTATTCAGGTGGCGGAACTTTGACTCCGGACATTATCGCTGGCCGCGTAGCGGCAGGAATTTCTGGCACAACTGAATTTGCTTCATACGTTGCTGCAGGAAAAATGCGACTTCTTGCAGTTACTTCACCAAAACCGCTCACAACCATCAAAGGTAGAACGCTTATTCAACAAGGTGTCAATCTCACTTTCGGTAACTGGCGAGGACTTCTTGCACCAGCAGATCTCTCAGCTGCTGATCACCTCAATATGCTTAAAGTTATAGACACCGCTCATAACTCATCGTCTTGGGCAGCTATGTTGAAAGCAAATTCATGGATTGATGAATATCGCGTTGGAACACCATTTACTACATGGTTGAAGACCGAAGTTGCAGCAATCCTTAAAATCTTGAAGGACTTCAAGCTCTACTAAGAGCGAGTTTTCCTTTAAATTTAAGGTGAATGTAAAACCGTGAAATTAAAAGAAGGAGCAAAGAGTGAGCTCGCCTTTGTGGGCTCACTCTTTCTCATCGGTGCAGTTACAGTGTGGGATACGTCGCGAACCGAGTTACCAGCACTCAACATGACGGTGAAACCTACGTTGTTTCCCTACGTAATCGGAACTTTTCTTATGGCGCTCTGCACGTTGCTCGCTCTCTTTATTCTCCGTGGCGATACAGCAGTTCCGGAAGGATTGGAACCCGGAGATCCGATGAGAAAGACCGATATCCAAAGCTTTCTCTACGTTCTCGGCTCGATATTTTCCTATCTCGTATTAATTACTCATGGTGGATTTGTCGTAGCGACGACAGTCTCTTTTGTAGGAATAGTTTTCTCATTCGGCGATAAACGAATTATTCGTTCATCGGTTTTCGCATTTATTTTTTCAGTCGTTGTTTTTGTTAGTTTTACGCATTTCTTGCATGTGGATCTACCTGCGGGAATTTTCAAGGGAATTTTATGAGTAATGTGACAGATCTACTCCATGGATTTAGTCAAGCAATTACGCTGACAAATTTACTTTTTGGATTGATTGGCACATTTCTCGGAACGTTGATTGGCGTATTACCGGGAATAGGTCCAGCTTTAACAATCGCTTTATTATTACCTATTACATATACGGTTAGCCCAGCATCTGCATTAATTATGTTTGCGGCAATTTATTACGGCGCAATGTATGGTGGATCTACAACGTCAATCTTGCTTAACACACCTGGCGAGAGTGGTTCGGTAATCACCGCACTTGAAGGTAACAAAATGGCGCGTCGTGGACAAGCAGGAGCTGCACTAGCCACCGCAGCAATTGGCTCTTTTATCGCTGGAACGATCGCTACTGCTGTATTAGCTTTTAGTGCACCGTCAATTGCAAATATGGCAATAAAAGTTGGCGCAGCAGACTATGTGGCTTTGATGTTAGTTGCATTTACAACAGTGGGTTCATTGCTCGGATCATCACAAATTAGAGGGTTTATTTCACTTGCACTTGGTTTGGTTTTGGGATTAGTTGGCGCAGATTTGCAATCAGGTCTCAATCGATTGACTTTCGGAAATTCTTCAGCATCTGAAGGAATTGAGACTGTTACCGTAATCGTTTCAATTTTTGCCCTCGGTGAAGCTCTTTATTACGCAAGTCGAATGAAGAATGAGGGTTGGAATGTCATTGGCATGAAAGGTCGCGCGTTGATGTCGCGGCAAGATTGGAAACGTTCGTGGAAACCTTGGCTTCGTGGAACTGCAATTGGTTTTCCGCTTGGTGTAATTCCCGCGGGTGGCTCCGAAGTTCCAACTTTTCTGAGTTATTCCGTCGAAAAAAAGTTATCAAAGAATCCAGAAGAGTTCGGAAAAGGTGCGATCGAAGGAGTCGCTGGCCCGGAAGCTGCAAATAACGCAAATGCTGCTGGTGCGCTGGTTCCACTTCTTGCACTAGGACTACCTACTTCAGCAACCGCTGCGGTAATTCTGGTGGCTTTTCAAACATACCAAATTCAGGCAGGACCACTTCTTTTCACTACGGCGCCTGATCTCATTTGGACATTAATTGCAAGTTTATTTATCGGTAATACCTTATTACTTATTCTCAATTTGCCACTCGTACGACTGTGGGTGAAATTACTTCATATTCCACGACCATACTTATTTGCGGGCATTGTGTCATTTGCACTACTCGGTGCATTTGCACTTAATGGAAATATTTTTGATCTTCAAGTAGCGATTGTAATCGGCGTATTAGGTTTTCTCTTTCGACGATTCGGAATGCCTATCACACCGCTCATTCTCGGGTTAATTCTTGGTCCAAATTTAGAACTCCAATTCAGACGTGCGTTGCAGATCAGCGCTGGCGATTATGGAACGCTCATTGCAACGCCGCTATCTAAAATTCTTTACCTTGCCCTCTTTTTAGTTCTTGCAACTCCTACGATTGTCAAAATAGTTAAAAAGTTTCGCGCGTCATCTGTAAAGTAAATTCATGCGATCTCTCAATCGCTGGTTATTGATAACGCTAATAAATTCAGCAGCGTTGCAAGCAAGTATTTACATTGTTCGCCCCATGATTACTTACCGTGCACTTGAATTAAATGGATCTGGCCAAACGGTTGGATTATTGGGAGCGGTATATGCGATTCTTCCAGTGCTTGTTGCTGTTTCCTTCGGTCGAATTGTTAGTCGATATGGAGAGAAAGTATTTCTCTTAATGGGTAGTTGTGGAGTCTTGGTTTCAAGCTTTCTATTCTCACGAGCGGATTCACTTGTTGGCCTTGGTTTTTTAACGGCGATAGCAGGTGTATCGCATTTAGCGGTCATGGTTGGCGGTCAAACGATGACTGCCAATCGTTCAACGTCGGAGAGTTACGATCGAGATTTTGGATATTACACATTTAGCGCGTCGTTTGGTCAGATGGTGGGTCCGTTATTAGGCGGGTTTGTTGCCGGCACTCGTGGATCTCTTCCGGCTTCAACGAGTAAAGCATTTCTCCTCGCAACCTTAATTTCGATTATTGGCCTGCTTCCTGTAATTTTAAGTAAATCGTTAAGTAAAACTAATACTAACCTCAGTGATCACGTAAGTAGAAAAATACATGCGCGAGACGTTCTGCTTCATCGTGGGATGAAGGAGGCGATGTTTACTTCACTTGTCGTTTCAACAACGATAGATATTCTTACAATTTTCATTCCGCTACTCGGAACAGAGCTTTCAATTTCGCCTATGGCGGTGGGCGTCATCTTGGCTGTTCGATCTGCAGCATCAATGATGAGTCGACTATTCCTTGGCAACCTCAGTCACAGATTTGGTGGCCGAGCAACTCTTCTTATATCAACGACTATTGCAACGTGTGCACTTATCGGACTCTATTTTGTGACAACACCATTGATGCTCTCCACTGTAATTTTTATCGTCGGATTTACCTTGGGGATAGGTCAACCTTTGACTATGGCATGGGTATCAAAAATCTCACAACCACAAGAACGTGCAATGGCGATCACTTTGCGCCTTACGGGAAATCGAGTTGGACAATTTGCGCTACCGATAGCGGCAGGTATAGCAGTAGGTACCTATGGAGTGGGCTCGCTATTTTTGGGATTAGCGGGATTAGTCGGTATCACTGCTGAGTTATGCCGACGAAGTTACACTTAATGGCCAGATCATCTTAAATACCAAAAAAAGGAATCAATGAAAGCTATTCAAATCTCTGAGTTCGGCGGGCCAGAAGTCATGCGTTATGTCGAAGTTGACGATCCTGTCCTTCGCGATGGAGATGTACTCCTTGAAGTCTCCGCGATTGGAATAAATTACGCAGACACGCATCAAACCGAGGATTCATATCTTTCAAAACAGAAATTACCTCTTATTCCCGGAATCGAAGTTGTCGGAACCCATAATGGAAAGAGATACCTTGCATTTGTTAGTGCAGGAGGTTATGCACAAAAAGCAGCTGTCAAAGCAGAATCATTAATTCCTATTCCGGATAAAGTAAATGATGGCGAAGCATTGGCGATGGCGGTTCAAGGTACAACCGCGTATCACATTATTAAAACTGTAGGCCATCTTAAACACGGTGAAAGTGTGGTTGTTCACGCAGGAGCTGGCGGCGTAGGAACATTAGCAATTCAATTAGCAAAGCGTTGGGGTGCTTACGTAATAGCAGTAACGTCAAACCAAGTTAAAAAAGATTTGTGCAAAGAGTTGGGAGCAGATGTCGTTATCGATTCGCAAGACAGTGAACTTACAGAAGCGATAATGAAAGCAAATAAAGAGAAACCAGTTGATCTCATTCTAGAAATGGTCGGCGGAAAAACTTTTGATCAATCTTTACAGGCACTCGCTCCATTTGGTCGCATGGTGACATACGGAATGGCGTCGCGAATAGCACCCTCTCCGATTAGTTCAGGAGTACTCATGGGAACTTCTCGAACCGTCACCGGATTTTGGCTGGCGCATTGTTTTGGGAAGAAAGAGCTCATAAACGATGTCATCTCTGAACTTTTTTCATTAATCGTAGAAGGATCGTTGCGAGTTATTGTGGGAAAGACGTACCCACTATCTCAAGCAGCACAAGCCCATACTGATATGCGGAGTCGAAATACTTTGGGGAAAATTGTTTTAGATCCACGAGTGTGAAAAATTCGAAAAATGTTGAAATGTGAAGATAAGTGGGTATGGGACTCGTGGTACGTAGACGATGGAGATGTTTTTCACGCCTTTTTTCTGCAAGCACCACGTTCGTTGATTGATCCGAATGATCGTCACCTCAATGCATCCATCGGTCATGCAGTTTCGCGAGATTTGTATACATGGGAATATTTAGGGACTGCGCTCTCACCATCTCGTGATGGATTTGATAATCAAGCAGTGTGGACCGGAAGTATCGTTCAAGACGCCAATGGATTGTGGCATCTGTTTTATACGGGAATAAATAAAGACGATTTAAGTTTTGTTCAGAGAATTGGCCATGCAACGTCTCGTGATTTAATGAAGTGGGATCGTAATTCTTATCCCGTTGCTGAGGCAGATCCACGGTGGTACCAACAACGCAACGATGTTTCTCCTCCCGATCAACCATTTCGTGATCCATGGGTATTTCACTTTGACGATCGTTGGCACATGGTTGCCACGGCAAATTTACGCAACGGAATACATAACAGGTGTGCAACGATGGCGCACTTGGTGTCACATGATTTATATATGTGGGAACCTCAAGAACCACTCATCCAAGAAAATTCTTATTTGCGTCAAATGGAAGTATTTCAAATTGAAAAAATTAACGGAAAGTATGTGGCGCTATTTTGCATGGGGCAACTCGATGTTTTTCGACCTGATGTCACACCAATGACGGCTACATATTGGATGCCGGCAGATTCACCACTCGGTCCATTTCATATTGAGAAAGCAAAGCCAATCGAAGATCAAATTTATGCTGCACGGTTGGTGCGTGATCGAAATGAACAATGGAACATCCTTGGCTTTAAAAATGAAGAATCAGATGGATCGTTTGGAGGATATATCTGCGATCCGATACCCTTCGGGTGACTTTTTTTCGCCCCCCTAGCTCAGTCGGTAGAGCGTTTCCATGGTAAGGAAAAGGTC
>CAZQWU010000045.1:0-8938 GCA_964597305.1 uncultured Bifidobacterium sp.
TGAAGCCTATGGCGCTTCTTATACGCTCCAAGAATTGCTCACTATTAAATCTGACGACGTCTTAGGTCGAGTCAAAGTTTATGAAGCAATTGTGAAGGGTGAAAATATTCCAGAACCAGGAATTCCTGAATCATTCAAGGTTCTTGTGAAAGAAATGCAATCACTCTGCCTCAACGTTGAAGTGCTCTCATCTGAAGGCGTTGCCATCGAGATGCGTGACACTGATGAAGAAGTATTCCGAACCGCTGAAGAGTTAGGAATCAACCTTTCACGGGTTGAACCGAGCTCAGTAGAGGAGGTGTGATGTGTTAGACGTTAATTTCTTCGATGAATTAAGAATCGGTCTCGCATCAGCGCAAAACATCCGTGAATGGTCATTTGGCGAAGTGAAAAAGCCAGAAACCATTAACTACCGAACACTCAAGCCAGAAAAAGATGGACTCTTTGATGAAAAGATCTTTGGTCCAACTCGTGACTGGGAGTGCTACTGCGGTAAATACAAGCGCGTTCGATTTAAAGGAATCATTTGCGAACGATGCGGCGTAGAAGTTACCCGCGCAAAAGTTCGACGCGAGCGCATGGGTCACATTGAACTTGCAGCGCCAGTAACACATATCTGGTACTTCAAAGGTGTGCCATCACGTCTTGGATATCTTCTTGATCTTGCACCGAAAGATCTTGAAAAAGTTATCTACTTCGCGGCATACATGATTACTGAAGTTGATGCCGAAATGCGTGAAGAGGATTTGCCGAAGTTAGAAAAGAAGCTTCATGCAGATATCAAGAAGATAGAAACTCGACGCGACAACGATCTCAATGCGCGGCAAGTCAAAATGGAACAAGATCTTGCTGAACTTGAAGCCGAAGATGCGAAATCTGATCAGAAGCGTAAAGTTCGCGAAGGTGCAGAGCGCGAATTAAAGCAAATTCGTGAACGCGCACAGAAAGAACTTGATCGCTTGTCTGAGGTTTGGACTCGCTTTAAGAACCTCAAGGTGCAAGACCTTGAAGGCGATGAAAATCTTTATCGCGAAATGCGCGATCGTTACGGTATGTATTTCAAAGGTGCTATGGGCGCTGCTGCAATTCAAGCGCGACTACAAACTTTTGATCTCCAAGCTGAGTTCGACAAGCTCAATGAATTAAGTCAGACCGGAAAAGGTCAGAAGAAGACTCGTGCGATTAAACGACTCAAGGTAGTTAACTCCTTCTTGAATACTTCAAATCGCCCAGAGTCAATGGTGTTGGATTGCGTCCCAGTAATTCCGCCAGACCTTCGACCGATGGTGCAACTTGATGGTGGCCGTTTTGCGACATCAGATCTCAATGATCTTTATCGTCGCGTGATTAACCGCAATAACCGCTTGAAGCGATTGGTTGATCTTGGCGCACCAGAAATTATCGTGAACAACGAAAAGCGTATGTTGCAAGAAGCTGTTGATGCGCTCTTTGATAATGGTCGTCGTGGTCGACCAGTAACTGGTCCAGGAAACCGACCACTGAAATCACTCTCCGACATGCTCAAAGGAAAGCAAGGACGTTTCCGTCAGAACTTGCTCGGAAAGCGCGTTGATTACTCGGGACGTTCGGTTATCGTCGTTGGTCCACAACTTAAATTGCATCAATGCGGTCTGCCAAAACAAATGGCGCTTGAACTCTTTAAGCCATTTGTAATGAAGCGTCTTGTTGATCTCAATCATGCTCAAAACATCAAGTCAGCTAAGCGCATGGTCGAACGTTCACGTTCGGTGGTGTGGGATGTTTTGGAAGAAGTAATTGCCGAACACCCAGTGCTACTTAACCGAGCACCAACGCTTCACCGACTTGGTATCCAAGCATTCGAACCACAATTGATTGAAGGTAAAGCGATTCAGATCCATCCACTCGTTTGTACTGCATTTAACGCAGACTTCGACGGTGATCAAATGGCGGTTCACGTTCCACTCTCTGCAGAAGCTCAAGCCGAAGCGCGCGTATTGATGTTGTCATCCAACAACATTCTCTCGCCAGCAAGCGGTCGACCACTTACTGCGCCAACTCAGGACATGGTTCTTGGAATCTACTTCCTCACCTCAATGCGAGAAAATCAAACAGGTGAAGGCCGTAGCTTCTCGTCAGTAGCAGAAGCACTTATGGCCTTTGATCAAGGTTCTCTCTCACCGCAAGCGAAAATCAAAATTCGTTTAAATGAGAATGGAAAAGTTGCAACTCGCGAGACCACGCTAGGTCGCGCACTCTTTAATGAGGTGTTGCCTGATTCATTCCCATTTGTTGATGAAGATGTCACTAAGAAACGTCTCGGTGGAATCGTTGATAACCTCGCTGAGTTCTATCCAAAAGTTACCGTTGCTTCTGTTCTCGATGAATTGAAGGCGCTCGGTTTCTATTGGGCAACTCGCGCTGGTGTCACAATTGGTATTCAAGATGTTGTGACTCCACCACGTAAGCGAGAAATCCTTGAAGACTATGAAACGAAATCTGAAAAGGTTCAATCGCAATACGAAAAAGGTCTTATTACCGATGATGAACGTCGTCAGGAATTAATCGAGATCTGGACGCAGGCGACAAACGTCGTTGCCAAAGAGATGGAAGATAACTTCCCACGAACCAATCCAGTTTGGATGATGGTCTACTCGGGCGCACGTGGAAACATGATGCAGATCCGACAGATCGCAGGTATGCGTGGACTTGTTGCCAATCCAAAGGGCGAAATTATTCCTCGTCCAATCAAGGCAAACTTCCGCGAAGGACTTACAGTTCTTGAATACTTCATCTCAACGCATGGTGCACGAAAGGGTCTCGCTGATACTGCGCTTCGAACTGCAGACTCGGGTTACCTCACACGTCGTCTCTGCGACGTTGCACAAGATGTGATTATTCGCGAAGAGGACTGCGGCACTGATCGTGGTCTTGTTCTACCTATTGCAACAAAGAACGGCGCAAAATTGGTTCGCGATGAGCATGTCGAAACATCTGTTTATGGACGTGCACTTGCTGAAGCGATTGTTGTTGACGGTAAAGAAATTCTTCCAGCCGGTTCAGACCTTGGTGATCGAAGTATCGATCTTCTGGTTAATGCTGGCGTAGCGGAGGTAAAAGTACGTTCAGTTCTTACCTGCGATAGCAAAGTTGGCCAATGCGCAATGTGCTACGGCCGATCTATGGCGACCGGAAAGATTGTCGATGTGGGCGAAGCAGTAGGAATTATCGCTGCACAATCCATCGGTGAACCTGGAACACAGCTCACCATGCGTACCTTCCACACCGGCGGTGTTGCAGGTGATGACATCACTCACGGTCTGCCACGTGTACAAGAACTCTTCGAAGCTCGCACTCCAAAGGGTGTAGCACCAATTGCAGAAGCAGCAGGTGTTGTGTCATTCCTTGAAGATGCAAAGGGTAAGAAGATCATTGTGACACCTGATGATGGTGGCGAAGCAGTTGCTTATCCAATCACCCGACGTCAAAAACTTAAGGTTGAAGAAGGCCAGAAAGTAAGCGTTGGTGAACAAATGGTGGTTGGCGCAATTGATCCGAAGCAGGTTCTTCGAATTCTTGGCCCACGTCAAACACAGATTCATCTCGTGAATGAAATTCAAGAGGTTTATCGTTCACAAGGTGTCAGCATCCATGACAAGCACATTGAAATTATTGTTCGTCAGATGTTGAAACGTATTACAGTTCTTGAACCAGGTGATACTGATATGTTGCCAGGTGAATTAGTTGACCGACTCCGATTCGAAGCAGAAAATCGCAAAGCTGTCTCTGCTGGCGGAAAGGCTGCGTCAGGTCGACCAGAACTTATGGGTATCACGAAGGCTTCGCTTGCAACCGAGTCGTGGTTGTCGGCAGCATCGTTCCAAGAAACAACTCGCGTCCTTACCGATGCAGCGTTGTCAGAAAAGAGCGATCCACTTCTTGGTCTCAAAGAGAACGTCATCATCGGAAAACTCATCCCAGCTGGTACTGGGCTTGCTCGTTATCGCAACGTGCGAGTTGAACCAACTGAAGAGGCAAAGGCTGCGGTTTATGCAGCGTACGATGAATATGACTACACACCGTTTGAACAACAAGGAACGGGTGAAGCTGTTCGACTCGATGAATTCGATGTTGAATCGCGCTAGTAATTAAATTAAAAAAACCCGCCTCACAAGAGGCGGGTTTTTTTGTCTCATCTGCCACACATGTGATCCACGGAATAGATCTCCTAGTGCTAGTCCTCGCACAATTTTCCTGATCGGGAATTTCTGGTGCCAGACTTTTCTTGTATTGAAGAGAACAACTCATAGGAGAGATGGGGAATCAATCATGACATCACCTCGCAGGTCGAATGCGTTACGAGTGGCTATCGCAGTTATTGCACTTACACTCATTGGCGCTCACACTGGCGCTTTTGCTGCTTCAAAAACTATTACCTGTTACAAAGGCACAGCCACTAAGAAAGTAACTGGTACCAATCCCAAATGTCCAACGGGTTATTCAACGACGAAGCCATCGACGACATCCAAGGTTCCAACCACGCCAAGTACTTCTGGTACTAAGACAACAACTGGCGCACAAACATTTAATGCAACCTATAAAGGTACGATGAATTTGTTATGGACAGCAAGTGATGTCACTGCACAATCAGTATCAGGAACAGGAACGGGAACCACACTAGGACTCGACTCTCTTTCCGGTAAAGGTGGTTCAGCGCCAACTGGCCAATGCGATAGTTTCTTTGGCACAGGAACTTTGGGAAGTGGTGCAAACACGGTTGCTGTGAAATTTGATGGTGGCATGGTCTGCGCAGATGATGCAGCAGCTCCTACAGATGTAAAAATAACTGGAAACGTAGTTGTCACTGGCGGTACCGGAACATTTGCAGGCGCGACCGGAACCCTCAAGGTCGCTAATGGCAGTACTTTTCAAGTACGCAGCACAACAGCGGGAAAAACTATCTCTGAGTCATTCACATTAGTTCTGAGCGGAACTATCACGACGAAGTAGCCACCGTCGAGAAGAGGTACGCCAATTCCACTTACCGAGCAACACCATCGCGCTCGGTAAGAGGAAGAGGCGAACAATTGTTGCATCGATCAAGATACCTAAAGCCAACCCAATTCCTAATTGTTGTAACCCAACAAAATCTCCCCAGATAAATCCTGATACCGCGCCAATCAGAATAAGCGCAGCTGCAGAGACTACGCCGCCGGTTTGCGCTAACCCTTCGACTACTGCGTCTTCATTATTTTTTCCCGAGAGCCACGCTTCGCGAATTCGCGAAACAATGAAGATTTCATAATCCATAGATAAGCCAAAGAGAATCGCAACAATGAAAATTAAGACCCATGCTTCAGTCTGTTGATAGTCATATGTGCCAAAAATCTGGTGGGCGATTCCTGAACGTGTGACAAACACCAACGCCCCAAGCGAAGCAACTAATGAGACAAGATCGAGCGTAATGGCTTTTATTGGAAGGACGACGGACAATAAGAATCGGCGAAGTATCACGTACATCACCAGAAGGGCCACAATAAAAACCCACGGTAATGAACGTGAAAGCGCATGAATAAGGTCAGCACCTTGTGCAGGAGTTCCACCTAAATACAGCTTCGTGTTGTGCGGGAAAGTGCTGGATCGAAGGATTTCTCGAAGTTGCTCTGTTAATTTGTCTGCTCCAGCAGAACCTAATTCGCTTCGACCGGCAACAATGATTCGAATGTATTGCCCAGTGGGATCAACAAAAGTTGATTGTGAGTCTGAGGCTACGGCAAAGACCTCTTTGAGTTGTGAAATATTGCCAACGAGCGTCTGCCTGGCGCTATCGATATCAGGCATTTGAGCTTGTTGTGGCTTACCTAGATCAATGACGATTTGATGTGGGGTAATTACACCTTTTCCCAATTGATCTGTTACCAGCGCAACGCCACGGGCAGATTCCATGTTTGCAGGTAATTGGGTAAGTGCACTCGGTGTGACATCAAGAGTAAAAAGCGAAGCACTAAGCGCAGCTAGAGCGCCAAGTGAAAAAACCATCACACGGAGTGGTGTGCGACGAGAGATGTGACCAATCGAAGCAAAGAGTCTGTGAGAAATCTCTGACGTATTGAGAAATCCGTGAAAGCGTAAAGTTTTTGCTCCGCGTTTTCCGAATATTAACAAAATATGTGGAAGGAAGGTTCGAGTTGAAATTACCGAAACCACCGGAATAACAATGGCGGCAAGGCCTAACGAACGAATAAATGGAATAGGAATCAACAATAAAATAGTCGCGCAAATAAAAACACTGAAACCTGAAATCGTGATGGTGCGACCTGCCGTGGCACGAGTTCGTGAAATTGCCAGTTCAATGTCGGGGTTTTCTTTTAATTCTGATCGATAGCGATGGATGTAAAGCAACGAATAATCGATGGCAAGTCCTAAGCCAATAAGTTGCACAATATTGGGAACATAGAGAACCATGGTGAAATGTAAAGAGAGTAAATAAATTAGGGCTAGGCTCGATGAAATATTAATAAGTGCGAACAACAGGGGAACAACCGAGAGCCATCCCCAACCTAGGATAAGAATAAGAAGGACAAGTGCAATTCCTATAGCAATAAGCTCACCGCGATGTAGATCGCTATTCATGATGGGGGTGACATCACTTTTGATGGCAGGCGGTCCAGTAACTAAAACGGGTGAAATACCAGCATGAATCAAGGCTTTTCGCAGTGGGGTAGTGAGCTCTGATGCGCGAGCAAGATCATAAGGTGTTCCAACGCTTGTAAAAAGGTACCCAGCAAATGCTCGCGATTGGGTGATGTGAGCGCCATCAATCGTGGAAATAGCATCTGCGATCTGCGATTTAAAATGTAAAAGTTGTTCGGGCGTTGCGTTAGAAAATTTATAAAAAAGAATAAATGTACCTTCGGGATTATCGTCAAAATGTTGCGTGAGAATATTTTGAGCGTGCGCGCTCTCCGAATGAGGAATGGTTAATGATGTTGTTAGTCGAGTATTCAGCGGCGTGGTGAGTAAAATTCCTATAAGTGCAAGTACTATCCATAAGAGAATGGGATATGAGCGCTTAAATATTACTGAATTCACGGCCGATAATTATCGTATAAGGACTATAACCGCCGCAGCAAAGTGAGCGAGAAATGCAGCTGCGGTAAATGAGTGGAATAACTCATGAAAACCAAACCACTGTGCTGCAAAATTAGGTTTTTTCAGAGCATAGATAATTCCACCGGCGGAATATAAAAGTCCGCCGAGCACAATCAAAATAAATACGGCAACGCCACCATTACGCCAAAAAGTTGGGATGTAAAAAACCGCTGCCCAACCAAGCACGATATATCCGATGACATACAACCAGCGAGGTGCGTTTAACCAGAGGATACGCAACAACGCAATGAGGAGCGCGCCACCCCAAACTGCCGATAAAAGAATTGCAGCACTGGTGTTTGGAAGTAACTGCACAGCAAATGGTGTGTAGGTGCCAGCAATCAGAATCGGAATGTTTGCGTGATCGATCCTTCGCCAGAGCGCACGCGTTCCGCTCTTCCAATTCACCCGGTGGTAGAGCGCGCTACACGTAAAAAGAGTGACGGCGGTCAGCGTGAAGATTGTTGCGGTGATTCGGCCGCGCAGTTCCGTAGCAATCGTGACAAGCGCCAGACCACCCACAACGGAGATGGGAGACATCGCCAGATGGATTACCCCTCGTAATTTAGGTTTCTCATGGGGTTTTTCGCTCAGATCACGGGCCACCTCCGAAAGGTACCCCCCGGGGGGCTTCTCACTATCGGCGTGTCGCGCGGGCGGAATCCACCATTTTGCTTGGCCAAAGGAGTAAGGAGCCGTTTTGACCGCAACCTCACGCCTGCATTACCTTTGCGCCCTGCTCTTTTCACGGAAGAGCTATTCCAATCTGCAGATTTTTCTGTTTGTCATTGCGAATTGAGTACGACACACCCGACCGCGTGGGTCGGAATAACGAGATGGAGATCGGTAGTGCCAACAATTCAGCAGTTGGTTCGTAAAGGACGCGTTGATAAGTCTGACAAGACTTCAACACCAGCGCTTAAAGGAAGTCCACAACGACGTGGTGTTTGTACACGTGTGTACACAACAACACCTAAGAAACCAAACTCTGCACTCCGCAAAGTTGCACGTGTTCGCTTAACAAGTGGCATGGAAGTAACTGCATACATTCCAGGTGAAGGTCATAACTTGCAAGAGCACTCCATTGTTCTTGTTCGTGGTGGTCGCGTAAAAGATCTTCCTGGTGTTCGTTACAAGATTGTTCGTGGCTCACTCGATACTCAAGGTGTAAAAGATCGTAAGCAAGCACGTTCTCGTTACGGTGCAAAACGAGAGAAGAAGTAGGAGATAACAGATGCCACGTAAAGGTCCCGCTCCGAAAACTCCGGTCATTGCTGATCCGGTTTATAACTCTCCCGTTGTCACTGCATTAATCAACAAAGTATTGCTTCATGGTAAGCGCTCTACTGCAGAAGGAATTGTTTATGCTGCACTTGAGAATTGCCGTGAAAAAACTCAAGTAGATCCCGTCATTACTTTGAAGCGTGCACTCGACAATATTAAGCCAACCGTAGAAGTGAAATCCCGTCGAGTTGGTGGCGCTACCTATCAAGTTCCCGTTGAAGTAAAAGCAGCTCGCGCTACCACACTTGGACTTCGTTGGTTAGTTGATAACTCTCGCGATCGCCGCGAAAAGTCGATGGCAGAACGTCTCGCAAATGAATTGATTGATGCAAGCAATGGGCTTGGCGCTGCTGTGAAGAAGCGCGAAGACACCCACAAAATGGCAGAAGCAAACAAGGCGTTTGCTCACTATCGCTGGTAATTGAAATTAAGAAACTAGGAACTAGAAAAAACTAGGAACAAGAAAAGGGAACTGATAACAGTGGCAACAGAGACAGCGCTCGACCTCGCCAAGGTTCGCAAT
>CAZQWU010000046.1:0-8711 GCA_964597305.1 uncultured Bifidobacterium sp.
GATACATACTGAGTTAAAAACTTATCGACATTTGGCGCATTGAGCACCATCGTTGATACCGCGCTATCTGTTCCATTCTGTGGTCGAAGTTCTGGAATCCAATGTGGGTTGGGTATAAATCGGCAATCAATGACAAGATCCGCATCAACCGGAATTCCATACTTATATCCAAATGAGAGCACATTGACTGCTAAATCAACCATATCGTCATGATGAAAAAGTTCGGCGGTTTTTTTCTCCAATTGATGAATATTTAAATCGGAACTGTCAAAAATAACATCAGCGCTCGCTCTGACTTCACGGAGCTTTTCTCGTTCACGAGCGATACCGTCCACAATGCGATCACCTGCTTGAAGTGGATGCGGGCGACGGGTGGATTCAAACCGGCGTACGAGCGCATCATCGGAAGCGTCCACGAAGAGAATGCGCTTCGAAATTCCTTTTTCAGTGAGCTCAGCTAATGAACGATTTAAATCATCAAAAAACTCGCGACCTCGTACATCGACAACAACAGCAACTGCGCTCACGCTCTTCTCGGTAAGGTCGAGAAGATGCGGCAACATGGCTGGCGGTAAGTTATCAATGACATACCACCCTGCATCTTCCATTGCGTGCGCAATGGTTGAACGACCAGCGCCACTCATACCGGTGATGACGACGAGTTCACGTTTCACAAGCGCCATCTTGCTACCCCTGTCAAGCACCATCGCTGGTTATCTCACCAGTGGATGTGTCAACGCTCTCGTAAGGAAGTGTTGTTGCTAAATGGTTCACAATAATGTCTGCAACTTTTTCACCAATCCCCGGTACCTGAGCGATTTCTTCTTGAGAGGCTCGTTTTAACGCCGCGACCGATCCAAAAACTTCTAACAAGGCAGCGATTCGTGTACTTCCGAGCATGGGAATATCGTCGAGCAACGATTCCACCATTAATCGAGAACGTTTGGAGCGATGATAGGTAATCGCAAAACGATGGGCTTCATCACGAATACGTTGAAAGAGATAGAGCGCTTCGCTATGTCGTGGAAACATTATCGACTCCGATTGTCCAGGCAAAAAAACTTCTTCTAATCTTTTTGCCAATCCACACAATGCGATATCAGAAATTCCTAACTCTTGCATAGCTCGGGCTGCCGCATTCACTTGCCCTTTACCGCCGTCGACAATAATTAATTGCGGTGGGTAAGCAAATCGAGCGCGTGCTCCCCCGCTGAAATCAATCTCGGAATGATCGATCACTTTCTCTGCTAAATAGCGTTTCAATCGTCGAGTAATTACCTGATACATAGCACTGGTGTCATCAACAACGCTGTCATCATCAATCGCAAAACGCCGATAATCACTCTTTTTTGGCTGACCATCTTCAAAAACAACCATCGATGCCACAACGTTGGTACCTTGAAAATTCGAGATATCAAAACATTCAATGCGCAGGGGCAATTCTTCGAGGTGGAGCGTGGTGGCGATTTCTTCCAGGGCTCGTCCGCTAACACCAGCATCATGTGCGCGTTTACTTAAGAATTGAATCAGGGCTTGATTGGCATTGCGTTTTACTGTTGCGAGTAAATCAAATTTCTCCCCACGCTGCGGTGTTCGTATTTCGGTGACGCCGCGATCTTTCAACCAGGTCATAATCGGATCATCCTCATCGATAATCTCATTGAGGAATAGTGATTGCGGTGGATCAAATTCCGAATAGATTTGCTGCAGCGCGGCAGTAATCACTGAATCACTTTCTGGAATATCTTGTCGATCAACAATCCATGACCGAGAACCTGTGATTCGTCCATGTCTGACAATAAATAATGAACATGCTGAATGAGTAATGTCCTTATGAAGCGCTATGAAATCAGCGGTCAATTCTTGCGAGAGTGCTGCATCACTCGACTCTTGTGCTTTACTGAGCGCCTGAATTTGATCCCGAATTTTTGCTGCTTTCTCAAATTCTTCCGATTGGGCTGCGGAGATCATTTTCGCTTCAAGCTGGTGGGCTAGGTCGCTTCCATCAGAATCAAGAAATGAAATGAGAGAACGAGCTAATTTTTTGTGCTCGTCAAATGAGATCCATTCAACACAGGGAGCTGAACATTTCCCTATGTCGCCTAATAAACACTGACGCTTAGTCCGTTGGGCATGTCGAAAATTGCTATCGGAACACGAACGGATGGGAAAAAGATTGATTAATACATCATATGTACTGCGAAGCGCCCAAGCATGAGCGTACGGTCCAAAATATCTCACGCCACGATTTTTCTGTCGACGTGTGATGTAGATACGTGGAACTTCTTCACGAAGAGAAATCGCTAAATATGGATAGGATTTATCGTCTTTGAATTGAACGTTAAATCGCGGATTTTCAGATTTAATCCAAGTAAATTCCAATTGCAGCGCCTCTACTTCGCTATTAACTACCGTCCAATCAACTCGAGTAGCTGCATTAACCATTCGCAACGTCTTTTCCGGCAGATTTTTCTGAAAATATGAGGCGAGTCGACTCTTCAAAGATCGAGCTTTTCCCACGTAAATGACGCGATTCTCTTCGTCAAAAAATCGATAAACCCCCGGTGAATCTGGAACATCGGTAGGGCGATAACTACGTGGATCTGCCATATTTACTTCTTCAGAATATCGGCAAGAAACTTTCCGGTGTAACTTGCGGCAATCGCGGCAACCATCTCGGGTGTTCCTTCAGCAATGATCTCCCCACCTTTATCGCCGCCGTCAGGACCCATATCAATAATCCAATCAGCCGATTTAATGACATCTAAATTATGTTCAATAACAATAACGGTATTACCAGTGTCAACAAGTCGCTGAAGTACGTGTAAGAGTTTGTTGACATCTTCAAAATGTAACCCTGTGGTTGGTTCATCAAGAACGTAAATTGTCCGACCAGTAGATCGACGTTGCAATTCAGTTGCCAATTTCACACGTTGCGCCTCGCCGCCAGAGAGCGTGGGGGCAGACTGCCCCAAGCGCACATACCCTAACCCGACATCATGCATCGTTTTCAAAAATCGATGAATGGAGGGAATAGATTCAAAAAATTCCATCGCGGTAGCGATAGGCATGTCGAGAACTTCAGCAATTGTTTTACCTTTGTAATGAACTTCAAGCGTTTCGCGGTTATATCGAGCGCCGTGACACACTTCGCACGGTACATACACATCAGGTAAAAAATTCATTTCGATAGTAATAGTTCCATCGCCCGAACAATTTTCGCATCGCCCACCCTTCACATTAAAAGAGAATCGACCTTGTTGGTATCCACGCACCTTTGCCTCACTCGTTTCGGCAAATAGCGCCCGAACCTTGTCAAAGACTCCGGTGTATGTCGCCGGATTAGAACGAGGTGTACGTCCGATTGGTGATTGATCAACATGAACCACTTTGTCGAGATGATCTAGTCCAGTAACGCTTCGATGTCGACCTGGAACCAGACGTGCGCCATTGAGTTTATTGGCAAGGACTGTATATAAAATGTCATTGACCAATGTAGATTTTCCTGAACCACTTACCCCAGTCACAGCTACCAATACGCCAAGTGGAAATGTGGCATCAATTTCTTTGAGATTATTTTCTTTTGCCGCTTTGACAACTAATTGTTTTTTCGGCGAGACTGGTCGCCGGACTTTAGGAATGTCAATTTTTTTGCGGCCAGCAATATATGCCCCGGTAATGGATTTCTTATTACTTACTAACGCTTCATAATTGCCGCTGACGACGATCTCTCCGCCATGTTCACCAGCGCCAGGACCAATATCAACTATCCAATCAGCCGTTCGAATAGTGTCTTCATCGTGTTCAACAACAATCAGCGTATTTCCTAGATCCCGTAAATGGGTAAGTGTCTCAATAAGTCTTCGATTATCACGTTGGTGGAGACCGATACTTGGTTCATCTAATACGTATAAAACTCCCACTAAGCCAGAACCAATTTGCGTAGCTAATCGAATGCGTTGTGCTTCGCCACCTGAGAGAGTTGCGGCCGGTCGATCAAGTGAGAGATAGTCCAAGCCGACATCGAGTAAAAAACCTAATCGAGAATGAACTTCTTTTAGTACTCGTTCTGCAATCTTCGCTTCACGTGCATTGAGATCGAGAGTTTTAAGGAATGCAGCGCACTCTTCGATAGAAAGCTCGCATACTTGCGCAATGCTTCGATTTCCTAACTTGACGGCGAGAACTTCTGGTTTTAATCGGGATCCTTTGCAGACTGGACATGGCGTTTCACGCATGTACGATTCATATTTCTCTCTACTGTAATCGCTATCTGTTTCACCATGTTTTCGTTCAATAAAGGGCATGACCCCTTCAAAACCAGTGGAGTAGTTGCGTACTCTGCCGTAACGATTCTTGTATTTCACATGAACTTCGTAGTCATAGCCATGCAATATTGCTGTTCGAGCTCGTTCGGACAATCGTTTCCATGGAGTATTCAATGAAAATTTCACATCGTCGGCGAGCGCCTCGAGTAGTCGAAGAAAATACTCAGACGTTGCTCTCGAAGCCCACGGAGCTATTGCTCCATCATTGATCGACAAGGAATCATCCGGGATTACTAACTCTTCATCCACTTCAAGTTTTGTACCAATTCCTGTGCACTCTGGGCAGGCGCCAAAAGGCGAATTAAATGAAAAAGATCGCGGTTCTAATTCTTCGAAAGAAAGTTCGCAATCATGGCATGCCAACTTTTCACTATATGTGCGTTCACTTTCACCAATGAAATCTAATGTGACGAGTCCATTGGCCAATTTAAGTGCAGTTTCGATGGAATCGGTCAGACGTTGCTGTGATTCTGGTTTAGCGGTAAGTCGATCGACAACAACCTCAATTGTGTGCTTCTCTTGTTTTTTTAATTTTGGCGGATCTGTAAGTTGAATTGTTGTGCCATCAACGCGCGCCCGCGAATAACCTTGCGACACTAGTTCCTTAAAAAGATCAACAAATTCTCCTTTGCGGGCACGAACTACCGGCGCTAATACCTGAAATTTCGTTTGTGCAGGGAGTGCAAGAATTTGATCAACGATATTTTGCGGAGTCTGTCGAGTGATTGGTTTGCCACATTGAGGACAATGGGGACGACCTGCGCGTGAGAAGAGTAGACGTAGATAGTCGTAAACTTCAGTAATCGTTCCCACAGTTGATCGTGGATTGCGATTGGTGGATTTTTGATCAATCGAAACTGCAGGCGACAATCCCTCTATGAAATCGACATCCGGTTTATCCATTTGTCCCAGAAATTGACGCGCGTAAGCCGAGAGTGATTCGACATATCGTCGTTGCCCTTCGGCAAAGATTGTGTCGAATGCGAGCGATGATTTTCCTGATCCAGAAAGGCCAGTAAAAACTATCATCGAGTTTCTCGGGAGATCGAGCGAAACATTCTTTAGATTATGTTCGCGCGCACCTCGCACGACGAGACGGTCAGCCATTACTTGACCCCAGCATCATTCATACTTCGCAGCTCCCGTTTAAGTTCAGAAATCTCATCGCGCAATCTAGCCGCTAATTCAAAATGAAGCGCGCTGGCTGCGTAACGCATCTGGTCGGTAAGTGATTCGATCAAACCTAATAATTCCTTTTGAGGCATCTCCCCTAACGACTTGGCATGAACTCCAACTGCCACAGTTGACTTCTTCTTCGACAGGAGATTTTCAGTGTCATCGCTTTCTTGAGCAATGAGGTCAGTGATATCAGCAATGCGCTTTCGTAAGGGTTGCGGGTCGATTCCATGCGAAACGTTATATGCAATCTGTTTATCACGCCTACGATTTGTCTCGTCAATCGCGCGCTTCATAGAGTCGGTGAGATTATCTGCATACATATGCACTTCACCTGAAACGTTACGCGCTGCTCGTCCAATGGTTTGAATCAAGGAGGTGGTCGAACGTAAAAATCCTTCCTTATCTGCGTCAAGGATTGCAACTAACGATACTTCGGGCAAATCTAAACCTTCTCTTAACAAATTAATTCCAATCAAAACATCGTATTCGCCCATTCGTAATTCTCGAAGTAACTCCACTCGTCGCAACGTATCTACCTCGGAATGTAGGTACCGAACTCTCACGCCAGTTTCCATGAAGTAGTCGGTGAGATCTTCCGCCATTTTTTTCGTGAGCGTCGTGACGAGAGTTCTCTCCTGACGCTCAGCTCGAACTTGTATTTCATGGAGCAAATCATCTATCTGGCCGCGAATTGGTTTTACAACTACTTTAGGATCAATCAATCCGGTTGGTCGTATGACTTGTTCAACAAATTCACCATGAGTTTTTTCTAACTCGTATTTACCTGGCGTTGCTGAAAGATAGATTTTTTGATGAGTCCTCTCAAGAAATTCATTGAATTTCAATGGACGATTATCGAGTGCGCTGGGAAGGCGAAACCCATGCTCAACTAACGTTCGTTTCCGCGACGAATCGCCTTCGTACATCGCTCCTATTTGCGGAACAGTGATATGAGATTCATCGATCACGCAGAGAAAATCCTCCGGAAAATAATCGAGGAGGCAACTCGGTGCAGAGCCAGCAGGACGACCATCAATATGCCGAGAATAATTTTCAATACCGGAACAAAAACCTACTTGTTGCATCATCTCGATATCAAAGGTGGTTCGCATACGTAATCGTTGTGCTTCAAGTAACTTCTGAGACTTTTCAAGCTCCGTGAGACGAATAGCTAACTCAGCCTCAATATCTGATATCGCTTGTTTCATCCGTTCTTTACTTGCCGTGTAATGCGTTGCAGGAAAGATGAATATCTCAGGAACATCTGACACGATCTCACCTGTTAAAGGATTGAGAGTCGTAATCCGTTCGATATCGTCACCAAACATTTCAATACGAATAGCGAGTTCTTCGTAGACGGGAATTATTTCAATCGTGTCACCGCGTACTCGAAATGTTCCTCGGTCAAAAGCCATGTCATTTCGTTTATATTGCACATCGACAAACTTCCTGAGAAGCGTATTACGCTCAATAGCATCACCGACTGAAAGATGTATGACATGCTCGTAATACTCCTCTGGATGACCAAGTCCGTAAATACAGGAAACCGTAGCGACAACGATGACATCTCGTCGGGTGAGAAGTGAGTATGTTGCTGAGTATCGAAGGCGCTCAACTTCTTCGTTAATTGATGAATCTTTTTCGATAAACGTATCAGTTTGTGGAACATATGCTTCCGGCTGGTAATAGTCATAGTAGGAAACAAAATATTCAACTGCGTTATTGGGGAAAAGCTCTCGAAATTCATTGGCAAGTTGTGCAGCAAGCGTTTTATTGGGCGCTAAAACAAGGGTTGGTCTTTGTAGGCGTTCAATGAGCCAAGCAGTAGTCGCTGATTTTCCAGTTCCTGTTGCGCCTAATAAAACTACGTCTTTCTCACCACGAGTAATTCGCTCGACCAACTCATCGATTGCAGACGGTTGATCGCCAGAAGGGGTGTAGTCACTAATAACTTTAAACGGTTGTGAAAAATGTGGAGTAGTACGAGCGCTCATGTTTCGGCTCGCGGTAAAAGTTCGTTTTCCCAGAGCCGTTCTACCGCGCTCAATAACTCTTCTCTGCTCGCATTATTCTCAAGACAAAAATGTGCGATTCCTCGGCGTTGTTCGCTGGATGCCTGCGCTGCCATTCGACGATCAATTTCGTAATCTTTCATACCACGCTCGCGCAAACGTTCTCGACGAAACTTTTCATCAGCTTCTACAGTGACGACGAGATCAAATCGCGATGCGCCATGTGTTTCAAAGAGCAGCGGAATTTGATTCACGACGATAGAACCTTCGGGCGATTGAGCAATAATTCGATCACTTGCTTCCTTTACTCGAGGGTGGATGATTCCTTCAAGATCAGCTCGAGCTGCAGGATTTTCAAAGATCAGATCTGCTAAGGCAGCTCGATTGATCTGACCATCAGTCAAAATCTCATCGCCGAATCGTTTAACAATGGCATCAAATCCAGGTGTTCCGCGCTCAATCACATCACGAGCCAATTGATCAGAATCAAAAACTATCGCGCCTAGTTGAGCTAGATAGCTCCCGACTTGCGATTTACCTGAGCCAATTCCGCCAGTGAGTGCCACGCGAAGCATGCGCCAACTGTAGCGATTTGTTCAAATAAAAAACGGCCTGAAGATTCAGGCCGTTTTTTACACTCGTAATATTACTCGGCAGGAGTTTCTTCCGGCGCTGATGCAGCTGCTGCATCGGCGGCCTTGGCTTCTGCTTTCTGTTTTTTATGTGCCATAAAGCGTGCCTGAGCTTCTGCGTATTGTCGTTCCCACTCTTCACGTTGCGCTTCGAATCCAGGTTTCCATTCTTGAGTTTGTGGATCAAACCCTTCTGGATAAATAAAGTTTCCGTTTTCATCATATCGAGCAGGCATTCCGTATTGAGTAGGATCAAACGCTTCTACCTCAACATCATGGCCCTCATTGGCTTGCTTTAATGAGAGT
Source organism: uncultured Bifidobacterium sp. (assembly GCA_964597305.1). Lineage (GTDB taxonomy): Bacteria > Actinomycetota > Actinomycetes > Nanopelagicales > Nanopelagicaceae > UBA7398. The sequence goes on from CAZQWU010000046.1 coordinate 8,458, forward strand.
GAGATGCGACGACGTTCTAGATCAATATCGATGATCTTGACGAAGAGTGAGTCGCCTACTTGAACAACTTGCTCTGGAATCTCTACATGCCGTTCGGCAAGTTCAGAAATATGGACAAGTCCTTCGATGCCGTCGAAGACGCGAATAAATGCACCGAACGGAACGAGTTTGGTCACTTCACCAGGTACTACCTGGTTAATAGTGTGGGTGCGAGCAAATGCTTGCCATGGATCTTCGTGAGTCGCCTTAAGCGA
>CAZQWU010000047.1:0-8646 GCA_964597305.1 uncultured Bifidobacterium sp.
GGCAGTTCCACCTGATTTGAGAAGCTCTTTAGATGAACGAATTCTGGAGAGATTGAGGCCTGCGCCAGATCCACCTTTGAAGATCATGCCCTCTTCGCGATACCAATTAAGAATTGATTCCATCGTGTCATCAACGGAGAGAATGAAGCAGGCAGAAACTTGTTGTGGTGCGCTTGTTCCAACGTTAAACCAGACTGGCGAATTAAATGAGAATATTTGATGCATCAACATGTAGGTCAGTTCATGTTCAAAAACTTCTGCATCTGCAGGTGTTGCAAAATATCCATAATCTTTTCCAGCTTTTACATACGAGAGTACAACTCGATCTATAACTTGCTTGAGCGACCATTCACGATTTTCATATCCGACAGCGCCACGAAAATATTTTGTCGTAACGATTGTTGAAGCATTGACCGACCAGGACTCCGGAAATTCGACGCCACGTTGTTCGAAAACAACTTCGCCAGTTTTCCAGTTGGTTTGTACAACATCGCGACGTTCCCATGTCACTTGGTCGTAAGGATGAGTACCTGGTGTGGTGTAAACGCGTTCAAAGGTAAGACCTTTTCCTGCTTTAACCTTTGCGCGGTTAATAACCGTGTCAGACATTTCGTTGTGCTCCGTCTTTCTCTCGTAGTAACTCTCGTGGCGAGTTAATTTTTTGGTGACCTAATTTTTTACAGCTGAAATTTTTTGTCGGGAAGAGTCTTGCTGGGTGGAAGGCGCTGCGCGGAGAAGAGCTATCTCGCCTTCGAAATCATCAAGGGAGGAAAAGTTACGGTATACCGAGGCATATCGCAGGTAAGCGACTTCATCGAGCTCTCGGAGTGGCGCAAGGATTGCAAGTCCCACCTCTTGAGCTTCTATCTCTGCTTGACCTGTCGCGCGTAGAGTTTCTTCTACTCGTTGAGCAAGGAGAGCAAGATCGTCATCATTGACGGGTCGACCTTGGCACGCCTTACGAACGCCGTTGATCACTTTGTCGCGGCTAAATGGCTCGGTTGCGCCACTTCGTTTGATAATCGCCAAAATGGAGGTCTCTTGGGTAGAAAAGCGCGAACCGCACTGGGTGCATTCGCGACGGCGACGGATCGCCGTTCCTTCTTCGGTCGGGCGGGAGTCGATAACGCGCGAATCATCGTGTCGACAGAACGGACAGTTCATCGGCGTGTCTCCCTTCCAATCCAGAGATTTCCAAGATTTAGGTGTATTGAAACCACAACTTATTGAAGTGTAGCGGATTCAAACCCCTATATCTAGTGGTAACAATAAAGCCATAGTTGAGGGTTTTATCGCAGGTTGTACAAAGTTTTTTCCGTGTCGCTTACGATGACGGCTTTACCAAATTTGTATCTATTTTGAGGGTAGGTACAGGTGCTGCCCCGCTGACACCTCAGGGGTTCTCAGCGAATTAAGACTCACAATCTCATCGACCATGCCAGGGATATCAACGCCTCCGCTAACCTGGCTGGCAATATTCCAGAGCGTTTGGCCGGGGGTCACAACGATCTCTTGGTAGGTGGTCTGGCTCTGCCCCTCCGGTGAACCCATAGCGGAGTAACCAGCGACTCCAACAATTGCGAAAGAGATAACGACGGCGAACCGAGCTACTACGCGACCACGCGGAGTAAGGCGCGTTTTCGTTGATTTATAAGGGTTTTGAGCAGTGACGGAGTTTCGTGGTTGGAGCGCTATGGTCGCCATCGTTAGTGCCTTTCGGGGAATTCGAACGCTTGTTCTAAAAGTAAAGGTACACCCCACCACTGACACCTGCAAGTTTTTTTAGAACATTTGTTTGATTAATTCGAAAATCTGTTCTACTCTTCCGCTATGGCGAAAAAACCCTCACCGCAGAAGCGCTCTTCCAAGCCGGTCCGAAAAGTCTCGGAATTGCCCGATGGGCCAGCCGACGAGCATGGTTTGACCCCACGCCAAGCCAAAATCCTCCACGCCATTAAAGATGCGATGGAAAACTACGGATATCCACCCTCGATGCGAGAAATCGGCGAAGCCGCAGGACTCTCATCTCCTTCAAGCGTTCAATATCAATTAATCGCTCTCGAAGAGAAAGGGTTTATCCGTCGCGATCCTTCGCGAGGTCGAGCCCTCGAAGTTTTACTTCCAGGCGAAGGTTCGATAGCGCCAGAGCGAACGCATAATGTTCCCTTAGTTGGCCGAATAGCCGCTGGTGGTCCGATTCTTGCAGAGCAAAATGTTGAAGAGCTCTTTCCGCTTCCAGCATCACTTGTTGGTGAAGGCGAATTATTTATGCTGAAGGTTGTCGGTGACTCGATGATTGACGTGGCGATCTGTGATGGTGATTATGTAGTTATTCGCGCACAGAAGAATTGCGAAAAGGGCGAGATTGTTGCTGCGATGATCGATGGTGAAGCGACTGTGAAAACTTTTTCCCGAAAAGATGGCCACATCTGGTTACTGCCAGCAAATGATGACTATTCACCGATTCCTGGCGACAATGCCGAGATTTTAGGGAAGGTCACTGCAGTACTTCGCTCTGTTCGTTAATTCGCTGGATATTTTTCGAGCGCATGCGCTAGCGAGCCATCAACTCGTGCAGTAATCGCAGTCCCTTCAGGTAAATACTCCTCGCTCATAATCTCACCTTGTTCGTGAATGGCGCTGACGAGATCACCTCGCGTATAAGGAACAAGTGTTCGTATCTCAATCTTGGGCCTAGGTAGCGAAGTTTCAATGGCTCGAATAAGTTGGTCGATTCCAAAACCGGTATGAACCGAGATTAAATAAGCATCTGGTTCTTCGCGCAGCAGGTTCATCATCGCTTCTGGATCGGCGATATCAGCCTTATTAATAGCGATTATTTCGGGGATTTTCTCGCCGCCGATCTCTCGAATGACATCACGAACTGCTCGGATCTGCCCTCGCGGGTCAGCGTGTGAACCATCCACGATGTGAACAATGACATCGGCACCAGAAACTTCTTCGAGCGTTGATTTAAAGGCATCGATTAATTGATGAGGGAGGTGTTTCACAAAACCGACAGTGTCACTCAAGGTATAAATCCGACCATCAGCAGTCTGCGATTTTCGAACCGTGGGATCCAATGTGGCAAAGAGAGCGTTCTGAACAAGAACGCCTGCATTCGTTAATCGATTCAAGAGCGATGATTTTCCCGCGTTCGTATAACCTGCAATTGCTACGGAAGGAATCGAGTTTCGTTTTCGCTCTTGCCGTTTGGTATCTCGAGCAATTTTCATCTCGCTAATTTCGCGACGGAGTTTTGCCATCTTGTCGCGAATACGACGTCGATCTACTTCAATTTTCGTTTCACCAGGTCCTCGACCACCGATGCCACCAGCCTGTCGTGAGAGCGCTGCACCCCAACCACGAAGTCGTGGCAACATATACGTCATTTGCGCTAATTCGACTTGCGCCTTGCCTTCCCGACTTTTTGCATGCTGGGCAAAAATATCGAGGATAAGTGCCGTTCGATCAACAACTTTTACTTTGACTTTATCTTCTAAATTTCGAAGTTGTCCTGGGCTTAACTCACCATCACAGATAACGGTGTCCGCGCCAGACATTTTCACAACGCCCTTTAATTCTGAAACTTTTCCGGATCCAATAAAAGTTGCAGGGTCTGGTTTATCCCGCCGTTGGATAAGTGCATCAAGTACCTGCGAACCAGCAGTTTCGGCAAGGGCAGCAAGTTCTGCCATGGAATTCTCAGCGTCAGATATCGATCCTTCCGTCCAAACACCAACTAAAACCACGCGCTCCAAACGCAATTGGCGATACTCGGCCTCTGAAATATCGGTAAGTTCAGTAGAAAGACCGGCCACGCGACGGAGCGCAGCACGATCCTGGAGATCGCGTTGCGTTGATTCAAAATTATCTGGCATAAAGTCATCTGCGGTGAATTGCGCATCAAATTCAGTAGCAACGCGCGCGCTCTCCTCAAGCAACTCTTCAAATTCTCGATCGTTAATGTTCGACATGATCTGTGATTGCGTTACGCGAGATATCTGCTGAGATCGTGATCGTCGAAGAGAACTGCTGGACCGGTAAGAATCGCATTGCTATGGGGATCTATTTCGACCTCGAGTCGACCGCCAGGAGCATGAATAACCCACCGAATGGGTAGCGTTTTGCCGGCGCGAATAGTTGCTGCAAGTGCAACAGCGCATGTTCCAGTGCCGCACGATTGTGTCTCGCCACTGCCCCGTTCATGTACTCGATAAGCAAGTTCCCCCGAAGAAAGCTCTTCGACAAATTCAACGTTAACGCCATCTGGATAAGCGCTGGCAGGTGTTACGTGTGGTGGATGCGCAAGCGATCCAACCTCGCTTAGAGCCGAAACGAAAACAACGGCGTGTGGGTTTCCGACCGAGATGTGTGCTCCACGCCAGGTGTGGCCATTGTGGTGAACTTCGATATCGCCGGGTTCTTGGGCAACCTGTCCCATATTTACTGAGATATCACCATGATCGGGCACCTGGAGAAATTTCTGGCCGGCGCGAGTAAGAATAGGAAAAATTCCACTTTTTTGAAATCCACGGTCAACTAAATATCGTGCCATCACGCGAATACCGTTTCCACACATCTCTGCTATTGACCCATCGGAATTTCGATAATCCATAAACCATTTATCTGCATTCTTGGAAATTCGAATGACGCCATCAGCACCAACGCCACTGTTTCGATTACATATCGCGGCGATATTTTTCTCGGTCAACGCGTGGGCTAGCCGTTGATCGTTCTCTGGATCAAAGATGATGACAAAATCATTATGTGTACCGTGGCCATAGGTGCCAATAATCGGCTTTACATCGCTGAGATTTTCACCACGTGAGGACATCGTGGTGAATTCTACGTCCGTAGGTGTTCATGGAGTTTTGCTAATCGCTCTTCGTGTGAGGCAGGCGCGAGCCATTGAATCCGTTCATCGCGAGAGAACCAGGTCTCTTGTCGACGCGCATACTGGCGTGTGGCTCGTTTTGTCTCTTCGCGAGCTTCATCCTCAGTACATCTGCCGTGGGCAAAGGCGATGATCTGGGAATAGCCCAGCGCCGCTTGCGCTGTTTTACCGTTGAGGATTCCGCCAGCAATTAAATCCCGGACCTCTGCCACTAATCCGCGTTCCCACATTCGATCAACTCGTTGATCAATCCGTTCTGAAAGCCTTTCGCGATCCATGACCAATCCAAACTGTCGCGCGTTGGGGTAGCGCGAACTTCCCGCTCGTGGCAAGTGCGCGGTGTAGGGCGCACCGGTAAGGTGAATAACTTCGAGCGCGCGTACAACTCGACGAACATTCTCTTTGGGAATTGCAAGAGCAGCGGCTGGATCGAGCGTTGCCAACCGTTGGTGCATCACATCGGCGCCGAGCGCCTCTGCTTCAGCGGCAATTTCCGCTCTTACTGCCGGGTCAGTATCAGGAAAATTTAAATCATCCAGAATCGCTTTAATGTAAAGACCGGTACCACCAACGACAATTGCCGGAATATTGTTGCGTAATAACTCATCAATTTTCTGTCGAGCTAATTCTTGATATGACGCAACCGAAGCATCCTGATCGACATCGAGAATATCGATGAGATGATGTGGAATTCCGCGCTGCTCTTCTCGCGTCAACTTTGCAGTTCCGATATTCATTCCACGGTAGAGCTGCATAGAGTCCGCATTAATAATCTCTCCACCAATATCTTCTGCGAGCGAAACGGCGAGATCACTTTTGCCAGTAGCGGTAGCGCCACAAATAATGATTAACGTCATAACTTAAAACGAATACTTCGGTAGCGAAGGAATTCCTAACATCACACCTCGTGCGTTCGACTCATCAATGCGAGCTTGATGGGCATCACCACCACGCGTCTGACGGTGCGAAATGGGCAACGCTTCAGAGGTGAGATAAAAAGGTTTTGCGGTATCGATTTTCAATTCAACGAGATCGCCATGTCGAATTGTCGGCGAGTGAGGAAAATGAACAAGTCGGAAATCACGAGTTTTACCTGACATCTGACCATTTTCTCCAGAGTCAGCGACGAGTACCTCGACAGTTTTACCTACCACAGCGTTATTCATCTCTTGTGAAATATCACGTTGAAGCGCAAGTAATCGGTCGTAACGTTCGGCGACCACTTCTGGCGCTACTTGATCAGGCATCGTCGCCGCAGGCGTGCCAGGACGTTTGGAATATTGAAATGTATAGGCAGTCATAAATTTCGCTTGTGAATACACATCAAGTGTTGCTTGGAAATCTTCCTCGGTTTCCCCGGGAAATCCGACGATGATGTCAGTGGTAATCGATGACTCGGGCATTGCCTCTCGAACTTTTTCAATGATTGATAAGTAGCGATCAGATCGATAGGAACGGCGCATCGCCTGCAAAATGGCGTTGGAACCTGATTGGAGTGGCATATGAAGATGCGGCATGACATTAGGGGTTTGCGCCATTGCCTCAATAACATCATCAGTGAAATCACGAGGATGCGGTGACATAAAACGAACCCGATCGAGCCCTTCAACTTTTCCACATTCGCGAAGCAGGGAAGCAAATGCACCTCGATCACCAAAATCCACACCGTAGGCATTCACATTCTGACCTAATAAGGTAATTTCATTTACTCCTTGCGCAACAAGTGCGCGCACTTCACGGATGATCTCATCGGCGCGACGATCTTTCTCGCGGCCACGCAATTGCGGAACGATGCAGAAGGTGCAGGTGTTATTACACCCCACCGAAATTGAAACCCACGCTGAAAATGCTGAGTGTCGACGTGCTGGAAGTGTCGATGGAAAATGTTCGAGACCTTCCAGAATTTCAATTTGTGCTTCCTCTTCAACCCGCGCACGCTCTAAAAGAGTTGGTAACGAGCCAACGTTATGAGTTCCAAATACCACGTCAACGTACGGCGCTCGCTGAAGAATTTCACCTTGATCTTTTTGAGCTAAACATCCGCCAATTGCAATCTGCATCTCTGGTCGTTCTCGTTTCATCGGTGCGAGAAAGCTCAGGTGTCCATAGAGTTTGTTATCAGCATTTTCACGAACCGCACAGGTATTAAAAACTACGAGATCTGGATCAATTCCGCCCTGCGCTGGGATATACCCGGCAGCATCGAGCGAACCCGCAATACGCTCGGAGTCGTGAACATTCATCTGACAGCCAAGTGTCTGGATGACATAGGTACGCGGTGCGGACATAGCCGCAATGGTAGTTACTTTTTACCGTGGGGAAATCTCAAGATCGCGCATTACGCGAGCGATAAGTTCAAGGTCAAATCCCTTGCGAGCAAGGGCGCTGTGAACACGGCGGTAGATTGTGGCTGGCTCTAGCCGTGAGGCAGAATTCAATTTTCGTTCAGCGCAATGTCGGGCATTTGCGTATTCATCGTCGCTATTAATTTCTGAAAGAGTTGCTTCGATAATGTCTGACGAGATGCCTTTTTCACGTAGTTCGGATGCAATGACGCGCTTTGATAATTTCTTTGCCCGCTGTCGAGATTCGCTCCATGCACGTGCAAACTCAACATCGTTAACATACCCACGCTCTTGCAATCGATAGAGGACTGCGTTGGCGATATCGTCGGGAATACCGCGCTTTTTTAAATGGGAAAAGAGCTCTCCCCTACTTTTGGCACGAGGCGCTAGCGCAATGAGCGCAATCGTCTCGGCTACTTGGTAGGGGTCGCTCGTAAGATCTTCGACTTTAGAAGTCGACATCCGCTGCCGCCTCATCAATCGCAGCAACAAGTGCTGGATCGATATCTGAGACTGCGTAATGTGCGCGGATCTTCGCTTCAATATCGTTTGCCAGATCAGGGTTATCGATAAGGAAGGAGCGCGAGTTCTCTTTACCTTGTCCTAACTGATCACCTTCATAGGTAAACCAAGCGCCAGACTTCTTGACGATTCCAAGATCAACGCCAAGATCGAGTAATCCACCTTCACGCGAGATTCCAACACCGTAAAGAATGTCGAACTCTGCTTGTTTGAACGGGGGCGCCATCTTGTTCTTCACAACTTTGACGCGAGTGCGGTTACCAACCGCTTCTTGGCCATCTTTCAACGTTTCAATTCTGCGAATATCGAGGCGAACTGAAGCGTAGAACTTAAGCGCTTTACCACCTGTTGTTGTCTCAGGTGATCCAAAGAAGACGCCAATTTTGTCGCGTAATTGGTTGATAAAGATTGCTGTTGTCTTTGATTGATGAAGTGCGCCGGTAATTTTGCGGAGCGCTTGCGACATTAATCGCGCTTGTAGACCCATATGGCTATCGCCCATTTCGCCTTCAATTTCAGCTCGTGGCACCAACGCTGCAACAGAGTCGACAACAACAATATCGAGCGCACCTGATCGGACTAACATGTCCATAATTTCAAGCGCTTGTTCGCCAGTATCGGGTTGTGAAACTAAGAGCGCATCGATATCAACGCCAAGTTTCTTTGCGTATTCGGCATCAAATGCGTGTTCGGCATCGATAAACGCTGCAATGCCACCGTTTTTCTGGGCGTTGGCAATTGCGGTCAACGCGAGGGTTGTCTTACCAGATGACTCAGGTCCGTAAATTTCAATCACACGACCACGTGGAAGGCCACCAATACCAAGGGCCATATCGAGAGTGATGGAGCCGGTTGAAATAACTTCAACAACAGCGTTTGTCC
>CAZQWU010000048.1:0-8466 GCA_964597305.1 uncultured Bifidobacterium sp.
TGGTCTCGTGACGTAACCTCTCATCGAGGCCACGGAGTAACGCACCGCCACCGGTTAGAACAATTCCGCGATCCATTAAGTCGCTCGACAGTTCCGGTGGGCATTTATCAAGAGTTGATTTCACCGCGTTCACAATCGCATTGACCGGTTCTTCCAACGCTTTTCGAATATCTTCGGCAGATACGACAATAGTTTTTGGTAAACCCGTTGCTAAATCACGACCGCGAATTTCTGCATCCGGTTCATCGCGTAATGGGAAAGCAGAACCTATTGCCATCTTGATTTCTTCCGCAGTTCGCTCGCCGAGAAGTAAGGAATATTCTCGCTTTACCCAATTGATAATGGCTTGATCGAGTTCATCTCCGCCTACGCGTATTGATAATGCAGTCACAATTCCACCGAGTGAAATCACAGCAACTTCGGTGGTTCCACCACCGATATCGACAACCATATTTCCCGTTGGTTCATGGATGGGAAGGCCTGCACCAATTGCTGCTGCCATCGGCTCTTCAATGATGTAAACCTTGCGCGCACCTGCTTCATAACCCGCATCTTTCACCGCGCGCTGTTCGACTCCGGTAATTCCTGATGGCACACAAACAACAATGCGCGGCTTAGCGAGATAGCGACGTTTATGAACTTGGCGAATAAAGTATTTGATCATCAACGCTGTTGTATCGAAGTCTGCGATCACACCATCTTTCAGAGGGCGAATCGCCACAATGCTTCCGGGGGTGCGGCCAATCATCTTCTTCGCTTCTGCACCGACTGCAAGAACTGCACCCGTATCTTGATTGACTGCTACAACAGATGGTTCATTGAGAACGATGCCGCGACCGCGAACATAAACCAGCGTATTAGCGGTACCGAGATCGATCGCCATATCGCGACCAAGGAAAGACCATCGGCTAGATGCTTCAGACATTTACGCTCCCTTAAAGAAAATAGAAATTTCACGTTCTGCCGATTCAACTGAATCAGATCCGTGAACAATATTTTGAACAACTTTGGTTCCTTGATCACGCGCTAAATCTCCGCGGATCGAACCAGGTGCTGCAACCGTTGGATCAGTAACGCCTGCTAGCGTGCGGAAACCTTCAATCACTCGTTCGCCCTCTGCAATCATCGCCACAATCGGTCCTGACAACATAAATTCAACAAGCGGTTCGAAGAATGGTTTTCCTTTGTGCTCGGCATAATGTTCTTCTAACATCGCACGATCAGCGCTGAGCATTCGAAGCGCAGTAACGACATATCCTTTTCGCTCCACGCGAGAAATTACTTCGCCCACTAAACCGCGACGAACGCCATCTGGTTTAACGAGGATAAGGGTGCGCTCTTTACTCACAGGCGAAGTGTATTAGCGAAGTGCAAAAAACGAGAATTGCCTTATTTATCGCTGGTTTTCTTGGCAGCCGCCAAGAGCGCAGCCCGTGCCGCTTCACCTTTTCGCCCGACCACGATCGCGGAAATCCAGAGCACAACAAAGAGTCCGCCGATAAAAAACATTGTTGGGACAACAAAACCATAACCAACAATTCCTATTTGAATTATCGAGCCAACAATCCAACCAATTTTCTTTTTCAATAATCCTGCCGACACGAGTGAGAGAACACCAATAACCCCGCCAATACCAATGGCCAAAGCCGATGCATGATCTTTTGCACTCAATAGTGCGAATCCCATTAAGAGAAATTCCATTGTGAGTACCGATGCGCCAAGAATTCTCATGAGCGTTTCTCCATCCGCCGAATAATGGCACGCGCTTCGCCAGCGGTCACCACAGAACCTGTAATTAACACGCCACAATTCTGATCATTAATATCATTTTCAAGTTTTGCTTGTTCTACCGCTTTAAGAATCGCATCGGACAAATGAGGAATTGCGGTAACTCGGTCAGTACCAAATATTGAGTGTGCAAGTTCGGTAAGGTCACTGAGGTGCGCGCTTCGTGGCATCGAGTTCACCGTAACAATTACTCGCCCAGCTATCTCGGTTAATCCTTCGAGAATTCCCCGAACATCTTTATCACCCATGGGTGCGACCACAACAATTAAGGAGCTGAAATCAAATTCGTCAGCAATAGTTCGCGCCAATGCAGAAATTCCATGTGGGTTATGTCCGGCATCGACAATGACCGTTGGATTGCGGTGGAGCACTTCACATCGTCCTGGTGAATCCACTTGTGCAAGGCCGGCACGAATTATCTCGTCATCTACTTGTTTACTTCCCGCAAATGCTTCCACTGCCGCTATTGCCGCCGCTGCGTTCGCCCCTTGATGGGCGCCATATAACGGAATAAAGAGGTCTTCATATGTGCGCGTTAATCCTTGAACTGTGACTACTTGACCACCAACAGCGAGATCTCGTTTGAGAACGGAATATTCGATTCCTTCTCGGATCGGTAACGCTTCTTGCGCAATACATTGCGCCATCAAAATTTTCGCAACTTCTGGCTCTTGCCGGGCGAGCACGACCGCGGAATGGGGCTTAATAATCCCTGATTTTGTTCGCGCAATTTCCTCGATTGTATTTCCGAGATATTGCATATGGTCTAACCCAATTGGCGTAATGACTGATACTGCTGAATTAATAACGTTCGTTGCATCCCATTCGCCGCCCATACCGACTTCGAAAATTCCTACATCGACGGGAAATTCAGCGAATGCTACACATGACATTGCCACCATCACTTCAAAGAATGAAAGCGGGTGTGGTTGACGAGAATCGATCATGTCAAGATACAGCGCAATATCGTTATACGTTGCGACAAACCCAGCTACTGAAATTGGTTCATAGTTGATCGCAATGCGTTCTGTAATGGATTCAAGGTGGGGACTGGTAAAGCGACCTGTTCGTAAATCCATTTCGTACAACATGGAATCGATCATTCGCGTTGTTGTCGTTTTACCATTGGTGCCGGTGATATGAACTGTGGGATATGAAAGTTGTGGTGAGCCCAGCGCATCAACCAGCGCCGCGATGCGATCAAGGGTTGGTTCTAATCTCGTCTCGGGCCATCTTTTTAGAAGCGCTGCTTCTACCGCTGCGAGCCGGTCAAGATCATCTGCGGTACTCATACAGCACTTTAACTCTTTGGTAACGCAGCAAGTAATGCAGTAATTCGTTCAATTTCCGAGTTGCAGAAATCTAGTCGTTCACGAATTTCTTTGACAACATCCATGGGCGCTTTCGCCATAAAGTTTTCATTTTCAAGTTTCACTTGCGCCGTTTTCTTATCTTTCTCAATTGTCGCTAAATCTTTAGTCAATCGTGCCCGCTCGGCTGCAACATCTACAGTTCCGGTGAGATCAAACTCCACGCTACAACGTCCACTTTCTATCTTTCCGCTCGTTGTAAAAGTAGCGCCAGCTGATTCAAGCTTGGTAATAAAGCGAATCGATCCTTCATAGGCCCCTAACTCGTTATCAGTTACACCACTGATTCGAGCTGGAATTTTCGCAGAAGTCTTAATCCCTTGATCATTACGGAAGCGGCGTATTTCTGTGATGAGTGATTGCAATTCAACAATAAGTGTTGCGACAGCTTTCTCGTTGTGGCGCGCAGTTGGCGTTGGCCACGCGGCGATGACTATCGATGTTCCACCAGTCAATGACTGCCAGAGCGCTTCAGTAATAAAGGGCATGACGGGATGGAGCAATCGGAGTAGGTGATCCAACACATGTCCCAATACCCGTTGTGTCTTTTCGGCTTCACTTCCGCCGCGGGAAAAGACATCTTTCGTTAACTCTAAGTACCAATCACAGACATCATCCCAAGCGAAGTGATAGAGCGCATCACAGGCTTTCTGAAATTCGAACGCTTCAAAATTTTCCGTTACTTCAGTAATCGTTTCACTTAAACGATTCAGTATCCATTGATCGATATGGTTGAGCGTTGCGATGTTAGGAAGGTCGCCATTGACATGCGCACCGTTGATCATTGCAAAACGCGAGGCATTCCATAACTTTGTAGCGAAATTTCGCGAACCGCCAATCCACTCTTCAGCAAGTGCTTGATCTGTTCCTGGGTTTGCACCTCGAGCTAATGTAAAGCGGAGCGCATCAGATCCATACTTATCCATAAATTCCAACGGATCAACGGTGTTGCCTCGCGATTTACTCATCTTCTTTCCATGTTTATCGCGAACTAAACCGTGGAGTGCAATGACGTCAAAAGGTTGAACGCCATCCATCGCAAAAAGTCCTAACATCATCATGCGCGCAACCCAGAAAAAGAGAATGTCATATCCGGTTACAAGAACTGATGTGGGATAAAACTTCTTGAGATCGGCAGTATTTTCTGGCCAGCCCAAAGTTGAAAATGGCCACAAACCAGATGAGAACCAGGTATCAAGAACATCTGAATCTTGAACGTAACCTGCTGGTGCACTTTCCCCCGGGCCGACCACAACCATGTCATCGTTGGGTCCATACCAAACTGGAATTCGATGGCCCCACCATAATTGGCGAGAAATACACCAATCATGCATGTTGTCGACCCAATCAAAATAACGAGCTTGCATCTCAACCGGACTAATAACGACTTTTCCATGACGCACTGAATCAGCTGCTGCCTGTGCAAGCGGTGCGACTTTGACAAACCATTGTTTTGATAACCGTGGTTCAACAATTGTTTGGCATCGCTGGCAATGACCAACCGAGTGTTTGTATGGTCGTTTCTCCCAACCAATGCGTCCGTCAGCGCGCAGTTGTTCTACAACAGCTTTTCGCGCAGTAAATCGATCCATGCCATCAAATTGTGTTCCGGTGCCTGCCATCACACCTGCTTCATTCATGATGACAACAAATGGCACGTTATGGCGAACCGCCATGTCAAAGTCGTTGGGATCATGTGCGGCAGTTACTTTTACTGCGCCAGTTCCAAACTCTGGATCAACTAAGTCGTCGGCGATAATCGGAATCATTCGATTGACATACGGAAGACGAACGCTCTTGCCAATCATGTCGCGATATCGCTCATCATTGGGGTTTACAGCTACTGCCCCATCTCCGAGCATTGTTTCTGGACGCGTTGTCGCGATAGCAATTTGAGGGCCTTCGGGATCACCATAAGTAATTTGTACGAATTCGCCATCAATCTCTTGATGTTCAACTTCAATATCCGAGAGCGCAGTTAAACAACGCGGACACCAATTAATGATCCGTTCTGCGCGATAAATTAACCCTTTGTCATAAAGGTTCTTAAAAATTGTTAGTACTGCTTGAGAAAGACCTTCGTCCATCGTGAAGCGCTCACGCGACCAATCAACAGATGCACCAAGTCGTCGCATTTGATTGAGAATCGCTCCACCTGATTCTGCTTTCCACTCCCAAACTTTCTTGACAAAATCTTCGCGACCTAAATCATGGCGCGATTTTCCTTGCGCAGCTAATTGCTTCTCAACGATATTTTGCGTCGCAATTCCTGCGTGATCCATTCCAGGTAACCAGAGCGCTTCGAAACCTTGCATACGTTTCATTCGAGTGAGAATGTCTTGAATTGTCATATCGAGGGCGTGGCCGATATGAAGACTGCCGGTCACATTCGGCGGTGGGATAACAATGGTGAAAGGTTTTTTATCCGAGGCAGGATTTGCGGTGAAGTAGCCCGCTTTATTCCATGCCTCATAGAGCGCGCCTTCAATTTCTGAAGGGGTAAAACTTGATGGCAGCTCTTTCATAAGACTGAGAAGTCTAGATTAAGCAGACTTCTCTTCCGAACGCTTTGTTCGCTTCGGCGATGAGATACCGCGTTCAATATAAGTTGGTGCAACGTGTTTCTCGACAACGTCGGGCGTGACGATGACTTTACCGATCTCTTTTTTGCCTGGGACTTCATACATCACCGGCAAAAGTACTTCTTCCATAATCGCGCGCAAGCCACGAGCACCCGTTCCTCGCTTAATTGCTTGATCTGCAATGACATTGAGCGCTTCTTCAGTAATTTCTAGCTCTACTTCATCCATATCGAAGAGGTGTTGGTACTGCTTCACTAAAGCATTTTTTGGTTCCGTCAAAATCTGTAATAACGCTGCGCGATCAAGATTCTCAACGCTCGTAACAATAGGCAGACGCCCAATAAATTCTGGAATCATGCCGAACTTCAATAAATCTTCTGGCATGACATCAGCGAAGTGATCCATCGCTTTCTTCTCTTCGATCGATTGCAACGTTGCATTAAAGCCAACTCCAGCTTTGCCTTTTCGATTTTCAATAATTTTTTCTAAACCAGCAAATGCGCCACCGACGATAAAGAGAACATTCGTTGTGTCAATTTGAATAAATTCTTGGTGCGGGTGCTTGCGTCCACCTTGCGGTGGAACAGACGCCGTTGTGCCTTCGAGAATCTTGAGTAACGCTTGCTGAACTCCTTCGCCAGAGACATCGCGAGTGATGGATGGGTTCTCGCTCTTGCGCGCCACTTTATCGATTTCGTCGATATAAATAATTCCAGTCTCAGCTTTCTTCACATCAAAATCAGCTGCCTGGATTAATTTCAACAAAATATTTTCAACATCTTCGCCTACGTAACCGGCTTCAGTTAACGCAGTAGCGTCGGCAATCGCAAATGGCACATTGAGCATTCGCGCCAATGTTTGGGCTAAAAGTGTTTTTCCAGAACCCGTAGGTCCTAACAACAAAATATTGCTCTTTGCTAATTCGACTCCGTCGGCATTGCGATCGCCTGCTTTGATCCGCTTGTAGTGGTTATAGACGGCAACTGATAGAGATTTTTTAGCTCGCTCTTGACCAATGACATATTGGTCGAGGAATTCATAAATTTCATTGGGTTTAGGAAGTTCTTGTAAGCCAAGCGCACTATTTTCATTTAATTCATCTTCGATGATTTCGTTACAGAGATCGATACATTCATCGCAGATATAAACGCCAGGGCCGGCAATTAATTTCTTCACTTGCTTCTGGGTCTTACCGCAGAAGGAGCACTTCAGCAGGTCACCGCTTTCACCGATGCGTGTCATGAGATAAGGGTAGAGAAACCAACCGACAGATGTCGGCTAATTCTGTTCGCTTAGAGAGGAATTACTCGTCGGCGTCTTCAATCTCGTCACGCCGGGCACGGCAAGAACTGCAAGACCTGAGATCACATGAAAAATTGCGACAAATACGAGAACGTTTCGAATTCCAAATGTGCTCGTTACTGGTCCGGCAAGCGCCATGCCAAGTGGTAACAAAGAAAGCGAACCCATGTGGTCAACTGAAAAGACACGACCCTGTAACTCTTGTGGAACTTCGCGTTGTATAGCCGTTGACCAATAAATTCCAAATGGTTCGGTCGATGCACCTAAAACAAAGTACGCAAAAATTACCCACCAACTTGCAAAGGGAAATGCCAACGCAAGTGGACCCATCGCAAAAAATAACCAGGAAACCACTGAAGCAAGGCCAGGTTTTGGCGTTTTTATTCTCGCCCAGAATAAAGCTGCAACCGCGCCACCAACTCCCGCCGCGGCAGACGCAGCTGCAAATGTAAAGTTTCCTTCAAACTCGCTTTTTGTCACAACGGGCAACATCACCGCTTCAACGCCAATGACCACCATTAATTGAATCGCTGCCATAATAATTACAGCAGCAACCCACGGCATATTTTTTACAGTTCGAATTCCTTCAACAAAATCTGCGAAAAATGAATTATTCGTTGGTTTGGTCTCAACATTTCCTTCGCGCATCGGTATTAAGAGCGCTGTACCAACAAAGAAGCCAATGGCAGTAATAAGAAATGTCTTATGGCTTCCTACTAGCGCAACGAAAAGTCCACCAATTGCCGGTCCGAGAATGGCGCCAACGCGCGCGGTAACGCTTCGAAATGCGTTACCAATGGGAAGTAATTCGTTCGGCAAAATACTTGGCAAGATCGCACCTGATGCTGGCATTCCTAACGCTTCACCAGTGCCCATTAAGAAAACTATTACTGCCAGCGTCCATGTTGGTAAACCAGCCGTTGTTACTAAAAAGAGTGCGAGCGTTAATACTCCCCGCGTGACATCAGCGATGATCATTATGTATTTGCGTTTAAAACGATCAGCCCACACTCCACCAAACCCAGCTAAAACAACTCCGGAGAGAATGCGCGAAGCAAGAATTAAACCAAGTGTTGTTGCACTGCCACCTTCATCAAGAACAGTGACTGCTAAAGCGATGGGAAAAGCTGCTGCACCAACGACAACAAGAAAGCCTGAGATCCAGAGCAGAACAAAATCACGATGCTCAAAGAGCCGCTTGTTCTGCACTGGCTTGAAGAATTACTTCTTGTTTGCTTTACGCGTTGCCAGAATTTGATCGATGAGTCCGTACTCAACAGCTTCTGCTGCAGTTAGAATCTTGTCGCGCTCAATATCTTTCGCAATATCTTCGCGTGGTTTGGAAGAATGTTTCGACAACATCTCTTCGAGTAACGCGCGCATACGTAGGACTTCTTTCGCCTGAATTTCAATATCTGAACCTT
>CAZQWU010000049.1:0-7249 GCA_964597305.1 uncultured Bifidobacterium sp.
GAAAAAATCGAGGGTAGTGAAAGGAAGAGCCCATGCATTACTATTCCCGTTCACGGCCTGATTTGAGACTCCGCTTGCTTCACTACGAAAAAGTGGCGCCGCCAGTCGGGGTCTAACTTAAAAAGGAGACAATAGATATGAAAGCAAAACTGACACGTCGCACGTTGGTTGCTTTGGCATCCACTGCGTTAGTTGTCGCTGGCCTTGCTACGGGGTTTGCCCCAGTGCAAGCAGCCACAAAGTCAACCGTCACGCTGTTATCAACAGCAGATATCACTTCGCTCAACTCTGGAACAAGTGACGGAAACACTTCCTATAACGCAGTAGTCGGTTCTCTAACTGGAATGGGTTTTAGTTACTACGACTCCGATGCGAAACTCGTCATGAACACCAATTTCGGATCAATGAAAATTGTGAAGAAAGCGGAAAAAGACTTCCAGATTCAATACACGGTGAAGAAAGGTCAAGTCTGGTCAGATGGCACACCAATTGATGCGGTTGATCTATTGCTCAGCCATGTCGTTGCGGCTGATAAGTATTCTAAAGAAGCCGGTCTTGGTGATCCTGCAGATTCAAACGTGAAACCAGCTTTCGATAGCGTTAGTTATGGAAGCACATATGGAACTCACGTAGTCGGATTGCCAAAACTCAGTGCTGACAAGATGAGCTTGACTGTTTCATTTGATAAGCCACTTCCAGATTGGGAATTGCTTGCACCTGGTCCAACTCCTGTGCACACTCTCGAACTGATGGCAGATGGCAAGACAAGTCTTCAATCTGTTGCTGCTAACAATGCTGCTAAGGCTAAATTCTTGAAGGATTTCACGAGCAAGAACACTGCTCGCCTCAAGGCAATTGGCAAAATTTGGAGCACAGGTTATGACGTAACCAAGGTTGATGATTCAACTAATCCACTCCTCTTGGTAAGCAATGGTGGCTTTATTGTCTCCAAGTTCACCTTTGGCGATGCAATGACTTTGGTTCGTAATCCAAAGTATTCCTCAGGCCCAGCAATGGCGACGAAGAATCCTATTAAGACTGTTGTAATTAAAATCATCAAAGACAATACAGCTGCAGTACAAGCGCTTAGAAATGGTGATATTGACGTTTATTACAACACCCTTCCGACTGCGAACGATCGTCTCGCGCTAGAAGCGTTGCCAAACGTAACAACCACAACACGAGTGGGCGGAAACTATTCTCACCTCGATCTACGCGTTGACTCCGCTGCAGGTGAAACCGATAGTTATACCGGTCCATTTGCCGGAAATGGTGCACGTGCGAAAGACCTTCGCCACGCCTTTTTGCTAGCGTTACCACGTCAACAAATGGTCGAAACTCTGATTAAGCCAGTCAAGGCAGATGCCACAACACTGGATACTCAGTTCGCATTCCAGGGAAGCTCTGAATACAAGACCATCACAAGTGGTTCCGGAGTTAGCGAATACACCACTGGTACTCAGGCAGATCGCACAGCAAAAGCATTAGCAATCGTCAAGAAGTACTACCCCACTGCTTCTGAGGCTACTCCTGCAGTAAAAATCAAATTCGTTCACGCAAATACAACGTTGCGTAATGCACTTGCGAAATTGGTTGCTGCTGAAGTAAAGAAGGCTGGCTTTGATGTGGAAGACATTGCAAGCCCAGATCTCTTTGGAACCAAAGCAAACAAGAACGCGGCCTACGATGTCACGATGTACGGCTTTGGTTTGAACTCCATCAGCCAATCCAACTCAACAGAAATCTACAAATCTGACGGAGGAAACAACGTCTGGGGTTGGAATGATTCTGCGTTAGATGTTATTTTGAAGAGCCTTCAAGGTGACATTTTGACTCCGGCAGAAGTAACAGCAAAGCGCGCTGCTGCTGACAAGATCATCATCAGCAACTATTGGGGACTTCCGTTGTATGCCAATCCAACGATTGCTGCGTTCAACAAGGAACTCAAGGGAATCGATCCAGCACCACTTGGTGCGAATATCACTTGGAACTTCTTCAAGTGGTCGTACTAATCAATAAATCGATTCAGTAGAAATACTGAAACTGGGATGCCGTGATGGGCATCCCAGTTTCATTTCCAGTGTTAGGCTTAATGAGTTATTCAAAGTGAATTGCTAGATTTCAAACGCGAATTGAAGTGGCAGGAGTCGGCATGGAAGGTCAAGTGGACAAGGTGAGACTTTGTTAGCGTACGTCTCTCGGCGCCTTGGCATGATGCTCATTATTGTTTTTGGCGCAAGTTTTTTGGCGTACAACTTAGAAGCTTACTCGTCCAACCCACTAGCAGCTTTTGGCGAAAGTACTGCGCTCAATAAAAATTATTTAATTGCGAAAACGATCAGAGATTTGCGTCTCGATGTTCCACCGCCAATTCGATATTTCACATGGCTTCGGGGAATCCTTGCGGGGCTTTGGGGACATCTCGATATGGGGCTCTCTCGTTCAAATATTCCAGTGAGCGAATTACTTAAGAGCGCAATTCCTATCACCATTAAGCTTGTTATCACTGCTACATTTCTAGCTATCATCCTGGGCATCACAGTAGGAATGATCACCGCAATCCGTCAGTACAGTCGTTTCGACTATGTGATGACTTTCATATCTTTTCTTCTTTTTTCTCTTCCAATCTTTTGGGTAGCTGTTCTGCTCAAAGAGTTCATGGCAATCCGTTTCAATGACTTTCTTGCAAATCCAAAGATTCCACCAACAGTTATTGTTGTTGGTGCACTGATTTTTGGTTTGATCGTTGCAGGTTTTGTTGGTGGTAAACGCGCTGCATTTTTCTCAATTTTTGCCAGCGCCTCGATTTTTGCTGCCGTGTTATTACTCTTTTTAAGTGCAACGAAATGGTTTATTGATCCATCGCTTGGTATTTTCGGTGTCTTATTCCTTGCCCTCTGTAGCGCGGCTATTGTTATTCAGCTTATTTCGGGATTAGACAATAAAAAAGGTGTGATTGCTGGGTTCGGAACAGCTATGTCAATGGCAGTGCTTTATTTCCCCTTGCAACTGCTCATGTCGGCATCCGCATCAATTCTTAATGTTGTGGGAATTTTTGTAATTAATATCTTTGTGGGGATGGTAATAGGCTATTTCGTAAGCCCCATTGATCGACGCATGTATGTCCGCATTGGATTATTTACTGCGCTGCTTTCAACATTCCCCATTATTGTTGATCGTTTTATGCGAGAATTTTCGGAGTATATGAATTCAGATGCTGTAGGTGGTCGCCCAGTTCCTACGCTGAGTCAGGCAAACAATTTGCTTACCCCGGAACAGCTCGCCAATTTTTGGATCTCTGGTTTAGATACCGCAGTTCACCTCATTCTTCCTACGATTGCACTCACATTGATTTCATTTGCTGGCTATGTTCGATTCTCTCGCGGAAGTTTGCTCGAGGTGCTCAATATGGATTACATCCGCACTGCACGCGCAAAGGGATTAAGTGAACGAACGGTCATTGTTCGTCATGGAATGCGAAATGCCATGCTTCCGCTCACGACCATTCTTGTTAATGATTTTGCAGGCATTGTTGGTGGTGCAATTATCACTGAAGGAGTTTTTGCTTGGAAAGGCATGGGGCAACTCTTTAATGAAGCCATTAGAAACTACGATCTCAATCTCTTCATGGGCGTTTTCATTATTACTGCAACACTTACAGTTCTGGCGAACTTCATTTCCGACTTACTCTATGGCGTCGTCGATCCAAGAATTCGAATTAGGAAGTAGTGACCTATGAGCGATAAAAATATCAACGCAGGCATGGCTGTTGAAAAAGATGAAAATGAAATTGCAAACCGTGAAACGATCGGTCGTAGTCAACGAGAAATCATTCTTCGTCGATTCGTTAAACATAAGGCTGCGATGGGCTCACTCTTCGCGTTAGCTTTTATTATTTTGTTCGTTCTCACCGCAGGGGGAATTAGTTTCGGTCCTAAGAATTTTAACGTCAAAATTCATGGTTGGTGGCCTTATTCAATTACTGCAATTGATCCAGAGGGTGCAATCGCCAGTTCGTGCAAGGGTGGCGTAACGGGATGTCCAACATTAGATTTTGCTCCTTCATTTTTAGATGGCGACGGAATTCAAATTGGGAAACATCCCTTTGGTACCGACATCATTGGTACTGATTATTTTGCGCTTGTGATGCGTGGGGCTCAACAATCACTACTTGTCATGTTTATCGTTGGTTTTATTGGCGTCACCTTGGGAACGATTATTGGCGCTATTGCAGGGTACTTCGGAGGAATGGTTGATGCAGTACTTATGCGACTAACCGATATGTTTCTCGTTACACCGACGATTATTATCGGTGCCGTTATCGGCTTTCGATTTGGTAATTTTGGCGTTGTTCCACTCGCATTATTACTTGGGTTCTTTTCCTGGATGGGGCTTGCTCGATTTGTTCGATCAGAATTTTTAACCTTGCGCGAACGAGAATTTGTTGATGCCGCTCGAGTTGCTGGCGCCTCCGATCGACGAATCATTTTTAAACATATTCTTCCCAACGCAATCGGCGTAATAATTGTCGCTGGAACACTACTTCTTTCTGGCGCAATCCTTGCCGAAACTGCTCTGAGCTACCTTGGATTTGGTGTGCGACCACCTGATGTCTCACTTGGCTTACTCATTAGCCAATATCAAGATACATTCAGCATCAGCCCATGGCTTTTCTGGTGGCCAGGCGCACTTATTGTTTCCATTGCACTATGCGTGAATTTTATCGGCGATGGTCTTCGTGATGCATTTGATCCACGGCAGCGTCGTCATATCTCTCTTAAAGATCGCATGCGCGCAAAAGAATCTAACGGAAAGCGTGGCTAGTGGAGTCTTTTTATTCGCTCTCGAATCATGTAAGCGGCTTGACCGCTTGCACTGATAAGACTTGCACTCATCGTCTCAGTGTCATTCGAAACTTCGCGCGAAAGTGGTATGCGGCTGCTATTCCAGCCAAAAGTTTTATCTGCAATCCATCGTCTTTTACCAGTCGCAGGGGCTACCCACACTTGAGTTCTGCCTCCCCGATGGACGATAGTCAGAGCCCACTTTGTTTCAAGGCTAATTACGTCACGGTAGTCAATCGATTCCTTACTCAGTGGATTAATCACTTCGATGACACTTTCGTGAAGGACAAGTTTTGGCCGTACCCACAGCAGATAAGTGAGATAGCCCAATACAACACTCACAATAATTTCAATGACAGTATGAGCGCCTCGTTTTTCTACTGCAAGAGAGTTGATGAGAAAGAGCGCAATCAAAGCGAGCGCAAAACCAGCCCACAAGAAATTACTTCGAGGTCTAAACGTTTCAGCCATTCGTTAATTATCGCAGGAGATGCCGTATGACCGAGACCGTGCTCAAGGTGGCAAATTACAACATTGACTTCTGGGTGGAAGGGGTCTGGTATCCGGCTGCCATCGATATGAATTTTGAGTTAGCGGCGGGCAAGGTTCTAGCAATAGTTGGCGAATCTGGCTCAGGCAAATCTACTACTGCGATGGGTTTGATGGATCTCTTAGCTTCAAATGCGCGTGTCTCAGGTAGCGTCAAAATAAAAGAGCAAGAAATGGTTGGGGTTAAAAAATCTGTCGTGCGAAAAGCACGTGGCCGAGATGTTGCATATATTTTCCAAGAACCGATGACTGCGTTAAATCCGGTTTATACGATTGGTTTCCAAATTGTCGAGACATTGCGCACGCATTTCGACATGGGGCCACACGATGCAAAAGTACGCGCAATTGAATTACTTACAATGGTCGAAATTCCGGAACCTGAAGCCTCATTTAATAAATACCCTCATCAATTATCCGGTGGTCAACGTCAGCGTGCCATGATTGCTCAATCACTTGCCTGTGATCCAGGTTTACTGGTTGCCGATGAACCGACAACAGCGCTTGATGTAACAGTTCAAGCGGAAATTCTCGATTTGATGCGCAGCCTACGCGATCGACTGAACTCAGCAATTCTCCTTATCACTCATGATATGGGAGTAGTTGCTGATCTTGCAGATGACATTTTGGTGATGAAAGATGGTTTAACTGTCGAATATGGAACTTCTGATCAAATTTTCAATCGCCCACAACATCCATATACCCAACAACTTCTTGCTGCGGTTCCTAAACTCGGCTCAGTTCGAGTTCGAGAGCTGGCCTCAGACCTCAAGGGATTACCGCCAGTTCTCAGATTAGAAAATGTGTCAATTGAGTATCCTAAAAATGGTCGAATTCCAGCGTTTCGGGCCGTTTCAAATTTCACCTTAGATATTTTCCCTGGTGAGATCGTTGGACTTGTGGGTGAATCAGGTTCAGGGAAAACCACGGTTGGTAGAGCCTCCATCGGATTACTTCCGATTGTTGAAGGTCGACTCCAATTGGTTGGTAAAGATATTTCAAAGCCAACATCGCAAGAACTTCGTGAAATTCGACGAAATACGGGAATTGTTTTTCAAGATCCAGCAAGCTCTCTGAACCCACGACTACCAATTGGTGAAAGTATTGGCGAACCAATATTTTTAGCTAATGAAGCCAAAGGCTCGGAGCTTGATCGACGAGTGGAAGAATTGCTCGATAGCGTTGAATTACCAAAGTCATACCGCAACCGTTATCCCCACGAATTATCAGGTGGGCAACGCCAGCGCGTCGGAATCGCTCGCGCTCTCGCACTAACTCCAGATCTACTTATTGCAGATGAGCCAACTTCAGCGCTCGATGTTTCTGTTCAAGCGCGCTTCCTCGATCTCCTGCAGAATCTGCAGGACAAATTGAAATTTGCTTGTCTTTTTATCACCCACGATCTTGCCGTGGTTGACATACTTTCGCACCGTATTGCTGTGATGCAGAATGGTCGGATCGTTGAAGTTGGTCCTCGAGATCAGATTCTCAAGAGCCCGAAAGAGGAATACACAAAGCGACTTATCTCAGCAGTTCCCGTGCCGGACCCAGCGGAACAACGCGCTCGGCGCGAAGCGCGACTCTCAATGAAGTAGTCCACTCTCATAGCCGAAGTATGAAGAGGGTAAAGGTTTCTGACATATTCTATTTTGGCAGCAGAATGTCAATCTCAATACTTTTTACTCTCCTCACAGTTTTACAAATTTTTTCTTTCCCTGGGCAATTCCGATATGAAGAACAGACTGGTCATGGCACTGTTCTTGCGCAATAGTATTTAAGTTATATTTATTTCGTTTGGAAAGTTCTTACTTCTTCTTAAAACCTTTCGGACAACTTGTTGCTACCAGCGTTACTGTCTT
>CAZQWU010000050.1:0-6832 GCA_964597305.1 uncultured Bifidobacterium sp.
GCAGCGATCTTTGTCAGAGTGTTCTTTGCAACGTGATACTTGGTGCCTTCACCAAGTGAACGACGTAGCTCTTTCATCGCAGTCACTGTTAGACCGCGATACTCAGTCAGAACTGTTGCATCAGCTGATCGAAAATCTTCGACCAATTGCGCAACCGCTGCCGACTTGTCAGGGCGAGCCATCTGGCTACCTACCTTCTCTCTTTTTTTCTTGTTCGTAACACTTCCACCAGAAACAGAAAAACCTCGACGCATAAGTGCGTACGAGGTTTCGTACTTACCTATGCGGGCGGTCTTTCGACACTTAGCTACGTGTTCTCGCGAACTGACGTAGACCAGCAGTCTTTGGTGAGGTGACGAAGGCTAGGGCAATCGCCCTAGCTCCGTCAAAGTCGTTACTGAATTGGCGCAGCGCCTTCACGAGCGATATTGGGATCAATAGCGATGCCAGGTCCCATCGTCGTCGATACAACTGACTTCTTGATAAAGCGTCCTTTGGATGAGGCTGGCTTTGAACGCATTACCTCTTCTACCGCTGCTGCATAATTTTCTGCGAGTTGTTCTGCCGTAAACGAAGACTTTCCAATAATGAAATGAAGATTGGAATTCTTATCAACACGGAATTCGATTTTTCCACCTTTGATATCAGAAACGGCTTTGGCAACATCAGTTGTCACAGTTCCAGTCTTGGGGTTTGGCATTAATCCACGTGGTCCAAGCACTTTACCGAGTCGACCAACTTTGCCCATTAAATCTGGCGTCGCTACAACAGCGTCATAATCGAGTCGACCGTTAGAAACTTCTGTAATCAATTCGTCGCCGCCAACAATATCGGCGCCCGCAGCGCGAGCTTCTTCGGCTTTATCAGCGTTGGCAAAAACGAGAACACGGGCAGTCTTACCTGTTCCATGTGGCAAATTCACTGTTGAACGAACAGCTTGATCTGCTTTTTTAGGATCAACTCCAAGGCAGAGCGCAACTTCAACAGACGCGTCATACTTAACAACGTTTGTTTCTTTTACTAATTGCATTGCCGGAAGTGGTGTGTAGAGCTGGTCAGCGTTAATTTTCGCTGCCGCTGCCTTGTACTTCTTACTGCGCTTCATTTCTTCTCCTTCAATTTCTCTCACCGAGGTGAGCGAGGTGTGGTGATAACGGACCAGCGTGGTCCTCCCACTTCAAAACGGAGTCTCCGTTTTGAAAATTACTTAGGTGTTACTTATTAACAATAATTCCCATCGATCGAGCAGTTCCTGCGATGATGTTCGCGCCTGCTTGAACATCATTAGCATTGAGATCTGCCTTCTTGAGCGTTGCGATTTCTTCGCATTGTTTCCACGTAATTGAACCCACTTTATCTTTGTGTGGAACAGATGAACCTTTTTCCAAACCAGCCGCTTTCAGAATTAATCGCGATGCTGGTGGAGTCTTGGTAACAAATGTAAATGAACGATCTTCAAACACGGTGATCTCAACAGGAATGATCTGACCTTTTTGGCTTTCCGTTGCAGCGTTGTACGCCTTAACGAAGTCCATGATGTTCACGCCATGCTGACCGAGGGCAGGACCAACTGGTGGTGCAGGTGTTGCTGCGCCAGCCTGAATCTGCAACTTAATCAGTGCTTGGACTTTCTTCTTTGGTGCCATGGGTCTATTCCTTTTCTTCTCTTGTTCTTAAATCTTCGGTTAGATCTTCTGTACTTGGTGGAATGAAAGCTCGACCGGCGTCTCGCGACCAAAAATAGAAACGAGGACTTTGAGTTTTGCTTGCTCCGGCATGATTTCCGAGATGGTTGCTGGCAACGTAGCAAATGGACCATCCATCACAGTCACCGATTCACCAACAGTGAAATCAACAACTTTGATCTCTTTCTTGATTGTTGCCTTCAATTCACGAGGCATCAACATTTTCTCTGCTTCCGATAACGGAAGTGGACTTGGGTGATGTGAATTGCCGACGAAACCAGTAACACCAGGAGTATTTCGGACGCAAGACCACGATTCATCATTGAGATCCATCCGGACTAACACGTACCCTGGATAAATATTGCGTTTTACTTGCTTACGTTGACCATTCTTAATTTCAGTTACTTCTTCCTCAGGAACTTCAATCTGGAAAATAAAATCTTCCATATTCATTGAAGTAATTCGGTTCGCCAAATTTCCCTTAACTCGTTTTTCATATCCGGCGTAAGAGTGAATGACATACCAATCGCCTGGTGCGCGACGAAGTTCATCGCGAAACGCTGCGAGCTCTGGACTGATATTTTCTTCAACCTCAGTTTCTTCGACCTCTTCAACCACGTCATCTACTGCCACATCATCTGCTACCACGGCATTTACTACATCGTCAGTGATTTCTTGTGAATCCAAAATGTCTTCAGTCATCTCTCTCCTCCTAACCGAATATCCAGAAAACGATTTTTGCCAATACCAGATCAAAAATTGAAACGACCGCGATAATAAAACCAACGAAGACGAGCACGACAGCGGTGTACGTTGTTAATTGATTTTGTGTAGGCCAAACGACTTTGCGAAGTTCATTGACCACTTGACGATAGAACAGGCTGATGCGACCGAAGACGCCACGCGCTTCTTCAGTTGAGTGTTGTTCACTCATTCTGCTTCCCTTCTATCTCGAATCTATCTCGTACTCTTTTTACTTCGTTACTTCATTCCAACAACAAAACGCAGGGCAGGAGGGACTTGAACCCCCAACCGCCGGTTTTGGAGACCGGAACTCTGGCCAATTGAGCTACTGCCCTTCGGGTGCTTTTGGACATGCAAAAGCATGACCATTTTCATAATTCAAATTGCTTCGAGTTATGCAAGCGCCAGGCGCGGAAGTCTAGGTTAGAGAAGGCCATTTGGTCTAACTCGCTTCTCTGCCCCCCGTTCGGGCAGACTGCGCGCGTGAGTAAACCGAGAATCTCCCGCAGAATTGCCAGCATTGCCGAGTCAGCAACCCTGGCGGTCGATGCAAAAGCAAAAGCCCTCAAAGCTGCTGGCCGACCCGTGATTGGTTTTGGTGCGGGCGAACCGGATTTTCCTACTCCTGATTACATCGTTAAAGCCGCAGCAGAAGCTACTGCGATCGTGGCAAATCATCGTTACACGCCGACTCCTGGTTTACCAGAAATGCGTGACGCTATCGTGAAAAAAACTTTACGCGATTCGCATTACACAATAACGGCAGATCAAGTTCTCGTTACCAATGGTGGAAAGCAATCGGTATACCAATCATTTGCTGCGATTGTTGATCCAGGTGATGAAGTACTGCTACCTGCACCATATTGGACGTCATATCCAGAGTGCATCAAATTAGCTGGTGGTGTTCCCGTTGAAGTATTTGCTGATGAAACGCAAGATTATTTAGTTTCGGTAGAGCAATTAGAAAAAGCGCGAACTGAAAAAACCAAAGTTTTACTTTTCTGTTCACCGTCAAATCCCACTGGTTCTGTGTATTCACCAGAACAGGTGAAAGCCATTGGTGAATGGGTAGTTCACCATGGAATTTGGGTTATTACTGATGAGATTTATGAACATCTTCTCTATGACGGTGCACAAGCTCCGTCGCTACCAGTTCTCGTTCCAGCGTTAGCCGATCACTGCATCATTCTTAATGGTGTTGCAAAAACATATGCAATGACTGGTTGGCGAGTTGGTTGGATGATTGGTCCAAAAGATGTCATTAAAGCGGCGACAAATCATCAATCCCATCTCTCATCCAACGTTTCAAATGTTTCACAACGAGCAGCGATTGCAGCGCTCAATGGAGATCTCTCGGCTGTCCACGCAATGGGTGAGGCCTTCAATCGACGACGCAAACTTATCGTCACATTGCTCAATGAGATTCCAGGTGTGCACTGCCCAACTCCTACCGGTGCTTTCTATGTTTATCCCTCCGTTAAAGGAGTTCTTGGAAAAGAAATTCGAGGCAAACGACCACAAACATCTGCGGAATTGGCAGCGCTAATTCTGGATGAAGTTGAGGTGGCAGTTGTTCCTGGTGAGGCGTTCGGCCCCTCTGGTTACCTGCGAT
Source organism: uncultured Bifidobacterium sp. (assembly GCA_964597305.1). Taxonomy (GTDB): domain Bacteria; phylum Actinomycetota; class Actinomycetes; order Nanopelagicales; family Nanopelagicaceae; genus UBA7398. The sequence goes on from CAZQWU010000050.1 coordinate 4,042, forward strand.
TTTCTTATGCAACATCCGATGAGGATATTGTTGAAGGAGTTACTCGAATTAAGAATTTACTTGCAGAAGCACGATAACTAATCCAAACTCAAACCAATAAAATGAACCTCTGGTTCTAACGTAATACCGAAAACAGTTCGCACTTGAGCTCGTGCATTTCGAGCTAGTTCGGCTATATCCGATGCTTTTGCATTTCCACTATTAACTAGAGCAAGAACATGTTTTGTTGAAACTCGTGCACCTTCATGCGCCTCACCTTTTTTCACACCTGCTCGTTCCATCAACCACGCTGCTGAAGTTTTAATTCGCCCATCTGATTGTGGCCAACGAGGCGCATCGAGTGGAAGCTTCGACGCTTCATCTTTCGTAAGAATCGGATTAACAAAAAACGATCCAGCCGACCACGAATCTGGATCCTTGTCATTGAGTAGCATCCCCTTGGCAGCGCGTAGCGCAAGAACAGCGCGTCGAACATCATCAATTAAGACGCGATCCCCTAATTGAACACCAAGGTAGTTTGCTAACTCTTGATATTTGATGGGTAGCGACATCTCTCCTTTACGAAGTTGAAATGTGACGTCAAGAATGACATAACGATCTTTCTCTCTTTTAAAGACAGAGGTGCGGTAGCCAAATTCGCAATCGTGATTCGTAAAAGTTTTAACTCCACCAATTTTTCTATCCCACGTTCTGACTCGAGCAATGACTTCTGACACTTCATGGCCATACGCACCAATATTCTGGATAGGTGCGCCACCTACCGTGCCTGGAATCCCACTCAATGTTTCTAGATCAGCAAATCCTTTACTAATAATCCATTGGACAAATTCGTCCCAATTCTCACCAGAATTAACCGTGATCATTCCGCCGCTACATGCATCAAATTGATATGAATTTCCTTTTGTTTCTACTCTGATCACAGTTCCGTTAAATCCGTTATCGCCAATTAAAATGTTTGAGCCACCGCCGATAATTAAAACTGGTGTGTGGTGTGAGTCTGCAGTACGAACTGCGTCAATGAGTTCTTGCTCTGTGCGAGCATGGATAAATCGTTGAGCTGGTCCACCAACGCGAAGGCTGGTGTAACTCGATAAATTTTCCATGTCGGAAGGTTACCTTCGTGGCGAGAGAATGTCGGTTTGACCGCGAAATCGATCAAGTAACCGTTGGTAATTTTTCTTTGAATTCTTCTCTCGATAATCGACGTTAACATCGTGGTATCCATGATGTCGACCTTGTATCAGTGGTAATTCCATCTGCACCAACCGACCGCCGCGTGCGCGCATCGCAAGAGTCATTTCGAGATCAGCATTGCGATAATACGTTGCACTCGTATTCGCACCGTCGGCGGCAATGAGAAATTCGCGATCAACCACAAGAAAATATGAAAAGAGAACATCAACTTCGCCAGGCCCTTTATCGTCGACTGATCGCCACTCATCATCCAGGTTGATGAGTCCACCACGCCATCCCACGCCAACATATCCCTTCGAAAGTTCTGCGATCGCAGGAGAGATTGCATCCCCAATAAATTGTGTTGCCGGTTCAATGAATGCGATGTAGGGCGTAGTGATCGACGTGAGTAAATGTTGAACGCTATGGCCCCAGCCCAATTTATTTTTCTGCCACTCACAATTAATAGGCGTGTAGTTCATGAGTGGTGTACACAAATCTTTGTTTTCTTTCCCTGATGTAAAAATCGAAATTGGTACAGAAGAAAAAGCGCGAATGGATTTAATGCAGGAAATCAGATCATCCTGAAAGCCATCGGCAATGATGGCAATAGTCGTACTCACATTAAAGCAATCGTCGCCTTAGCCATACCTAAGACCTTAACGCCAGCACACTCAGCAGTGATGTCGAGAACTACGGTTCGAGCGCTCACTTCGTCAATAACGGCGCTGATAATGACTTCAACATTTTCACCGGCTGGAACAACAACTGGCTTGGTGAAACGGGCAGAAAATTCCTTAACGTGTGCACTTCCGCCAGCCCACTCTGTAACAAAACGGCCAGCCAGCGCCATTGTCAGCATGCCATGTGCAATAACGTTGGGAAGACCAACTGATCGTGCGAAAGTTTCATCCTGGTGAATAGGGTTCTGATCACCCGAAGCATCTGCATAGGAAATTAACATCTCGCGATTGATGACATACGTTTGGCTAGGGATCTTGGTTCCAATTCCTATCTCTCTCATGCACGAGCTACTAACGTGGTCCATTGTTGTTGCACTAATTCTGTTCCACAAAAAAGATCGCTTCGAACGGTAACGATTTCATTTCCTGCCACTGCTCGGAAATTTTCAATTGTGGCAACAGTGTGAACTTCGTCGCCGGGTTTGAAGGGTCGATTAATTTTAAATTTCTGATCGCCGTGAACAACTCGGCTCCAATCAAGTCCGAGTGATTGAAGAAATGCTTGTGCGCCATCTAATGAGAATGAAATGGAATATGTCACTGGCGAAACGGTGGAGTTTGATTCACCTATTGCATGCGTAAATTGCGCAATATGTTCAGCGGTGACCCGAAAGGATTGTTCTGATTTGTGTTGCTTCCCGACTGCATCGGGGTTAAACATTGGGTTTAGCGAGTCTCGCGGTGAAGAGTTGAAGACTTGCAGCGTGGGCAGTATTTCTTCAATTCCATACGATCAGGATCATTTCGGCGGTTCTTTCGTGTGATGTAGTTGCGTTCTTTGCACTCTACGCACGCCATTGTGATCTTTGGACGAATATCTGCGCTCTTGCTTGCCATGTGGCGCAGAGTACCTGAGTAATAAGTATGCGCGAAAT
>CAZQWU010000051.1:0-6392 GCA_964597305.1 uncultured Bifidobacterium sp.
CGACCCAATCGACCTTCGCCAATCTCGCTACCAACCTGAAAGGAGAAGGTGTTACCCATGCTGAAATTCTCCCATTAGGGTTCTCGAATGAGTAAATCTCGGGCGAAACTTGGCGCTTCCTATTGGAAGTTATGGAGCGCGACGGCAATCAGTAACCTCGGCGATGGCGTTTCCATGATTGCCTATCCCTGGCTCGCTTCAGCAGTTACTCGCTCACCATTCTTAATTGCGCTCTCCGGAATGCTGTCTCGATTGCCCTGGTTGATTTTCTCTTTGCCCGCGGGGGTAATTACAGATCGATATGATCGAAAAAAAATCATTGTTGCGATGGACTCACTTCGGGGACTTCTGACCGTCGCCGTGGCCGCCATTGTATTCATCAAAGCTGACTCACTGCCTCGACTCAATGAATTAACCACAATTACAGATCTACAAACCAATTGGGCACTTTTTATTACGATCTCGATAGCAGCATTTCTTTTTGGCTTAGCCGAGGTTCTTCGAGATAACTCGGCTCAGACATTTATGCCATCAGTTGTCGAAGAAGAACATCTTGAGAAAGCAAATGGCCAGATGTGGTCTGCGGAGTCTTTAACGAATAGTTTTATTGGCCCACCACTTGGTTCATTTCTCATTGGAATTGCCGTCTTTATTCCATTCTTTTTCGATGCCACGTCCTTCTTTGTTGCTACTGCACTCATCGCAAGTATCGCAACAATCACACCCGTCAATAGTCACCAGAAAGCTCAGCCAACTACAGTGGAAAAACGAAGTTTTCGAATAGAAATCAAAGAGGGTTTTGCTTGGTTATGGGCGCATGAGCTGCTACGACCAATGGCAATTATTCTGGGGACATTGAATTTTGTCGGAACTCTTGCTGGTGCAGGATTTATTTTATTTGCCCAAGAAATCCTTCACACAAGCGTTCTGCAATTTGCGGTGCTTGGAACTGCAGGCGCAGTTGGTGGAATGCTTGGCGGGTTAGTTGCTCCGAAAATTTCAAAGAAAATTGGGAGTGGACCCTCACTCTGGCTCACCTTGGGGTTAGGTCCCATCATTGAACTCATCATTGGTTTATCGTCATCCTGGTACATCGTCTGGTTGTTGTCGGCGATTGCAACTTTGACTGCGGTCTTATGGAATGTGATTACCGTGTCGCTTCGCCAAAGCATCATTCCTTCACACCTTTTAGGAAGAGTAAATAGCGTCTATCGATTTTTTGCCTGGGGAACTATTCCTCTCGGCGCACTCGTTGCTGGAGTAACGATGACGGCAGTTCAACATCTCATCGATCGCGAATGGGGATTACGAGCGCCTTATCTGTTATCTGCTGCCTTTGGCGCTATCCTCTTTTTCTTTGCCACTCCTCAATTAACCACGGAAAAACTGGAAGCTGCGAGATCGGCAGCAAAGGGCGAAAGCCACTAAAGCCACCTTTCTGAGCAATCCCACCCGTTTGACCTGCAGTTTTAGGTAACAGGCATATTGCGCAATTGGGACGCATTACGGCAGACTCATCCGTCCAAAGTAAGAAAACCGAGTGTGGGATTAGTCGACTTTCCACATGCGATTTTCTTATGAACATATCTATCCCGAGGAGAAATAAATGAAGTTAAATCGTATTGCGCGCGTAGCTCTTGCTGCGACCGCTGCGGTTGGACTAGTTGTTGGCGTAATTAATCCTGCGCATTCAGCGGCAAAGACAACTGTATCGATCGTTCAAAGTAATGCGCTCACCGGTTTGAATCCAAGCGTTCAGGAATATAACCTGACATTCAATACGGATGTCGCTTATCTTTCTGGAATTGGCTTCACTTATTACAACAACCAAGCACAACTCGTTGATAATAAGGCATTTGGAACTTACAAAATCGTAAGTCAGAAGCCATTCAAAGTGAAGTACACGATTAATCCAGGACGTACCTGGTCTGATGGAACTCCCATCAATGGAATTGATCTACTTCTCACTCACGTGGTTTCTACCGCTGCTTACTCTGTTATCGCAGGTCTCGGCGATCCAAACGATGCAAAGGTAACCCCAGCATTCGTATCTGGTGGCTACGGCGGAATTTATGATGAGCATGTTGTTGGTTTACCAATTCTTTCAGCTGACAAGATGTCAGTGACAGTTGAATACGACACACAAGTTCCTGACTGGAAGCTACTTGCTCCTGGCCCAACTCCAGTGCACACATTGGTGTTGATGGAAGAAGGCAAGACCAAGCTCGGAACGATCGCTGAGAACAACGCGGCGCGTGAGCGTTTCTACAAGTACTTCCAGGATTACAACACCACTCACCTTAAGGCGATTGGCAAGATTTGGTCTGAGGATTACAACATCAACAAAGTTGATGCATCGACAAACCCATTACTTCTTGTTGGTAATGGCCCATTCATAGTCAAAACTGCTGTGCCAAATGGCGCTGTAACCATGGTTCGTAATGCGAAGTACAACTCCGGTCCAAAGGTAAAGAGTCTTCAGACCGTTGTCTTCAAAGTTATCGGCGATGGCACCGCTGCTGCACAAGCGCTTAAGAACGGCGAAGTAGATGTCTACGCAGGTCAGCCAACTGCAGATGCTGTTGCCCAACTTAAGGCGATGGCACCAGCCGTGAAGGTTATCGGTGGCGATCAGGCAGTGTATGAGCACATCGATCTTCGCGTAGGCGCTGCATACGGAACACAAGATACGTACTCTGGTCCATTTGCTGGCATGAGCCAACAAGCGATCGACCTTCGTACTGCGTTCCTCCTTGCATATCCACGTCAAGAAATTATTGACAAAATTGTGAAGCCAATCAACGCATCCTCTGAATTGATGAACTCATTGATGGTCTTCAATAAGGAACCTTCTTACAAGGACATCATCGCAAAATCCGGCGTAAGTAAGTTCACTGAAGGAACACAGGCAGACCGCACCGCGAAAGCGCTCGCTTTGGTTAAGAAATATTATCCAAGCGCTGCGGCTGGCTCAGGTTCTATCAAAGTGAAGTTGCTCTTCGGTCAACCTTCAAATGCTCGTCGTGTTGCAGAAGCTGCTTTGTTGAAGGCAGAAGAAGCAAAGGCTGGTTTTGATGTTGATGTGACACCAACCTCTGGTTGGTCAAGTTATGGAAAGAGCGTTAAATATGACGCCGCTTTCTTTGCTTGGGTAAAGTCATCAGCTCTTCAATCAGGAAACGTTGGAACATATGAAACCCAAGGAAACTGGCAGGGTTATTCCAATGCAACTATCGATGCTATATACAAAGAACTTGGCTCCAAGCCACTTTCTGCTGCAGAGATTAAAGATCGCTTCATTAAGGTTGACTCACAGTTGATCAAAGATGCAGTGACTTTGCCCATTTTCCAGCACCCATCAGCAAACGGCGTTAATGCTAAGTTGCAAGGTGTTGCACCATCACCATTCTCACCAACGTTGGTGTGGAACCTATGGGATTGGTACTTCTCTAACTAAGGTCCATTCGGATTTTTAGCTAAAGAACTCTAGACGCCCAACACGCGTCTCATTGAAGTGGCGCTCAGGTATACCTTGAGCGCCACTTCTCTGTAATCTAAGTCAGAGATTTCGAGAAAGGAATTGAGAGCTCATGTTTGCCTATATATCCCGGCGGCTCGGTGTTCTCTTTGTCATTCTTTTTGGATCGAGTTTTATTCTCTATAACCTCGCTGCGATTTCAGGCGATCCACTGGAAGCGCTCCGGACCAGTAAAGAACCAAACGTTCAGCAGCAAATAAAAAACTTGACTCGAGATCTTCAACTTGACGTTCCGCCGCCATTTCGTTATTTCTTATGGCTGAGAGGCATTCTCGGGGTATTTGTTGGACATATTAATTTTGGTAAAGCTCGAACGGGTCAATCGGTCACTGAGCTTATTTGGTTAGCGATTCCTACAACGGTCCGTCTTGTAACTGGAGCAACGATTATTGCAATTGTTCTTGGAATATCCATAGGTATCGTAACAGCGCTTCGCCAGTATTCACGTTTTGACTACGCGATGACTTTTGTCTCGTTCTTACTTTTCTCGCTTCCCATTTTCTGGGTGGCAGTGCTTCTCAAAGAGTATCTTGCAATCCAATTTAATAACTTTTTGGGTAATCCTACTATTAATCCACCATGGCTTATCGGGCTCTCAACATTTAGTGGAATCTTCTGGGCCGCGGTTATCAGTGGTGATCGAAAACGAGTTTGGAGTATTTTTGCAATAGCTGCAGCATCAACCGCAGCGTTATTAGAAATTCTCAGCATAACAAAATGGTTTGCGAACCCTGGATTGGGTCCAATCGCGCTCTTCGTCTTATCTTTAGGAGTCGCATTTGGAGTAACACACCTGTCAACAGGAATTTCAAATAAAGCCGCGTTACGAGCAGCGATAGCAATGGCAGTTATCACCGTCGTGATGTACTACCCCAATCAATGGCTCTTTGGCGTGGAAAATAAGAAACTCGTTTATGCACTGATGATCATCGCATTATTTGTTGTTTCTGGAACGGTGCCACTTCTCTTTTCGAAGATAGACCGAGGTCCGATTATTCGCACATCGATGCTCTCTGCTTTTCTCATGGGGCTTCTGACGGTGATTGATAAATTGATGCAGACATGGAAGCCGTATATGGAGACCGATGCAGTGTATTTCCGGCCAATTCCCACTATTGGTCAGGTGAATGCGCTCCTTGAACCAGGTAATTTCTGGATGAGCTTTCTCGACATCCTGGTTCACTTATTCTTACCCACAACTGCGCTCCTTCTCATTTCATTTGCTGGGTATGTTCGTTTCTCACGCGGAACACTCCTTGAAGTTCTCAACCAGGATTACATCAGAACCGCTCGCGCGAAAGGTTTAACTGAGCGAACAGTGATTATGCGCCATGCCTTTCGAAACACAATGATTCCGCTGACGACAATTATGGTAGTTGATTTCGCTGGCATTATTGGCGGTGCAATTATTACTGAGAGAATTTTTGGTTGGATCGGTATGGGAACTCTTTTCAATACTGCTATTGGCTCTCTCGATCTCAATCTTCTCATGGGCGTATTTCTCATTACCGGATTTATGGCTGTATCAGCAAATCTCGTCGCAGATCTACTTTATTCAGCGCTCGATCCACGAATACGCGCAGTATCGAGGAGTAAGTAATGTCAAGTCGCTCGATATTTAAACGCAAAAAAAATGTTGTGGAATCAACGAAAGATGGTGGCGAGAATGCTATTCAGAATAAAGAGATCGAAGGTTTAAGCCAAGGTCAAATTGTTCGCCGAAGATTTGTTCGGCATAAGGCGGCGATGACGTCAGTTTTTGTCATTCTCTTTTTGATTCTTGCAGTCTTTACATCGTTAGAGATGAAGATTGGCCCACTGAAATGGCGTGGATGGTGGAAATTCAAGTATGACGAACTACTCGACCTCCGTACTGAAGGATGTCCGGAAGGAATCGTCGGGTGCCCGACGTTGAGCGTCGTTCCGAAATTCCTTGGTGGCCCTGGAGTTCATTTAGGAACCCATCCCTTTGGACAAGATGACATCGGCCATGATTACTTCTCACTCGTCATGCGTGGAGCACAACGATCGATATATGTCATGATCGTGATTGGAATTCTTGGTGGAACAATTGGAACAGTAATTGGATCGATATCCGGCTTCTTCAGAGGCTGGGTTGATGCAGTATTGATGCGATTTACCGACTTCATCATCACGGTCCCATCCATCATTATCGGTTCGGTTGTCGGGTACCACTATGGAAATCTTGGAGTGGGCTTCTTAGCCTTCTATCTTGGTATGTTCGCATGGACGGGTTTATCTCGATTAGTTCGTGGCGAATTTCTTAAATTGCGAGAGTTGGAATTTGTCGACGCAGCTCGAGTAGCAGGCGCAAGTAATCGTCGAATTATCTTTAAACATATCTTGCCTAATGCAGTCGGAGTCATCATCGTCTCCGTAACGCTTCTTATGTCTGGTGCGATTCTGCTTGAAACTGCTCTGTCATACCTTGGCTTTGGTGTTGTCGCTCCCGATGTGTCGCTCGGATCGCTGATTAGCCAATATCAAGACTCATTCACTACGCGACCATGGCTCTTCTGGTGGCCCGGCCTCTTTATTATTACGATCGCGCTCTCTATTAACTTTATTGGCGATGGTTTACGAGATGCGTTTGATCCACGCCAGCGACGCCGCCTCACGAAAAAAGATAAAGCACAAGCAAAAGTTCAAGCGAAGATTGCGGCGCAAAGTGAATAATTTAAAAATGCTACGACAGCCACAGAGCAATGCCGGAAATGGCTATTCCGACAATGATGAGCACGGTTGTGCGATCGAAACTCTCCTCGTAACGTGCGCTAGCGAAATCTGCGCTACGGAAAGCATCAAAGCGAAGTCTGGCCAAATGCGCAGCAAC
>CAZQWU010000052.1:0-6360 GCA_964597305.1 uncultured Bifidobacterium sp.
GAGCTCCAGCCTTCCAAGCTGGCCATGCGGTTTCGATTACCGTCGCCCGCTCCACTTATTTAATTAATTTAATTAACACTTCCCACTAACGTTGAATTGTAAGAACCTGAAAATGTTAAGTATTTATCGGACGTTCCTAATGCCGTTCCTGTGGTTACAGTGACATTTAAGTTATATGCCGAATTAGTTGCTCCAGCTTCCAAAATGACATCCGCAATTATCGTGTGTTCAAAGGTTTGAACTGAACCTCTATAACTATTTGCGGCATGAGTGGTCCATGAAACGGTAGGTGTAATAGAGGCTCCAACTACAGATGCTGCAAATCCAAGTGAGATGGATGTTGAATTTATTGTGTTAGTTCCATATATATAAAGCCTTACTAAATATGACTTACCAGCACCGAAATTCCCGAAATTTGCACTTGTTACAGAATTGCCAGCATTTCCTGATAATTGCGCTCCAAATGAAATCGTGCCGTAATAAATATTCGTTGTACCTGTTGCGCCCGTGTCACCTTTCAACCCTTGTGCACCAGTGTCACCTTTAGGGCCTTGCGCACCAGTGTCACCTTTTATTCCTTGAATACCTTGCGGACCTTGTGCGCCAGTTTCACCTTTCGCACCAGCTGCTCCATCAACACCATTTGTTCCATTAGTACCTGCAATTCCTTGTGGACCTGCAACACCTTGTGCACCTGCAGGGCCAGTTGATCCAGCAGGTCCTGCAGGACCAGTTGCGCCGGCTGGACCAGACGGTCCGGTTGCACCAGTTAATCCAATTGGACCTTGTGCACCAGTTTCACCTTTTAATCCTTGAATTCCTTGCGGACCTTGTGCACCAGTTTCACCCCGTAAACCTTGTTCACCTTGAGGTCCTGTAACGCCAGTAATCGATGATCCGTTTTTTCCATCAGCGCCATTAATGCCTTTAAGGCTTACTGGTGAAGGCCATTTTCCATTTACTTTCGGCCCGTAAATATTGAATGTAGTGGTATCAATGTAGAAATCGCCATCAAGTCCTGTTTTAGTTGTGGGAATTCCTTTGCCATTTAATAACGTGTTGATAATCGAATTGCCAGTAATTCGACCTGCTGAATATGCACTATTTATTGGAAGTGAAACTTGCGCAATAAATAATGATGAAATTGTTATCGCGAGTGCTATCACTCGTCGTCGAGCGATTTTCATAGACCCCTCCTTTGGGGCACGGCTCCAGAGAGTGGGAGCGCCTCGTGATTCTCGTTTGATTACAAGATGTTATAAAGGTGAGATCTCATCTCGATTTTTAAGCGTAAATCAATTAATTTGAGTGTTTTATATCGACAACTTTTCACAAACGATTCACAAGGTTTTGTGCTGGTCTGTTCAGGTACAGGGTATTAAGTAAGGCCATCGAGCTCCCCTGCTCGGCGTCTCAAAGAATCACTGGTTTCAATGAGATGTAAAAGAACAAAGGAGTAAAAAAAATGAAGAAGAAACTTGTAACGGTTTCAGTCGTTACCGGTCTTGTTCTTTCATTAGGAACAGCGGGAATCGCATCGGCTCACGGTCGTAGTGGTTTCGGTGGTATGGGTAACGGTATGGGAATGTCAGGTAAAGCCTCCACACCTACATTAGATAACGTTCTCAAAGGTCTTGTCGATAATAAGACATTGACCCAAGCACAAGTAGACGCAATCAATAAAGCTCTCACAGATGCCAAGAACTCTGCTGTTGCAAGCGCAGCTGCTGTTCAAGCCGCTCATGAGAAATTGATCGCAGACACAATCGGACTTGATATTGCGACTATCAAATCACGATTAGCTGCGGGCGAATCACTTGCTGCTATTGCTGGCGCAAAGAAAGATGCATTAATTAATGTCCTTGTTGCAGAAGCAACAAAGATGATTGATGCAGCAGTCACCGCAGGCCGTATTACTTCTGCGACCGCCACAACACTGAAAGCAAACTTAACGACTCGAATTACCGATGAGGTAAACGAGGTTCATAGCAAGGGCCTTGGCGTGAACAACACCAAATCCATGTTCTCCAACATCATGGGTGCGATGAAGTTCAAGCCAGGTAGATAACTTCATGGCAACTTCCTCTTCGAGGGATAACGAGGGATAAGTAAGACACGAAAGACCCACTGACCTAAAAGTCAGTGGGTCTTCTGCTTTTTTGAGAAGGTATCGCCATGAGAATTCATATTGGCTCAGACCACGCCGGTCTTGAATTTAAGAATGTAATCGTGAAACATCTCGAAGGTAAAGGCCATACCGTTATTGATCACGGGCCACATCACTATGACCCACTCGATGACTATCCAGTCTTCTGTATTCCTTGCGCAGAAGGAGTTGCTAATGACCCAGGCTCGCTAGGAGTTGTTCTTGGTGGTTCTGGAAATGGCGAACAGATGGCGGCAAATAAAGTAAAAGGTATTCGAGCAGCGCTGGTGTGGAGTATCGAAACCGCAAAACTGGCTCGCGAACACAACAATGCCAATGTCATTTCTATTGGTGGTCGGATGCATACCGAAGAGTTTTGCCTGCAACTCGTCGATACTTTTATCGCAGAACCATTTCCAGGCGATGAACGCCATGTTCGACGTATTGGATTGCTGGCTAAGTACGAGAAAGATGGAAAACTTTAGTTCGACAAGGTGTAGCAAAAATCGGTCACGACGTGGGATTTTTTAATTCCTTTTGATTCAAACTTCGTTAGTGGTCGCCACGATGGTCGTTCGACAATCCCGCCGCGAAATCGCAGATCGCTAGCAAAAACTTTTTCAATAGCCTGTGCATATTCCTGCCAATCGGTAGCGATACATATTCGCCCATTAGATGAAAGTTTTCGAGCGAGTACATCAAGAAGTGCTGGTTGAATAATTCGCCTTTTCCGTTGTTTAGTCTTAGGCCACGGATCAGGAAAGAAAATATGAAATGCATGAACGGAATGATTAGGAAATTGATCACGAATGACCACCGTTGCATCGGATTCAATAACGCGCAGATTGTCGAGCCCCAACTCTTGCGCGCGAATGATGAGAGCGCCAATTCCTGCGCGATGAACTTCAATGGCGATATATCCAGCCTCTGAAAAGTGGCTAGCGAGTTTCGAAGTCGCCTCACCCATGCCACTGCCAATCTCAACAATCACTTCTGTTTTATCGGGAAAAATGTGGCGTGGATCAATTGGTGTTTCGGGATTGAGAGAATATTTCTCGCCATACTTATTTATTGCCGCTTCTTGCGCAGCTGTCATTCGTGAACCACGTTTGATGTAACTGCGGATTGTTGGCAGTACTCCTGTGGTTTGTTCCATAGTGGCAAAGCCTGCCATCTCTGGTTGGATACGGGCATGCCAGGACTCAATATCACTCGCGCAGAAGCGCAAGAACGCGCTCGCCATCTCAAAGTCGATCACTATGACATCACACTCGATGTCACAACCGGCGCCGAAAACTTTCGCGCAAAGACTGTTGTGCAGTTCTCAGCAACACCGGGATACGACACCTTTATTGATGCCGTTGGCACAAAAGTCATCACGGCAACCCTCAACGGTTCTCCGATCGATGTCTCTGGCTATGACGGTGAGACTATTTATTTAAAGAACCTACAAGCAAAAAACGAAGTCGTCATTGAATTGGATTCTCCGTACTCAAAAACAGGTGAAGGTTTACAACGTTCGGTTGATCCGGTTGATAATGAGGTCTACCTCTATTCGCAAGGTGAAACCTCATTTATTCGCAATATGTATCCCTGCTTTGATCAACCCGATCTCAAAGCAACATTTAGTTTTACCGTGACTGCGCCTGGCCATTGGGAAGTCATATCGAATAACCCGGTAAAGAACGCCACCGTCAATGGTGATAAGAAAACGTGGGAATTCACCACAACGCCGATCATGTCTACTTATGTGACTGCAATTATCGCCGGCCCTTATGCCCATGTTCACGACACCTATAAAGGAATCAAAGAAATTCCCCTCGGCATTTACTGCCGCAAATCACTCTTTGAAAAACTCGATGCTGAAAATATCTTCCGATTAACTAAGCAAGGATTTGATTACTTCCAGAAAGTTTTTGGCCTCGCTTATCCGTTTGATAAGTACGATCAAATCGCTGTCGTTGACTTTAACTGGGGCGCTATGGAAAACGTAGGTGCAGTTACTTGGCGTGAAGAAATGTTGGTCTTCCGTTCAAAAGTTACCAAGCGCGCCTATACCGGTCGTGCGAGCACGCTCATGCATGAGATGGCACATATGTGGTTCGGAAATCTCGTCACGATGCGTTGGTGGGATGACCTCTGGCTCAATGAAGCTTTTGCTGAATGGGTTTCGTATTTAGCAATTACAGAAGGAACCGAATTCACCACCGGATGGACTGACTTCACGGCAATTCGAAAAACTGCTGCGTACGCGCAAGATCAATTAACAACGACACATCCCATTGCCACTGACATGATCGACATTGATACGGTTAAAGCAAACTTCGACATGATTAGTTACGCAAAAGGTGCTTCCGCGCTTCAACAACTCGCAGCATTTTGTGGACGGGAAAACTTCATTAAAGGGCTCCAAAATTACTTCGCCAAGCATGCATATAAGAACACCACTCTCGATGATTTGATCAACGAACTTTCCGCAACATCCGGCCGCGATCTCAAACCCTGGGTAGCAACGTGGATTCAAACCGCAGGCGTTAACACGCTCCGCTCGAAGATTGACGTAAGTGGCGACACCTACTCATCGATTGCTATCGCGCAAGAGACGCCAAAAATTCCGACCGGGTCGAAAGAACTTCGCCAACATCGTATGGCGGTAGGGCTCTTTGACTTAACGGGAAATGAATTAGTGCGACGTCGCTCCGTCGAACTTGATGTCTCTGGTCCTTTGACGGACGTTGCAGAACTTCGTGGTGAAAAAGTCGCCGATTTAGTTCTCATTAATGATCGCGATTTAACATATGCAAAAGTACGCCTCGATTCCCGATCAATTGAGACTTTGAAATCACATATCGGAAAACTCACCGATGGACTCTCCCGAACGGTCTGCTGGAGCGCGTCATGGGACATGATGCGTGATGCTGAACTTTCTGCCAGTGACTACATCAATATCGTTCTGGCTGGACTTGGTAGCGAAGATGACATCACCGTACTTGGCCAATTACTGGTGCAACTCAATTCGGCGGTAGAGATTTATACGAGCGACAAAAATCGCGATAGCCAGCGAGAAAAAGTTGCGCACGCGCTAGAGAAACTTCTCAATGCAGCAGAACCTGAGAGTGATCACCAATTGCAATTTGCTCGCGCATTTGCCTCACTTGCTGCTACCCCAGCTCATGGCGCTCGCATTCGCGAACTTCTCGATGGAAAACTGACTGGGCTTAAAGTTGATAGCGATCTTCGTTGGCATTTTGTCACCTGTTTAGTCGAACGCGGACTTTCCTCGACTGAAGAAATCGCTCGTGAATTAGAAAAAGACAATACTTTTACCGGCCAACTTGCTGCTGAACTCTGCTACGCCGCGATGCCGACCAAAGACGCAAAAGTTGAAGCATGGAAGAAAGCTACGGAGGGCGATCACACTATTTGGATTCGCCTCTACAACGTACGTGGCTATAACCGCCCGCTCCATCGCGCACTTCACGCTGATTTTGTCGATCAATACCTTGGCATGGTGCTTGATACGTGGGCAAATAGTTCTTATGAAATCTCATCGATGTTAATTCAAGGACTATTTCCTACCTACGTTATTAATCAACCTACGCTAGCTAAAGTTAAAAATTGGCTCGCGACAAACGGCAAAGATGCTCATCCATCTGTCAAGAGATTTATCAATGAAGGAATTGAAGCGATGGAGCGTGCGTTAAAAGTTCAGGCGTTAGAAAACTAAGCAGTCGCCTCAACTACACCGTAGGGCTTTAAGTACGGAACCCATCGCGCATCAGCTCGGCCCGTTCCAAGAATGCGCCAGGCTGCACCAACTGGTTCACGTGGTAACGAACGAAGTCGCCACCCTAATTCTTTTAAAGTGCGATCTGCTTTGATGTGATTGCATCGATGACATGCACTCACCACATTTTCCCACGTATGTCCGCCACCACGACTTCGTGGAATAACGTGATCGATCGAGGTTGCTGATGCTGTGCAGTAAACGCATCGCCCACCGTCACGCGCAAAGATCGCTCGACGCGATAACGGAACTGCATGACGATAAGGAATTCGAACATATTTATTCAATTTAATTACGGCTGGAAGTTCAATTGATCCAGTTGAGTAATGAAGAATGACGCCAGATTGTTCAACCGTTGTAGCTCGGTTATTTAAAACTAAAATAAGCGCGCGTCTATCAGAAACGACACCTAGTGGCTCGTAGGTGG
>CAZQWU010000053.1:0-1454 GCA_964597305.1 uncultured Bifidobacterium sp.
AAAAAATTAGAGATATTGATGAGTGCTAAAGAGAAGTGCTCTAAAGACTCGAGAGATCGTCGGGAACGATCGTGCTCTTCAGGAACTTCACCGGATCGCTGAGATCTGATTCCCGGGGAAGTAGGACTGGATCTTCCCATAATGAATCGCGATGGTGGCCCGTATTCTCAGTTCCTAGTACTCGCCAAAATTCTTTACATTCGCGCGTCGTACGTGGCGAAACTTCTAATCCAACTAAGGATGCAAAAAGTTGTTGTGTTGGTGATTGAGTTGCGCGTCGTCGTGCCTGTGTTTCGGTTAATTTGATGAGAGACGGTAATCGATTACCAGCAGCATCTGTAACAACCTGATCAATCCATCCTTCGATGAGGGCAAGTACCATTTCTAATTTTTCCAGAGCGCTTCGTTGAACATCGCTCTCTTCTGGAGTGAACATGCCACCGGTCAATGCACTGCGAACAGATTCTGGATTCATAGGATCGAAATCGCCAGTGCTCATTGCATCTTCTGCTTGGCGTTGAATGGCTGAAAAATCTATGCGTATGCCTTTGCCATACGATTCGATAGCACTTCGTAAATGGGAAGCAAGCCACGGAGTATGGGCAAAGAGGCGAGCGGCAGCAATTTCGCGAAGTGCGAGATAAATTCGTACTTCTTGATCGGGGATCTCCAAACCCTCGCCCCATCGTTCAACATTTTCTGGAATTAAGTACGTTCTAATGGGGTTCGATAACGGTAATGCAACATCATTTGCGCCAGTAACGGTCGTTGCTAGTGAGCCTATGGTTTGGCCAAGCTGCGAAGAGATCATCGAGCCCATCAACGTGGTCATAATGGCCGAAATATTTCCTAAAGGCGGCATAACGATGCCCATAGCCTGCGCTTGTTCAGGTGATGGCATTTGCGACGAGAGCGCATGTGAAATTCCAGAACTCATACCGTCAATCAATGGTGTGGCAATCTCTTGCCAGCCATTAATACTGGAATCGATCCATTCGCGACGACCCATCGCGCAATTGTCAGGAATTCCAAGTGAAGGAAAAGTTGTCGCTTCATTGAGCCATAAATCAGCTAGTTCGCATGCAGTTCGAATCTGCGCAAGTTCGGATAGTCCCACTGGACGTTCACCATGGGAGGCAAGGTATTTTCTTGAGATATCGCGGATAACGTCGCGGGATAGTTTTGCTGTTGATCCAGTTCCAGTCAGTGATGCAATCAGTGATTGAATGTCGAGGCCCAACCCCGAGAACTGTTTGAAGATTTCATTGAATTGAATAGAGCCGAAGTGTGGCGAATTCTTATCAGGGTTTTGTGATGCATCAGATTCATTGTCATCATCTGGACCAGATCCTGTTGGTCCAAAACCAAAACCGTTACTCATCTGCCGAGCCACCTTTTCCTGAAGTTGCGATCGTCATGACACCATCACTGCCAATCTGCTTGACCCTTGAGTT
>CAZQWU010000053.1:1554-5930 GCA_964597305.1 uncultured Bifidobacterium sp.
ATTGACCGACTGGTGCAACCGCAAAAGTACTCGCTTTCTTCCCTGGTGTTCTAGGCTGAGCGCCATGGCTTCACCCTCCACACCACTATCAGCGCTGGTGTGGTGGTTAATCCCCGGAATTGCATTAATTGGCGCCATTATTTACGTTCTCTGGGTCGCACGGTTTCAAACCAAGTATGAAAATGAGACTAATCGCTCAGTAGGCAAATTCAAGAAATTTCAAGACTCGCTCGCCAAAAATGAAAAGAGCTCTCATACCTCCTCGAGGTCTTCACATCCGGCCACAGAGCAAAAAAATATCTCCAGAAATCCCTAACTTCTCACATGCCACTTTCCCCAGCGTCACTTATTTCGCACAAGCCTTCTCGATTCATAGTCGTACTCATGATTGGCCTTGCATTACTTGCGCCACTGCCGTACGTCATTATTAAACCGAGTACACCGGAGAATGTTTTAGGAAAACTCATCACGATTAATGGTGCAGAGAGTTACCCACCATCACAGGGCAGCAAGCTTTTCATTACAGCAGTTCTTGTAACGGATCCCGGTACATATGTCTCTGGGTTACAAGTGCTTGCAAGTTGGATAGACGGTACATCGGCGGTGTTCCCACGTGCAGAGATATATCCACCCGAACAAACAAATAAAGAAATTAAGACCGAGAATAAAATTGATATGACACATTCTCAATATGACGCCACTGCCGCCGCGCTCACCTTCCTCAAGATTAAGTATTCACAATCCATTCAGGTAACGGGAACGCTCGCCGAATCTGGCGCTGATCATCGATTACTCCCGGGCGATCGCATTATCTCGGTTGATGGGCACGTAATTGACTCTCCAGCACACATACGCAAAATAATTTCATCACACACCATTGGTGATTCACTCGAAGTCACTGTCCAACGGAAAGTTAATTCCGTTGATACTCGGCTTACGGAAAAAATTACATTGATGGAAAATCAACAAGGAAAACCTGCGCTCGGAATATTTGTTGGAACAACATACGAATTTCCATTTACTGTGAAATTTAATATCCAAGAGACCGGTGGTCCTAGCGGGGGGATGATTTTTGCACTCGGCATCATTGAAAAACTTACCGCTGAAGATTTGCTGAGAGGTCGGGCTATCGCTGGTACCGGAACCATTGATGGCCAGGGAAATGTTGGCCCGATTGGCGGAATCAACGAGAAGATGATTGGTGCAGCGGATGCGGGGGCTACGATCTTTTTGGCACCGCGAGCTAATTGTGTGGATATTAAGTCCGTACCGAAAAATCTTGTGGTGATCCCGGTCGCAACATTGAACGAGGCGGTTGATGTTTTACGCAACACCCATCCAGAGTCACTCGCGGGCTGTCGCTAAGGTAGCGCCATGAGTTCACGGTTTGGCGATAATCCTTTTGGCAATGGTGGGTTTGGTAATTTTGGCGATCGATTAGGTGGCAATGGTTTAGAGCGACGAAAGTTAGGGCCATTACCCATCACTATTGCGATCCTTGTTGCACTGGGGGTCATCCTCGTTTCGCTCAGTGGTTTTTACGCAGATGTGCTCTGGTTCCGTTCGGTGAATTTCACCAAAGTATGGAGCACACTTTTACTTACGAAGATCGAACTCTTCTTTCTCTTTGGATTATTAACCTCGCTCATCGTTTCGCTCAATATTTACCTTGCATATAAAAAACGACCAATTTATGTACCGCTGAGTGTTGAGGCGGATAATTTAGAACGTTATCGAATTCAGTTAGAACCAATCCGTAAATTCGCACTCATCGGAATTTCTGTTGCACTCTTTTATTTTGCAGGAACCGCGGGTTCACGACTCTGGGAGACCTGGTTGCTGTTCCGAAATTCAACTCAATTTGGTGTAAAAGATCCGCAATTTAGTTTAGATATTTCTTTCTTTGCCTTCCGCCTACCATTTCTACAATCTATTGTCGGCTGGGCTTCATCGGTGCTGGTCCTTGCCCTCATTGCAAGCACGATCGTTCATTATCTCTATGGGGGAATTCGACTTCAGGTCAAAGAAGACCGTACGACCGTAGCTGCTCGAGTACAACTCTCCGTTTTACTCGGTGTATTAGTGCTCATCAAGGCGGCGGCTTATTGGCTCGATCGTTATGCGCTTGCGCTTAAAGAGGGTCGATTGATTACTGGGCTTTCGTACACCGACGTCAATGCAGTGTTGCCAGCGAAGGCGATTCTCGCTGGGATTGCAGTTGTTTGCGCCCTGCTATTTTTCGCAAATATTGTCCGCCGTTCGTGGATATTGCCTGCGGCTGGCGTCGCGCTCTTGGCCATTTCTTCGTTCCTTATCAGCACTGTATATCCGAGTTTGATACAGCAATTTCAAGTTAAACCTAGCGAATCATCGAAAGAAGCGCCGTTTATCCAGCGCAATATTGATGCAACGCGTAGCGCGTATGGGTTATCAAATGTTGAAGTAAAAGATTATCAAGCAACCGCATCAACCTCGGCCGGTCAATTAGCCAATGATGCAGCGACAATTTCCAATATTCGATTGATGGACCCCAATGTACTTTCAGCAACGTTCCGACAATTGCAACAGATAAAGCCGTATTACACATTTACAGAGTCTCTCGATATTGATCGTTACAAGATTAATGGTGTTTCACGCGATGCTGTCGTTGCGGTGCGAGAGCTCAATATCGATGGAAACCCACAACGAAACTGGATTAACGATCACTTGGTCTATACCCATGGTTTTGGTTTTGTTGGCGCATATGGAAATTCGGTAGATCCTGATGGAAAACCAAACTTTATACTCGGTGATATTCCACCGACGGGTGCGCTTGGCAATTTCCAACCGCGAATTTACTTCGGTGAAAATGTCCCGGATTACTCCATTATTGGTGGCGCAGAAGCTGGCAAGAAAGTCGAATTTGATTATCCCGACGATAAATCAGCTAATGGTCAAGCAAATTACACCTATACCGGTAAAGGTGGAGTTCCGATGGGCTCGCTCTTTACCCGCTTACTTTTTGCTATCAAATACCAAGAACAACGGATCGTTCTCTCTAATCTCATTAACTCCAAGTCGAAAATTCTTTTCGAGCGAAATCCTCGTGAACGCGTGGCGAAAGTCGCGCCGTGGTTAACGCTCGACGGCGATCCATACCCATCAGTGATTGACGGTCGCATTGTGTGGATCATTGACGGATACACCACCAGCAGTGGCTATCCCTATTCTCGAAAAACAAATCTCTCGGGATCCACTGCAGATGCGCTGACGACTAATTCGACGTCGATTACCGCGCAAGCAAATACCAGCGTTAATTACATTCGAAATTCAGTGAAAGCAACGGTAGATGCCTATGACGGAACAGTGTCACTCTATGCCTGGGATGAAAACGATCCAGTTCTCAAAACGTGGAGCAAAGTATTTCCTGGCGTAGTTCAACCAAAGAGCGCTATCTCGGAAGGTCTCATGTCCCATCTGCGATACCCCGAAGACATTTTCCGGGTTCAACGTGATGTGTTGAGTTTGTATCACGTGAAAAGCGCAGACGCGTTTTATGGTGGCCAAGATTTCTGGCGAGTACCGCGCGATCCATCATCGTTTGGCGGAAACTCCACGGCTCAACCGCCGTATTACTA
Source organism: uncultured Bifidobacterium sp. (assembly GCA_964597305.1). Taxonomy (GTDB): domain Bacteria; phylum Actinomycetota; class Actinomycetes; order Nanopelagicales; family Nanopelagicaceae; genus UBA7398. The sequence goes on from CAZQWU010000053.1 coordinate 5,172, forward strand.
CACCGTCCAAATTCCTGGTGAGAAAACTGCATCGTTTTCATTGACGACACCATTTGTTCCACGAGGTGGTCGAGAGAATCTCTCTGCGTTCGCGATAGTCAATGCAGATCCGGGAAGTAATTATGGAAAAATTACCGTGTTGCAATTACCGCGTTCAACAAATATCGCCGGTCCGTCGCAAGTCTCATCAAACTTTGAAGCTAAGCCAGAGGTAGCGCAAGCGCTCTCGTTGCTACGACAAGGTGGTTCTGACGTTGTGCTCGGCAATCTACTTACTCTTCCAGTAGGTGGCGGTTTGCTTTACGTCCAACCAGTCTATGTGCGTGCAACAAGTAATACAGCGTCATATCCATTACTTCAAAAAGTACTTGTTTCATTCGGTGATCAAATTGGATTTGCCGATTCTCTGAAGAACGCCCTTGATCAAGTATTTGGTGGAAACTCGGGCACCAGTATGGGAACTGGCACTATTTCTCAAAATGGTTCAACGCCAGGGAAACCTACAAATAAAGCGTTAGCGAGTGCGTTAGCAAGTGCACAAGCTGCGCTCGCTGATGCAAATACTGCGTTGCAAAAAGGTGATTTTGCTGCGTATGGCAGAGCACAAGATCGATTGAAAGCTGCAATCGCTGCTGCGATCGCTGCACAACGAGGTTAATTCCTTCGCGAATTTTTCTATTAAGTGCTTATCGCATAGGATCGTCGTACCGACGCGGGGTGGAGCAGCTCGGTAGCTCGCTGGGCTCATAACCCAGAGGT
>CAZQWU010000054.1:0-3623 GCA_964597305.1 uncultured Bifidobacterium sp.
AGTGAATCGCGAGTACAGATATCGACAACAGCTGCGTACTCGGGCTTCTCAGTTCCTTTCATAATTCCAGGATGCTTCTTAAATTGATTTCGAACTTCCATCACTACTGCACCAGCTGCACGCGATACTGCGTTAATAGCAAGTCCAGAGAAGAGGAAGACAACAGATACACCGATTACGAGACCCACAAGATTTCGAGGATCTGCGATATCGAGAATTCCTTGGAGTTGTAGTACTTGTTCTGCAACAATTTTGCCCTTATCTAGAACTGAGTTCTTAATGGCATCGGTAAATGCACCGAAGAGAGCGGTGGCCGCAAGAACGGCAGTTGCAATCGCAATACCTTTAGTGATTGCTTTTGTGGTATTTCCAACTGCATCAAGTGAGGTAAGAATTTTTGCGCCTTCGCCTTTAACATCACCTGACATTTCTGCAATGCCTTGTGCGTTATCGGAGATCGGGCCGAAGGTATCCATAGCAACAATGACACCTACTGTGGTTAACAAACCACAGCCAGCGAGCGCGACTGCAAAGAGTGAGAGAACGATCGTTCCGCCACCTAGTAAGAATGCACCAAATACAGCAGCTGCGATGAGCAGCGCTGAATAAACGGCAGATTCAAAACCAACGGAAATACCAGCAAGAATTACTGTTGCTGCACCGGTGTTGGATGATGCCGAGACATCATTAACAGGGCGCTTTCCAACCTCTGTAAAGAAGCCGGTGAGAATCTGGATTGCTGCCGCAAGGACGATTCCGATAAGCACAGCACCGAGCGCGAGTACGCGTGGATTTCCGCTATGTTTCTGGATTTCATCGCTCACTCCTTCAAGTAGTCCGAAGGAGTTGGGAAGATAAGTAAATGTCGCGAGTGCAACGAGCACTGCGGAAATGACAGCAGATAAGAAGAAGGAACGATTGATTGCATTCATTGCGCTCTTATCGGTTGCGCGGGTGCGAGTGAGGAAAATTCCAATAATCGCTGTGAGAATTCCGATTGCAGGAACAATTAACGGATAGATAAGTCCTGCGTTACCAAAGCCGGCCTTGCCAAGAATGAGAGCTGCAACAAGTGTGACTGCATATGACTCAAAGAGGTCGGCAGCCATACCAGCGCAGTCACCGACGTTGTCGCCAACGTTGTCTGCAATTGTTGCCGCATTTCGCGGATCATCTTCTGGAATTCCTTGCTCAACTTTTCCGACGAGGTCTGCACCGACATCGGCAGCCTTGGTAAAAATACCGCCGCCAACACGCATAAACATGGCGAGCATTGCAGCGCCGAAACCAAAGCCTTCCAGGATTGATGGGGCGGTCTCGTGATAGATCGCCACAACTAGCGAAGCGCCAAGGAGACCAAGACCGACAGTCAACATTCCCACAACACCGCCGGTGCGGAATGCAATTTGTACAGCGCCTTTTGAAGAGTTGTTTCGTGCAGCCTCAGCGACGCGAACGTTCGCACGAACTGCGAGCCACATACCGTTGTAACCCACAAAGGCAGAGAATGCGGCGCCAACAAGGAAGAAGATGGAACGGCCGACTTTGACCTCCGTCGTGCCCGGTAAGGCAAAGAGAAGTACAAAGACAATGCCGACAAACCATGAGAGGGTTTTAAATTGTCGAGCGAGGTATGCGCCTGCTCCTTCTTGAACAGCGGCGGCAATCTCTTTCATCTTCGCAGTACCTTCACTCGCGCGAAGTACTTGGGCGCGAAGTGCGTACGCGATTGCGAGAGCGACGAGCGCTACTGCGAGAACTACATAGACGATATTGAGGTTATTACCCGTAACCTGCACGTTCATATCTCCTCCATTGGAGAGTCGGGTTACGACCCAGGGCGGGCCGCACACAATGGGGGCGAGTTTAGGCTATTAGGCTCCCCCACATGAACATTCTCGATCCTCATTACATCGTCGAGACATTGGGGATGGTTGGCATTCTCACAGTCCTCTTTGTCGAGACTGGGCTTTTGATCGGTCTTGTTCTTCCCGGCGACACCATGCTCTTTCTCGCTGGCGTCGCTGCTTCTGCGACAGCGTTGAAGACTGTAGGAATACAACTTCCCATCACAATTTTGCTTTTGGCTGCTCCATTTTTTGCAATCAGTGGATCGCAATTAGGCCATCAATTAGGGGCAACATATGGAAGACGTCTGTTTAGTAGACCTGACTCGAGAATTTTTAATCAAGAGAAAGTTCATCGCACCGAACGTTGGCTCAAGAAATACGGTGTTGGTAAAGCTTTGATTTTGGCTCGATTTATTCCTGTTATTAGAACGTTAATAAATCCATTGTGCGGAATTGTGGGAGTTCCTGCAAAGAAATTTTTTCTTTGGAATTTTGTTGGTGGAATTTTATGGACAGATGGAATTATCCTGGCCGGCTTTATATTGGGTGAGAAATTAAGTGGCTCGGTCGATCGATACTTATTACCGATAATCGCCATCGTCTTTTTATTGAGCGTAATTCCACTCATTACGGAAGTTATTCGAGAGTGGCGATCGAGAAAACAACTTAGTTAAGAAATTAAAGTCCTAAATCGTTTAAAGAATAAGCAGCTCGATATTCAAACCCTGCTTCAGTAACTTTCGATTTTGCGCCGCGCTCTACGATAACTGCTACACCTACAACAATTGCGCCAGCTTCGCGTAGCGCTTCTACTGCAGTTAACACCGAACCGCCAGTGGTTGAAGTATCTTCGACTGCAATTACACGCTTCCCCTTAACATCCGGGCCTTCGATTCGTCGCTGTAATCCGTGAGCCTTCTCGGCTTTGCGCACAACAAACGAATCAATTTTTTTACCTCGTTGGGATGCAACATGCATCATCGCTGTAGCAACTGGATCAGCTCCGAGTGTGAGGCCACCTACCGCGTCAAAATCCCAATCTTTTACGAGATCGAGCATGACTTCACCAACGAGAGGAGCTGCGGTTGAATCAAGCGTCACCCTACGGAGATCAACGTAGTAATCCGCCTCTTTGCCTGAGGAGAGAATTACTTTTCCATGAACAACGGCCTTCTTGAGGATTTCTGATTTAAGCGCTTCGCGAGAGGTCACTACGAAACCTTATCGGAGCGCGTTTGCTTTTTTTGGAGCCGAGCGATTGCCGTTTGTAATTCGAGGATTCTTTTTATTCCGGCAAGGTTTATTCCTTCATTTACTAATCTCTGAACTTCTTGAAGAAGTTGAATGTCTCGACGAGAGTAACGTCTACTACGACCGAGGGTACGCGAAGGTGAGACTAAACCTATTCGATCATATTGGCGCAATGTTTGAGGGTGTAACCCTGAGAGTTCGGCGGCGACTGAAATAACATAAACCGCTCTCTCGTCATTATTTTTTTGTGGTGGAGTATTTTTCATACTCGTGCTTTTTCTTTCAGATCACTTCGTGGGTTTTCATGTTCCGTTGCTCGAGCAAATTCTTCAAGTGCTTTCTTCGCAGCGCCATCAACTCGTTGTGGAACTTGAACATCAAGAGTAATGAGGAGGTCTCCAGCGTTAGCACCTTTCTTTACGCCACGACCTTTCACGCGAAGGGTTCGACCATTGGGGGTTCCCGGAGCGATTCGTACTTTGACATCATCACCTTGCAATGTTGGAACTGAAATATCTGCGC
>CAZQWU010000054.1:3723-5717 GCA_964597305.1 uncultured Bifidobacterium sp.
GCGATTCGTACTTTGACATCATCACCTTGCAATGTTGGAACTGAAATATCTGCGCCAAGTGCTGCTTCTGAAAAAGTTACTGGCAAGGTCATGGAGATGTTGTCGCCCGTTCGCGAATAAATAGGATGAGGAATGACATTAACAATGACATAGAGATCACCTGGGCCTGCTTCGCCAGGGCCGCCTCGACCTTTAAGACGAACCTTGCCGCCATCAGAGATTCCAGCAGGGATGCGCGTTGTGATTGTTGATGAGGACGTTCCTTGTCCACCAACGCGTAGATCTACCTCTTTGCCAAAAATACTGTCGCGGAAAGAAATGGAAATTTCCGTTTGAATATCTTGACCTTTGCGCGGACCGCGACGACCGCCAAAGAGCGATGAAAAAATATCTCCGCCACCTTGGAAAAGATCGCTGAAATCGCCGGAAAATCCTGCTCCGCCCGGAGCGCCTTGACGAAATGCGCCCGATTCAAAAAGTTCGCGGGCTTGGTCATATTCGGCGCGTTTTTTATCATCGCCGAGAATGTCATACGCCTCAGAAACTTCTTTAAACCGATCTTCTAATTTCTTATCACCTTTTGTTTTGTCAGGATGAAGTTCACGCGCGAGAGATCGATACTTTTTTTTGATGGTGTTGGCATCGGCTTTTTTATCGACACCAAGGATTTTGTAATAATCCTTTTCGTAAAGATCTTTCGCAGCCATGGTTACTCTTGTGGATCTGTCACTGCAACGCGTGCGGGACGAAGAATCCGATCCTTGTGTTTATAACCTGGTTGAAGAATCTTTGTGACCGTTGTTTCAGTGACTTCAGATGACGTTTCATGAAGAAGTGCGTCATGAATATTAGGATCGAAAGACGTTGGCGCTTCACCATATTTTACTAATCCTAATTTGCTGGTGATTGTTTGAATCTGGTCTGCGATTGCTTTAAAACCACCAGTCAATTCACCATGTTCTTGTGCACGATCAAGATCATCGAGCACTGGAAGTAATTCACTGAGCACGCCCGCGATTGAAATCTCATGCGACAGCGCACGATCTCTCTCAACTCGCTTGCGGTAATTTGCGTATTCAGCCTGAAGTCGTTGTAAGTCAGCGGTAAGAACTGCGCTGAGGTCTTCTACGACCTCAGCTGCAGTTTCTTCACTTTCTTTGGCAACCTCTAATTCTTCTTCGGAATTAGTTTGTTGTGTCATCGACGATCTCTGCATCTTGAACGCCGTCATCACTCTTGGGTTGCTCAGAACCCGCGCCAGCAGCTGCGTTTGCAGCATAGAGGGCAGCCCCTAGTTGCTGAGAAATTTCGGCAACTTTCTCGGTTGCACTCTTGATTGTAGTTGAGTCTGTTCCCTCGAGAGCTTTCTTCAAATCAGCCAGTGCAGTTTCACACTCTGCTTTCTTTGTTGCAGATTCTCCTTCGTTGAGTTTTTCTGCATTGTCCTTGAGGAATTTCTCTGTCTGATAGACAAGTGAATCGCCGGTGTTACGAATTTCTGCTTCCTCGCGGCGCTTCTTATCTTCCTCAGCATGAGATTCGGCGTCTTTCATCATGCGCTCGATATCTTCCTTTGGAAGTGCAGATCCACCGGTAATTGTCATGCTCTGTTCTTTACCAGTGCCAAGATCCTTAGCTGATACGTGGACGATTCCGTTTGCGTCAATATCGAACGTTACTTCGATCTGTGGCACGCCTCGTGGTGCTGGTGGAAGACCTGTTAATTCAAACATGCCAAGTTTCTTGTTGTATGCCGCCATTTCGCGTTCACCTTGGAAGACCTGAATTTGAACTGCTGGTTGATTGTCATCAGCAGTTGTAAAGATCTCTGATCGCTTTGTTGGAATTGTTGTGTTTCGTTCAATGAGTTTTGTCATGATGCCGCCCTTGGTTTCTATGCCAAGTGACAACGGGGTTACGTCGAGAAGAAGTACATCTTTTACTTCACCTTTGATAACACCAGCTTGAAGTGAAGCGCCAACGGCAACAACTTC
>CAZQWU010000055.1:0-1574 GCA_964597305.1 uncultured Bifidobacterium sp.
TAGACAACAGCAGTTCCTGCTGCTTGCCGAGCAAGTCGGCCAGTTTCAAAACGAATTCCTCGTTTTCCAAATTTGCCATTGTCGATTGTCGCAACGGCGGTATGTAGTTCTTGACCCTCCATGGGGTTCCTTTCTCGAATCACACGTAGTGGTGATATGAGATTGGATCTTCGATCGAAGCCCACGGCATTAATCCGTAAGCCACTACCGAGGACCAAACGTCACATCGGTGTACGTGTAAGTGTGTTATCGGCGGATGCCGAGTTTGTCGATAAGAGCGCGATAACGCTCGATATCGATTTTTGCTAGGTATTGCAAAATTCGACGACGTCGACCAACGAGCAAAAGTAGACCACGACGATTGTGATGATCGTTCTTATTTGTTTGTAAGTGAACCGTCAATTCTTCAATTCGCTTTGAGAGAAGCGCTACTTGCGACTCTGGGCTTCCTGTGTCCGATGCAGTTGCGCCGTACTTGGTAATGATCTCTTTCTTTGCAGCTGGTGTTAATGCCATCTGTCTACTCCTTCATCGTTCACGAGGGCCATCGGTCTAGGTCACGACAGCACGCCTTCTCGCAGCGTCGAAGGCTACCAGCGGTGATGTGATCGAGAGAAATCGAGGCTATTGCGCGGTCAATTCCCGCGTGAGATCGCAATCCATTTTCATCTGTGTGAGGAGCGGTTCAAGGCCAGTGAATTTAATCGTGTCGCGCAAACGCCAACCGAATTCAATCGTTGCCTCAAGTCCATACAAATCAAGATCGGTTTCATCAAGTGCATATGCTTCAACTTGTCGCGCTCGTACACCTTCAAACGTTGGATTCGTACCAATCGAAATTGCTGCAGGCCAGCGCAGTGCGCCAACGTTAAGCCAACCAGCGTAGACACCATCAGTGGGAATTGTTGCGTTGGGAAAAACATCAACGTTCGCCGTGGGATAACCAATTGTTCGGCCTCGCTTTTCACCATGGATTACGGGCCCAGAAATTTGATGTGGTCGAGTAAGAAGTTTTCGCGCTTTCTCGACTGCACCACTGAGTACAAGTTTGCGGATGCGCGTTGATGAAACGGGATCATGATCTACAGACACAAGTTCGACACCATCCACCGAAAATCCATGGCTCGATGACACGTGCGATAAATAGTCAACATTTCCCGCTGCGAGAGCGCCAAAGGTGAAATTTGCGCCAACCACAACGTGGCGCGCGTGCAATTCGTTGACAAGAACGCGTTCGATAAATTGATCAGGCGTAAGCGCAGCAAATTCACGAGTAAATTCAATAACAGCGACTGCATCTGCCCCATGGCTGCGAAGTTGTGTTACCCGCGTTGCTAGCGAGAGTAATTGCGATGGCGTGCGCTCAGGCGCAAAGACTGACGTAGGGTGTGGGAAAAAAGTCAGTGCAATAACCGGCCGACCATGGGAACGAGCTCGCTTCAATATTTCTTGATGGCCACAATGGACGCCATCAAATATTCCAATGGCAACAGTGGGTTCAGGTTGCGCCTGGCCATGCCACGTTATCGAATACATAGTCGTTATTCTGCCACCGTCGGAAAAACAGCAATAGG
>CAZQWU010000055.1:1674-5090 GCA_964597305.1 uncultured Bifidobacterium sp.
GGAAAAACAGCAATAGGTTGTGCGCCGGCTGATTGATTCTCAATGAGCGCACAGACACGATCATCAAAAACCGCAACGCCAATTCCGGAAAATTCTGACGGCGATAGCGCGCGACCAAATGACAATTCATTGCGCTCGGCAAAATCTATTGTTCGAATGGGGAAAATCCGCTCTGCAACAGTCCGAAGCGGAATCAGATTATGCGTTGTAAGGCTATCGAGCGTGAAGCTCTCGCTTTCATGAAATGGCGCAACTTCGCTTCGGTGAAGTGAGATCAAATGTCCACCGACTCCTAACGCATCACCTAAATCTCGGGCAATTGCTCGGATGTAAGTTCCCGCCGAGCAGAGCACGTCAATGGCTACATCAAGTGTGGTTTCAGTACGTTGAATCGCTGTGATCTCTAGTGAATAAATAGTTACAGCGCGAGGTGGCAATTCCACGATTTCGCCTTCGCGAACTCGATCATAAGCACGTTTTCCGTCGACTTTGATAGCTGATACTGAACTTGGTCGTTGCATAATCTCACCAACGAACTGCGTAAGCGCCGATGAAATTGCGCTATCACTGACGTTGGAAATTTCTGCTTTTGATGCGGTGGTGAGAACATCACCGTCTTTATCGTCGGTTACTGTTCGCGCACCGAGTCGGATAACTCCGGCGTATCGCTTCTTACCTTCAGTGATGTATTGAAGAAATCGCGTTGCATTGTTTACGCCAATCACTAAAACTCCGGTCGCCATCGGATCAAGAGTGCCGGCGTGCCCTACTCTTTTTGTGCCAAATATTTTTCGAAGATGCGCCACAACATCGTGGCTAGTTATCCCAGCTGGTTTATTGATGACAAGAAAGCCATCATTCATGGGTTTTATGTGGTTTGTAAGGATCAGTCGCAATAGGTTGCGCACCTTTGCGAAGTGCCTCTAGCTCCGCATCTTGTTGATGGACACGCGCCATCAAATCATCAAACTGTTTAACAGTTTCCGAGAGACCATCGGAGAAGAATTCCAACGTTGGCGTGATGCGCATTCCCAGATCTTTGCCCACTTCGCTCCGCAATAAACCTTTTGCACTTTTTAGCGCAGCTGCAGTTGCGCTCTTTGCTTCATCATCGCCGAGAACTGTATAAAAAACCGATGCTTGTTGAAGATCGCCAGTTATTCGCACATCAGTAATCGTGATAAAACCCAAGCGTGGATCCTTCACTTTATTTTCTAATGTCTGAGCAACAACAACTTTGATGCGATCAGCAACTTTCTCGGCTCGATGGGAAGCGCCCATATTTATGCTCGCTTCTTCTCACGCATTTCGAATATTTGGATGATGTCGCCTACCTGAATGTCCTTATAGGAACCGAGACCAATACCGCACTCGTAACCCTCGCGAACTTCCGTCGCATCATCTTTAAATCGCTTCAACGATTCAACTGTGAGATTGTCGCCAATAACTACGCCGCCACGCATCACACGTGCCTTTGCGTTTCGTCGAACTATGCCATCGCTAACCATAGAACCGGCGATGGTGCCAAATTTGCTCGACTTGAAGATGTCGCGAACCTCAGCGTTACCAATAACTGCTTCTTCGAATTCTGGTTTGAGTAAGCCTTTGAGAGCTTGTTCTATTTCCTCGATCGCCTTGTAAATAACGGTGTAGAAGCGAACCTCCACACCTTCTTCGTCAGCAAATGCAGCAGTATGAGGTTCTGGTTTAACGTTAAAACCAATAACGACTGCTTCGGATGCTGACGCTAATGTGATATCGCTCTTGGTAATTGCGCCAACGCCGCGATGAATAACGCGCAGATCAACCTCTGTTCCAACGTCGAGTTGGACAAGTGCATCTTCGAGCGCTTCCACAGAACCGCTGACGTCACCTTTAATAATGAGATTGAGCGTGGTGACCTTTGATTGCTCGAGGAAGTCTTCCAACGAAACTTTCTTACGCGCCTTAGCTAATGCAGCATGGCGCTCGGCAGCTTGTCGTTTCTCAGCAATCTGTCGCGCTGTTCGATCATCAGGTGCGACGATGAAACTATCTCCCGCACTTGGTACCGAAGTGAAACCAAGTACCTGTACTGGTCGAGACGGCCCGGCAAAATCAAGTTCATTGCCAAATTCATCAAGCATTGCTCGAACGCGTCCAAAGGATGCGCCAGCAACAATTGCATCGCCAACATTGAGCGTTCCGCGCTGAACGAGAACTGTCGCTACTGGTCCACGACCTTTATCAAGATGTGCTTCGATCGCCACACCTCGTGCGTCATCATCGGCAATCGCCCGGAGATCAATCGCTGCATCAGCGGTTAATAAGATGGCATCAATCAAATTATCAATTCCCGTACCGTTTTTTGCTGATACATCAACGAAAATTGTTTCGCCGCCATACTCTTCGGCAACTAAGTTGTATTCGGTTAATTGCTGGCGAATTTTTCCGGGGTTTGCCCCTTCTTTATCAACTTTGTTAACGGCAACAACTATCGGAACGCTGGCAGCTTGGGCATGGTTGAGCGCTTCAATTGTTTGTGGCATAACTCCATCATCGGCTGCGACAACAAGGACTGCGATATCGGTAACTTTCGCTCCGCGAGCACGCATAGCGGTAAATGCTTCGTGGCCCGGCGTATCAATGAACGTAATGGCGCGATTAATTCCTTCGTGTACATGGTGAATCTGATACGCACCAATATGCTGGGTAATTCCCCCAGCTTCGCCTTTCACAACTTCGGTCTGACGAATTGCATCAAGTAAGCGAGTTTTACCGTGATCCACGTGGCCCATAACGGTCACCACGGGTGGTCGAACTTCAAGATCTTCTGGATCAATCTCTGAGAGCTCTTTAGCAAGATCGATATCAAATCCTTCAAGTATTTCTCGATCTTCATCTTCCGGCGAGACTATTTGGATGTTGTAACCAAATTCGCCACCTAAAACAGCAAAAATATCTTCATTAACTGATTGAGTTGCCGTCACCATTTCACCTAAGTGAAAGAGTACGGAGACGAGCGCTGCTGGATCTGCACCAATTTTCTCGGCGAAATCTGCAAGTGACGAACCACGTCGCAATCGAATAGTTTGACCGTTTCCACGTGGAACTACTGCGCCACCAAGAGTTGGCGCTTGCATATTGTCGATCTCTTCGCGGCGAGTCTTCTTACTTTTAATATTTTTTCGTTTTTTACCGTTTTGTTTTCCAAATGCTCCGCCAGCGCCACCACGTTGTTGTGGTTTACCGCCACCTTTTCCGCCGTATCCACCAAATCCACCTGGTGCGCCACCGGTACTTGGTCCACCTTGTGAACGATAAGGAGATTGCGAACCACCAGGTCGTTGACCTTGGAACGAACGTTCACCTTGTGGTCGATCACTTTGTGGTCGCGGTGGTCGTGCAGCAAAACCTGGTCGCACTGAACCTGGTCG
>CAZQWU010000056.1:0-5087 GCA_964597305.1 uncultured Bifidobacterium sp.
CGCGAAGTCCGCCATAAATTTCTGAAGAGGGATAAACAAATCCGCGTCGCTTTGCTAATGAAACGATGACGTCGAGACGATCGTGGGCCATGGTGTTCTCCATCCGGCTGGCTGTCGGCGGTGCGCACCGGTCGCAGTGAGTTCACTGGGCGCAGGGCGCTAGTTTACGATGGCCACATGATTATTGCGATCGTCCTCGCTGCGGTAACTGCGTTGGCAACAACTGCCGGTGGCGCACTAGCGATTCGGTCGCGGGATCGACTCCATTTAACTTTGGGTTTATCTGCCGGACTTCTCTTAGGGCTCGTAGGTTTTGATCTCCTTCCCGAAGTTTTCACCGCAAGTTCGTCAATGACCGGCGGAGTTCGCACTATTTCCATCGCCATCATTGCTGGATTTCTCATCTTGCATTTTGTTGAACAATTCTTTGGTTCTCATGAACCGGCCGAATCTGATTATGGCCATGATCATTCACACTCTTTTCATATCGCAGGCACATTAGGCGCGCTCGCCTTAGGCGGCCATGTATTTCTAGATGGCATAGCGCTCGGTATGGCATTTCAAATCTCGCATAAATTAGGCCTTGCGGTTTTTGTGGCATTACTTATCCATGCATTTAGCGATGGCCTCAATACCGTGTCATTACTCATTAAAAATAATTCATGGAGCAAAAAAGCTACCTGGTTATTAGCCCTTGATTCACTCGCGCGCATTGGTGGTGCAGCTATTGGCTCCTATGTCGCTTTAAGTGATAGTTCACTTGCACTGTATTTAGCGCTGTTTTCAGGCTTCCTCATTTATTTGGCAACATCTCATATTCTTCCTGAGGCGCATTCGCGTCATCCCTCTCGATTGACGATGGTCGCAACCATTGTGGGCGTCGGCTTGATGTGGGTTGTTGTTGCAACATTAAATTAATACTGAGAATACGAATTACGCTTTACCAAATCGTCGATCTCGTTGTGCATATATTTCAATTGCCTGCCAGAGCGTCTCACGGGTGACATCTGGCCAGAGTACATCCATAAAGACAAGTTCTGCATAGGCAGACTGCCAAATGAGAAAGTTCGATGTTCGCTGTTCACCCGATGATCGAAGAAAGAGATCGACATCGCGCATGTCAGGTTCATCAAGGTATTGAGAAAATAGTTTTTCCGTTATGCGATCTGGCTTTACTTTCTTTCGCGCAACATCGCGTGCCAAAAGCGCTGCAGCATCAGCTATCTCTGCTCGACCACCGTAATTCACACACATATTGAGCGTTAAAACTTTATTTCGTTTGGTGAGTTCTTCTGCTTCGAGAAGTTCATTCATCACTGATTTCCATAGTCGTTGCGGCCGACCCACCCAGCGAATTCGAACTCCCATCTCATTCATCTGATCGCGTCGGCGGCGAATGACATCTCGGTTAAAACCCATCAGGAATTTCACTTCATCAGGTGAGCGTCGCCAATTTTCAGTGGAAAATGCGTAGGCGCTTATTTCTTTCACGCCAATGTCAATCGCGCCTTCGACGAGATCAAAGAGTGCAGCTTCGCCCGCCTCATGTCCTTTAGTCCGCGGTAATCCTCGCTGCTTTGCCCATCTGCCATTTCCATCCATCACGACTGCAACATGTCGTGGAATCGCATCGTGAGGTAATCGTGGCATCGACGGATGAGTCATGAGATTACTTTCTCAATTCGCTCGACCATCGGCAAACTTCGTAGGCCACGTTCTAAATGCCACTGTAAATATGCAGCAATAAGGCCAGAAGCTTCCCGTCTATTGCGTAATTCACTCACGTCGGCACGCTGCCAATTTCCCGTTAAAAGATCTGCCATCAGTTCTAATGTTTCATGCGATGGAGTTGCTGAAGCGGAAGGTTTACATGCGCTACAGACTGAGCCACCACCCATGAGTGAAAAATATTTATGAGGGCCCGGTGCATCACATCGTGAACAGGTCGTCATTGATGGGGCGTAACCGGCAACTGAGAGGGACCGAAGTAAATATGCATCGAGAATAAGTGATGAGTCATGAACTTCATGTGAAAGCGCTTTCAGAGCACCGACTACTAATAAATAGTGTTGAAGTGCTGGCTCATGCTCATTTGTTGTAAAACGCTCTGCCGCTTCTAAAATTGCATGCGCTACAGTCCACTTTTGATAATCCTGCGAAATTTCATCACCATAATTTTCAATACTTTCAACTTGTGTAACAACATCAAATGTTTTTCCCGTATAAAGTTGAATATCAACATGGCTAGCAATTTCTAACCGTGCGCCGAATTTAGATTTCGTTCGACGTACACCTTTAGCGACTGCTCGAAGTCGACCATGTCCCTTGGTAAAGAGCGTAACTATCCGGTCTGCCTCCCCCAATTTCTGGGTTCGCAACACAATCGCCTGATCACGGTATACCGCCACCGTCACACGGTAACGAAAGGATTTATCGAAGTGCGCGATTGACTGCCGACACCACCGCTTTCAATGAGGCGGTCGTGGTGCTGGGGTCAATTCCTACTCCCCAGAATGTCCCTCCGTTAATAGTGCACTCTAAATATGCGGCCGCACTTGCGTCGCCACCTGCAGACATCGCATGTTCGTAGTAATCGGCAACTTGCACATCAACGCCATGTGCTTGCATGAGATGACAGAAAGCAGAGATGGGACCGTTACCTTTCCCTGAGAGCGTAATGGGTTTTCCATTTTCACGAAGTTCAACCGTGAGCTCTACGCCTTTGTCGGCTGATGAACTTTGTGTCAATGATTCCAAGCGGTATCGACCCCATTGGTTATTGTCACTTGGTAAATATTCGTCAAGGAATATCTCCCACATCGCATCAGCAAGAACTTCGCCACCTTGATTATCAGTATGGGCTTGAATAACTTGGCTAAATTCAATCTGCAACCGTCGAGGTAGTTCGAGTTGATGTTCAGTTTTCATAATGTAGGCAACGCCACCCTTGCCTGATTGGCTATTGACGCGAATAACGGCTTCATATGTACGACCGATATCTTTGGGATCAATTGGTAAATACGGAACTCCCCACGTGAAATCATCAACAGGCGTGCCCGCGCGATGCGCATCCGCGTCAAGATGTTCCAAACCTTTTTTAATAGCATCTTGATGGGACCCAGAAAATGCTGTGAACACTAAATCGCCGCCATACGGATGGCGTTCTGGGACACGCAATTGATTGCAATATTCAACGGTTCGACGAATCTACGGAATATTAGAAAAGTCAATCATGGGATCAATGCCATGGCTCAATAAATTCATACCGAGCGTTACCAGACAGACATTTCCGGTTCGCTCACCATTTCCAAAGAGCGTTCCTTCGATGCGATCTGCGCCGGCAAGATAACCAAGCTCTGCAGCTGCAACTCCGGTACCGCGGTCGTTATGTGGATGAAGACTTAATACAACTGCAGATCTGCGATTGAGATTGCGATGCATCCACTCAATGGAGTCGGCATAAATATTGGGAGTTGCCATTTCCACCGTTGCTGGCAAATTTATTATGGTTTTCCATTCCGGCGTAGGTTGCCAGACTTCGTTGACTGCATTACATACCTCAAGGGCATACTCCAATTCAGTTCCGGTAAAAGATTCCGGCGAGTATTCAAAAGAGACATTGGTGCCCTTTACCGAATTCATAAGTTTCAAACAAAGTTCGGCGCCATCGGTTGCAATTTTCTTAATTCCTGCACGATCTTGACCAAAAACAACTCGTCGCTGAAGAACCGAGGTGGAGTTATAGAGGTGTACAACGGCAGCTCGAGCACCCTTAATCGCTTGATACGTTCGCTCGATCAATGGCTCCCGCGATTGGGTTAAAACTTGAATAATCACATCATCAGGAATGAGATCCTCTTCGATAATTTTACGAACGAAATCAAAATCAGTCTGGCTCGCGGAGGGAAAACCAACTTCAATCTCTTTGTATCCCATCGAAATGAGTAATTTGAACATCGCTAATTTGCGATCTGAATCCATGGGATCAATGAGAGCCTGATTACCGTCGCGCAGATCGACCGAACACCATTGTGGTGCTTTGGTCATGGTTTGTGTTGGCCAGGTTCGATCGACAAAACCATTTTTATATTCGGGAATTGATTCAAAGGGATTAAAAAAGCTATACCGAGCTTTCGGCATCTGTGACGATTGTTGATCTGGAAAATTCATTGGTGGTCTACTCCTCAAGTTGTCGCGGGTGGGATATGCCTTACCGGCGTCGTCAAACCCCGCGACGAGGGGACCGGCTAGTTGGCCCCGTCGCGGCAGCGAAGGAGGAGTGATGTCAGACGTTCGCTGCGTAACATGGCGTGAGAATAACCTGAACGTTAAAGAACTGGCAAATATCGATCAAGTTCATATGCCGTTACTTGGCGTCGATACTCCTGCCATTCGGCGCGCTTATTACGAAGGAAGAATTCAAAGACTTGTTCGCCAAGAGTCTCTCGCACCAATTCACTCTTCTCCATCGCTGTAATTGCTTCATTGAGATTTGCTGGCAAAGTCTTTGAGCCATCCATAACTTCTAACGGATATTTTTCGGCAACGCCCCGAAGCCCCGCCGCAATGGTTACCGCAAAGGCCAAGTAGGGATTGCAGGCAGAGTCTGGCGATCGAAATTCGATCCGCGTTGAATGGGGTTTATTGGGTTTATACATTGGTAATCGAACAAGTGCGCTTCGATTGTTATGTCCCCACGAAATTGTTGACGGAGCCTCGCCGCCACCGTGCAATCGTTTATATGAATTCACCCATTGATTTGTGATCGCAGTGAACTCTGGAGCATGACGAAGGATTCCCGCAATAAAAGAGCGACCAATGGGTGAGAGATTAAATTCTGCATCTGCTTCATAAAATGCATTACGTTCACCATCGAAAAGCGAAATGTGGGTATGCATTCCTGACCCGGGGTAATCTGTAAAAGGTTTTGGCATAAAGGATGCATGGAATCCTTGATCAAGCGCGACTTCTTTAACGACATGTCGGAAGGTCATAATGTTGTCAGCGGTAGTAAGTGCATCGGCATAGCGAAGATCAATCTCTTGTTGGCCAGGCGCACCTTCATGATGCGAGAACTCAACGCTGAC
>CAZQWU010000057.1:0-5064 GCA_964597305.1 uncultured Bifidobacterium sp.
TCTCAAACTTTTCCAGCCAACTAACTTTAGAGAAGCTCCTATTTTGGCGCGCGAGATCCGCTACTTCTACATCTACCACTAAGGAGTGTAATTCTATATGACCACTCTTGTCCCCAATTGATCCTAGGCACAAGGTCTAGAAATTGGGCTAGCAATAAGAAATTAGGCTCCACGAGATCAAAATCTAAAAAATGTCTGCCCTATCGTGTTAGATATGAACCAAGTAGGAATTTCTACTATATGGATATGTGGAAAACATATATCACTGGTTCGATCCCAGTATCGTCCACGTAGTACTTAATGATGGCTTTGGATTGCCCGGTTTTTAATCTCAACCCAGCTTCCTAATCGTTGGCGAACTAACGCCAAACTCGGTGCCTCCTTATTTTTTCGTTGCCACGCATCGTAATCCAGTGCAGTTCCGGTAGCGCCATCGCTTTTGAGGTATTGGCTAACAAATTTCACCATGTCTTCATCAGAATGCCTACGCTGATAACGTGGTCGGCCTCGTCCAGTTTTAACGTTTGCCTTCTTACACGCTTCAGCCCAGGATCCAAATCGCGCGATAAATACCGCGATGGTTGGTTCGCCGCCGAGGTTGATGAATTGAGTAGTTGTTAACGGTCCATCTATTTTTTTAGAAAACTTCTGCAAAATCGCAATTAATTCGAGATCGGAATAAATCTGCTTCGGGCTCATTGCTAGCTCATGTTTATTGGGAACGTAAATAATCGTGAAGGATTTCACCAGGTTGCAAAGTGAAGTTTGCCTTCCAATAGCATGCAAAAAGTGGCTCAACAACGGGATGGCGATGGAGCGGAACTTGGATATGCGGGGAAATTTCCACTGTTACTGGACCTTTCCAGAAATCAAGAATTTCAACATTCCGTAAAGATCGAGAGGTAATTTGATTGATTGCTAACGTGCCATCGATATGCGGAATCACTTTGTGATTGATGTTGCGCTTAAAAGGAAAAATTGATTCCAATGATGAGATATCACTTTTCTCAAATTTATAAGGAGTTGTTGCGCGCAATACACGAATATCGTTTCGCCAGATCTCACTTACGAAGGTGTCGCCTCGTAGATCGAGATTGACAGATCCCATCTTTTTGGGTTGGCCATGGACTTCTCTTCCTTGCGCGAGCCCTACATCAGAACTGATGATGAGATTGGTGGAGAAACCACCGTGCGCCTTCTGTGAGCCAAACTCAGCCTGAACGCCCACCATCACATTTGCTTCATGAACATGACCCATTCCTTGCACATCTGGCATGTCGTAACAATGAATCATGACGCAATCTGAAGAAGCGCGGAGGCCAGCCGGAAGATCAGCTTGGATTAATTCAATTGACGTTCGATAAATAATCGACACGATAGTGACATTTTTATATTGGATGGGAAATGGCGGATAGAGCGGAGCTCTCTGTGGTGTTGACCAAAGTGATTCCATGACACGTATCAAATCGTTGTTGTATCGATGACGAAGCGGTACTTCACATCGCTCGCAACAGTTCGGTCATATGCAGCATCAACATAATCAGCATTGATCACTTCTACATCAGAGACGATGTTGTGCTCTCCGGCGAAGTCCATCATCTCTTGTAACTCTTTCATGCCACCAATCATGGACCCCGATACAGATTTACGTCCATTAAGTAATGCGCCAGCGCGAACAGAATACGGTCCCGACGGTAATCCAATAACTACGAGTGTTCCATCGATCTTGAGCGTATCGATGTAGGCATTGATATTGATCATCGCTGATACGGTGTTGAGAACGAGATCAAAACGTCGGCGAAGTGGCGTTAAGTCCTCGTCATTTTTTATAACGAGGAAATCTCGTGCACCAAATCGCATTGCATCGTGTCGTTTATTCTCTGAATGCGATAGAACGGTTACCTCTGCGCCTTTTGCCACTGCAAATTTCACGCCCATATGCCCCAAACCGCCTAAGCCCATGACTGCAACTTTCATTCCTGGTTTGACATTCCAATGGTTAATCGGCGAATACAGAGTGATACCAGCGCAGAGCAATGGCGCAACACCAGCAAAATCAAGATTCTGTGGAATTTTTACTGCGTAATCCTCGTGAATAACAAAATGTGTTGAATAGCCCCCCATCGCGATAGTGCTGCCATCGCGTTCAATCGCGTTGTAAGTGCCAGTCATACCTTCATCGCAATACTGTTGCATCCCTGATGTACATGGTTCACATCGGCGACATGAATCAATAAACACACCGACGCCAATTCGATCACCAATGGCAAATCTCGAAACTTTGTCACCAACCGAAGTGACAATGCCTACTATTTCGTGGCCAGGCACCATGGGGAACTTGGCTGGGCCCCATTCTTCTCGCACTTGATGAATATCTGAATGGCAAATTCCTGCGTACGAAATAGAAAATGCAACATCATGTGGTTGTACCTGTCGACGTTGAAATTCATATCGAGTAAATGGTGCCCCTGCTGAGAGAGCAGCTAAACCTTTAACATTCATTATTTCAATCCTCTTCGTGTTAGTAATGGATCAATGGAAGCGTCTCTGCCTCGAAAATTTCGATACATCTGAAGCGAATCAATGGATCCACCTCGTCCCAATAATTCTCGACGGAAATGCTCACCATTGGCTCGTGTGAGTCCACCATTATCTTTAAACCATTCCACGGTATCGGCGTCGAGTACCTCACTCCATATATATCCGTAATAACCCGCCGAATATGCATGGTGAAAGATATGAGCAAAGTACGTTGTCCGATAGCGAGTGCGCACTGGTGGATAGTCCAATCCATAGTCGGCAATTGCTTGAGCTTCGAACTTCTCTACATCGCCAAGTTTTTCTCCGGCAGCAAGTGAGTGAATAGCGAGATCGAGAATGGCTGCCGCTAGATAGCTAGATGTCTTAAAGCCTTCATTAAAAGTTGTTGCTTGATGAAGTGAATCGATCCATGCTCGCGGCATTTTTTCACCCGTTTGATAATGGCGAGCATAATTATCGAGAACTTCCGGCCAGAGAATCCACATTTCATTTACTTGCGAGGGGAATTCAACAAAATCACGTTGTACTGCGGTACCTGAGACTCGTGGATATTTCACCGCAGAGAGCAATCCATGTAGGGCATGGCCAAATTCGTGGAAGAGAGTTCGAACTTCATCGAGCGTTAAAAGCGCTGGTTTATCCGCCGCAGGTTTGGGTACGTTGAGATTATTAACAACCACGGGCCGTTGATTGAAAAGATAATTCTGGCGAACCAAACTATTCATCCACGCGCCACCGCGTTTACTGTCTCGGGTGAAAAAATCTCCGATATAAAGTCCCACTGGTGAACCATCTTCATTAAATACCTCCCAGACTCTGGCTTCTGGATGATAAGCAATCAAATCCTTTCGTAATGTAAACGTTAAACCAAAAAGTTTATTCGCTGCATAGAAAACCCCATCATGAAGTACTTTCTCTAATTCGAAATATGGTTTCATCAATGCAGTATCAAGATTGTATTTTTCTTGCCGTACTTTTTCGGTGTAAAAATCCCAATCCCAACTCTCTAATAGGAAATCCCCACCTTCGCTATCGATAATTTTCTGTAATTGCTCTCCTTCTTGTCGCGCATTCTTAGCAGCGGCAACGGCAACCTTGCGTAACATGGCATGGACGCGATCTGGATGGCCGGCGGTCTGTTGAGAGATTACGTATTCGGCATGATTTTTCACGCCAAAGAGCGCTGCCCGCTCGGCACGGAGTTCTGCAATCTTCGTTAATGATGCCCGAGTGTCGTTCGTGTTACCGCGAATTCCTTTACTCAACGACGCTTCCATGATGCGTTGGCGAAGCTCGCGATTCTTCAAAGAAGCAAGGAGCGGATTGCCTGTGAAGTTCACTGCACCGAGCAACCACTTCCCTGTCATACCGCGGGCTTGTGCAGCAGCTGCGGCTGCAGAAATCTGACCTTCACTGAGACCATCGAGTAAGCCAAGATCGTCAACGATAATCGCCAGATCGTTCGTATCGCTCAAGAGTTTCTGAGAGAACTCAGTTGACAGTTTGGAGATCTCCTCGTTTATCTGTGCCAATCGAGTTCGTTCAGAGTCATCCAAATCTGCACCAGCATGGACAAAATCTCGATAATACTTTTCGAGTAACCAAGTGTCTTCCGAATTGAGGTTAAGAGATTCTCGTTCGGTGAAGAGTTTTTTAATACGTGTAAAAAGTTGAGGATTAAGTTGGATACTGTCGGAATGTCTTGATAACTCTGGCGAGATTTCCGCTTCTACTTTATCAATAGTTGAATTTGTATCGCTCGACGATTTATTGAAAAAAACTGCAGACACTCGTTGCAAGATTTGACCTGATTTCTCCAATGCAACAATAGTGTTGTCGAAAGTAATCTCTGGCGTTGAAATTATGGTGTCAATTTCTGTTCGATGCGCCTTCATGCCCTCATAAAATGCCGGGAGATAATCGTCGTCGCTGATATCCGCGAATGGTGGTAGCTCATACGGTAAAGAGCTCTTCGTGAAAAAAGGATTAACTGCTGACGCCATCACGCCATCCTATGTGAACCGTTATTCTTTCTTCTATGCGCTTAGACCTGATGGCTGCATTGAGCGGGGTATTAATCGCGCTACAAGCTCGGGCCAATGGCGAACTCTCATATTTGTTGGGTAATTCGTTGGAGGCTGCACTGGTCTCGTTTGGATCTGGTTTGATCATCATTGCTGTGATTGCGCTCTTTCATCCCGGTATCAAACTAGGGATAGCAAAATTATTAAAGGCGCTTGGACAAGGTTCATTACCTCGATGGCGCATTTTTGCGGGAACGCTAGGTGGAAGTTTTGTTGCTATGCAAACTCATGTCGTTCCCTTGGTAGGAGTTGCGATGTATTCGGTTGCAGCAATTGCGGGACAAACTGCGATGTCGCTGGTCGTAGATCGCATTGGCTTAACTGGTGGCGGGGTAAAACACATCTCTCCTCGTCGAATCGCAGCCGCGTTCGTGACAGTTCTTGCGGTACTGGTATCAGTTCTCGATCGATTTGATGTACAACGATTTGCTTTCTGGGC
>CAZQWU010000058.1:0-5003 GCA_964597305.1 uncultured Bifidobacterium sp.
GCGATATGGCCAACTGCCTTAGCCGCATACTCGTAACCTGGGTAATCGAACCTGAGGGTTGCCAATGGATCTGTACGATGAGCATCGGCGCCTGTAGCCAACAGGATAACATCTGGTTTGATCTCATCCGCGAGCTGGGAAATCTCGTCCATGCACTGCATAAACACATCATCACCAGAGCCTGGATCGAGAGCCCAGTTGTAGATTCCGAAGGATTTTTTATGTCCATCGCGACCAGTTCCAGGAAAGACTGTTCCATCGTGAATCGAACATGTCACGATGTCGCGTGAGCTTGCTAGCAAGTTCTCAACGCCATCACCATGATGCGCATCCCAGTCGATGTACATTGGCCGCATGCCATTCTTGGCAAATTCCTTTGCAGCCCACGCCATATCGTTGAATACACAAAATCCAGAGCTACGATTGTATTGAGCGTGATGCTTAGCTCCCTGAGGATTGAAGGCAACTCTTACGTTGTCATCAAGCATCTTCTCAACTAACCGTGCTGTTCCGGCGAACATGTGTGTAGCAACCTGACCAAGCTTTTTGCTTACAGGTTCATCCCACTCGGCGCATACGCCTTCGTCGATAACCCTGGAAACAAATTTCTTATCGTGGATAGACTCGAGCCTGTCACGATCTGACGGCACGATGTCCGGCGAGACAAGAACAAAGTCCCTGTCCTCCTTGATAAGCTCTACAGCATACTTTGCACGTTTCGGATTTGTTGGATGGTTTTCACCAAGCTTCCAATCAAGGTACACGTCACCGTAGGCGATGTGTAGCTTGTTATTCATCAGAAGTTTCTCCTATCTTAACTGTGCGAACTAGCTGTTCAAAATCTTTGTTGATGAGAACTGCACTTGAACGTCGTGACCGCATCAACTCAATTGCATCATCTGGCTCGTAGCCATCGAGCAAAAGAACGAGCGCCATCGTCAAGCCAGATCTGTTGATACCAGCTTGACAGCGAATCAAGACTCGCTTACCAGCTTTCCATTGTGCGTGTGCAAACTCCGCTGCCTCGAACAAAGCATCGAAGTTTATTCCATCAATACCCGCGTCATAAAAACCGTAACGCATTTCTTGAACCTGCCAGTCGACAGGGCGAGCCCACGCGTACAAAGTAACTACCGTATCAAATTCATTCTTCGTGATTTCACGAGAAACATACGGATTTGCTTCGTACTCGATTGTGTCAAAATCGTCTGTGCCACCGAGCCACAGGTTAGGCAGGATCTCACTCCATAGAGGGAAGTCCCAGTCTAGCTCCTCGTGAACCGGCGCCGCATGATTTTGCAGTTCCTCTTCGTCTAATATGCGTGCCATATCTCGTCCTTTCGTCATAGGTGGGAGACCCTAGCAACCACTTGTTAGGGTTCCCACTGGTCTATTATATCAGGTTTGTAAACAACTCTAAACCATGGAGCGGACGACGGGGGTCGAACCCGCGACCTGAACCTTGGCAAGGTTCCGCGCTACCAACTGCGCTACGTCCGCATTGAGGAGAGCGAAATCTATCGCAGGTTGGTGAGAAGCCCCAAGTTAGGAGAGCTGAGGTAGCGTCGGCGCTGTGTATCGCTTCTGGATGAATGGTAAAGATGCGCGAAATTGCGTAGAAGTTCGCCATGATTTCGCAGCGCTCGAAGAGCCAGGTTTTTGGGCGGTTGTAGGAACGTTTGAAGGAGAATTTACGTTTGCGCGGTTTACCGATGTACACGATCTGCCATTTTCTACGCAAGCCAACGCTCCGCGAATAGGACATTGGAGATCGTCTTTTGATCGCAATCACTATTGCGCATACGTCGACCGAATTAAAGAAGCGATTGCCGATGGTTGGGTCTATCAAGTTAATGCATGTCGAATTTTAACTGCAGAGTTAGAAGGTTCGCTCGAACCATTAATGGTTGATCTCCTTAGAGAAAATCCAGCGCCGCATGCTAGTTATATAAATATTCCCGGAATTGAAATTTCTTCTGCATCACCGGAGTTATTTATTAATGTATCAGCGGGTGCACACGGTCGAACTATTCTTACAAGTCCAATAAAAGGAACATCAGCTACGCCAGAATTTCTTGAGAAAGATATTGCTGAAAACGTGATGATTGTCGATCTGATGCGCAATGACATTGCATCCATTTCGATCCCTGGCACTACGGCAGTGCCTCGTTTGTTGGGACATGAGAAACATCCAGGTCTTTATCATTTGGTATCAGATGTATCGGCGACGCTTCAACCCCACATAACCTGGGAAGAAGTTTTTACCGCGTTAATGCCACCCGGATCAGTGAGTGGGGCACCGAAGAGTTCTGCATTGTCAGTAATTCGAGAAAATGAAAAGCCACGCGGCCCTTACTGTGGTGCACTGGGTTGGGTTTCCGGGAAAGAAGCGCACATGTCGGTTGGCATTCGAACTTTTTGGAGTAATCACGACGGATTTATACATTTTGGAACTGGTGCCGGAATTACGTGGGGTAGTAGCGCGGCTAATGAGTGGGAAGAAACTGAGCTCAAAGCGCTGCGATTAATTGCGATTGCAAATGGAACATATGCACCTGCTCGTTAATGGCGAGGTTGTCAATGAGATTTCTTTTACGCCTGCACGTGAGGTACATGAAAGCGGATGGTTCCTTGGCGATGGAGTTTTTGAAACCATTTTGGTACTTAATGGAAAACCTATCGCAATCTCTCGCCACCTCGATCGACTGGAGAAAAGTGCCGCATCGCTATTGATGACGTTGCCAGAACGATTATCAATGGAAAAATGGGTGGCGAAAGTGTGTCAAGAGTTTCCTTACGCAACAGGTCGTTTGCGGTTATCCGTGCTCAGTAGTGGCGAATGTGTCATTACATATCGTGAACATGAAATGCGTGATCAATCTATTTCGCTTATGAAATTTCCAACTCCTATTCATTCTCAAGAGTTTTTACGTTCACTCAAAAGTATTTCTTACCAAATGAGTACTTACGCGCTTCGGTTAGCCAAGCGCGCTGGCTATGACGATGTGGTATTTATTAATGAGTCTGACAAGGTCGTGGAAAGCGCTATTGCTAATATCGTTTTTGATATCAAGGGCGCTCTTGTGACGCCGCCTTTGAACTCGGGAGCACTTGCCGGAGTTACGCGTCAATTACTGTTGGAGAATTTCACTGTGATCGAAGATGAGTGTGATAGCTCCCTTCTTGATACGTGTGACGGTATCGCACTTGTTTCAAGTATGAAAAGGATTCAGCTCGTTTCGCGCTACGAAGCCCGACAGTTGGAACAATCGAAGAGACTTACGGAGTTGCGAGGGACATTTAACGAGTGGATAGAGAAGAATACGAATCCATGAAATTGCGGACGTGGATGAAACGAACAAAAGCTGGGCAACTTCTCTGGCGCATTCTTATTGGAATTATTGGTGGTGGAATTACTGTGATTGGCGCTGTCGCACTCGTAGGTCCAGGGCCAGGGGTTTTGATTGTGCTTGCCGGTCTTGGAATTTTGGCAACTGAATTTGCATGGGCTGGTGAAGCGATGTTGAAGACTCGCACCTACGCACAACGAGCTGCAGATCGCGCAGGTTTGCCAACGTGGGCCAGATATCTCTTGATATCTGGTGGCGCAATTATCTCGATTATCGTGATACTTATTTACTACTCACATTGAGGTATACCGCGTAACGTTTACGCTCTTTGGTAACCTCGCACCATGTCCAATCCTGCTTCATCATCAATAACGGTCACGTTAGATGGTGTGAAGACGACAGCGACCTCAGATCAACGAGTCACCCAACTCTATCCCGCTGAGAAAACTGCAACAGGTGAAAATGCCATCGTTGTCTGCACGATTAATGGCGTTCTGAAAGATTTATGGAGTGAAATCCACGATGGTGATGTCATCGAAGGAATCCCACTTTCCTCCCCAGAAGGATTGAAAGTATTGCGCCATTCCACAGCGCACGTTCTAGCGCAAGCCGTTCAAGCAACTTTTTCTCAAACACGATTAGGAATCGGTCCACCGATTACCGATGGTTTTTATTACGACTTTGAACCACAACGGCCATTCACGCCAGAAGATCTGGAAGCCCTTGAAAAAGTGATGAAGAAGATCGTTAAAGATGGTCAACGGTTTCGTAGAAGAGTGGTGTCAGATGAAGTAGCGCTACTCGAATTATCAGAGGAACCTTATAAACGAGAATTGGTAAGTTTAAAATCATCGGCGTCAGATGAATCAAGTGTCGAAGTTGGCGCGGGCGAATTAACGATCTATGACAATCTAGGTCGAGATGGCCAACCGGTATGGGGAGATCTCTGCCGCGGACCTCATCTACCGTCAACAAAATACATCCCCGCATTCAAATTGATGCGAAGCGCTGGCGCGTATTGGCGTGGTTCGGAAAAGAATCCTATGTTGCAGAGAATTTATGGCACAGCGTGGCCAAGTCAAGAACTTCTTGATAACTATTTACATATGCTCGCCGAAGCAGAGAAACGCGATCACCGAAAACTCGGCGCTGAATTAGATCTTTTCTCATTCCCAGAAGAGATTGGTTCTGGATTAGCAGTCTTTCATCCTAAAGGCGGAATTATTCGTCGAGAGATGGAAAACTATTCTCGCCAACGCCATGAAGATGCTGGTTATGAGTTTGTGTATTCACCGCATCTGACAAAATCGGCGCTCTTTGAAAAATCAGGACATCTTGATTGGTATTCCGAAGGAATGTATCCACCGATGGTGATGGATGAAGAGCTTCATGCCGATGGGACATTGAAGAAGCCAGGACAGAAGTACTACATGAAACCGATGAATTGTCCTTTCCATAATTTGATTTATCAGGCTCGTGGCCGGTCTTACCGTGAACTCCCGCTGAGATTGTTTGAATTTGGTACGGTCTATCGTTATGAAAAATCTGGCGTAATACACGGCATTACACGAGCTCGTGGTTTTACCCAAGATGATGCTGATATTTATTGCACACCAGATCAAATGCCAGGTGAACTCGATAGTTTATTAACGT
>CAZQWU010000059.1:0-2303 GCA_964597305.1 uncultured Bifidobacterium sp.
CACTTTGTGGTCGCGGTGGTCGTGCAGCAAAACCTGGTCGCACTGAACCTGGTCGCGGTCCTGCCATTCCTGGTCGTCCACCTGGTTGTGATTGACCCGGACGAGATTGACCCGGACGTTGCGCAGGGCGTGGCGCGCCACTTGTACCAAAGGGATTATTACCCGTTCTCGGTGGACGCGGCATCGCAGAGCCAAAAGGATTATTTCCTGCGCGCGGTGGGCGCGGCATATTTGTCGGAGGAACATTTGATTGAGGAATTTTCGTCGGTGGAACTTGTGTACTGGGAACTTGTGTATTGGGAACTTGTGTATTGGGAATCTGTGTTGGCGTTGGAGTAACAGGTTTATTCTCAACAACTGGTGTTGCCTGTGGCGTTTCACTGATTGCACTCTCAGATGTAGGAGATGTTGCGGCAGTTTTCTTCGCGGTGGTTTTTTTCGCAGCAGCCTTCTTTGTTGCAGGCTTCTTCTCTTCTGCAGGTTTTGCAACAGCTGGATATTTTTCTAAAAGTCTTCGGACAACGGGTGGTTCAACCGTTGAGGATGCAGAGCGAACAAACTCGCCCATCTCTTGGAGTTTGGCAAGGACATCCTTGCTCTCCATACCTAAATCTTTTGCTAATTCGTAAACGCGGACCTTCGCCACAGTTCTCCTGTCTGGGCCCTGCGTTCTTCTTAATTACTTAATCGGAGCGCGTGGCCTATTTTCTTGTACCACTCATGATCGTGCGGTGCTCATTAGAGTGCCATTACCTTTTGCTCCTACGTGAGAACTCTTGCGTATTCAAGAGTGGGCTCACCCTACCGCATCTGGTGGCGTTTCAGAATTGGCTGAATCTGCTGATTGATTATCCGAATGAATATCGATCCGCCAGCCGGTTAACCGCGCAGCGAGCCGAGCATTCTGCCCATCTTTTCCGATGGCTAATGAGAGTTGGTAATCGGGCACAACAACTTTCGCAGATCGCATATCGAGATTTACCACCGCAACACTTGTCACTCGTGCAGGAGCGAGCGCATTACCGACATAGGTTGCTGGATCTTCCGACCAATCGACAATATCGATTTTTTCACCATGGAGTTCATCCATCACTGCCCGAGCTCGCGCACCCATCGGTCCAATCAGTGAACCTTTGGGACTCACACCTGCTCGATGCGTACGAACAGAAATTTTGCTGCGATGGCCTGCTTCGCGCGCGACGCCCATAATTTCAACAACACGTTCACGAATTTCTGGAACTTCAAGGGCAAACAATTGCTTCACAAGCGCAGGATGGCTCCGTGATAACAAAACTTCCGGACCCTTTGGCCCTTGTTTTACTTCGACAACAAAACATTTAATGCGATCACCATGGTTATACGTTTCACCAGGAACTTGTTCATGAGGTGGAACTCGTCCTTCAACGCGACCAAGATTGACATAGACCATTTTCTGATCTCGTCCTTGTTGAATGATTCCAGAGACAATATCGCCCACAGAGGTAGTAAATTCGCCAACGATTTCTAGGTCTTTGGATTCTCGAATTTTCTCTTTGATAACTTGACGTGCGGTTGAGGTTGCGATGCGACTGAAACTTCCTAATTCCTCAATCTCATCGCCAATTTTTTCCCCATCGGGACCGAAGGTTGGAATAATGATTCGTATTTCTCCACTCTCCCGTTCGAGTTTTGCATGCGCAAATGGCTTTGCACCATCACTTTGTGCATACGCAGTCTTCACAGCAATTTCAATGGCAAGAATTAATCGATCTAATGAAATGTCGCGTTCGGTGGTGAGCGCTTCGAGCGCTTTCATATCAACATGCATACTAAGCACCCACTTTTCTATTAAATTCAATTTCGATAATCGCTCGCTTAATAGATTCACGAGAAATGCTTTCTTCAGAATGTGGCAACGAAATGATGACTGCGCGATCGGAAAATTCTTTTATTCGCCCCGCATGGAGGTGGCCATCTGCGGTCGTAATCTTCACCAATCGGCCAATATTTTTTCGCCAATGGCGGTCTGCCACCAAGGGACGGTCGACGCCCGGTGAGGTGACTTCGAGAGTAAACGGTTTATCTCCTAAATCTGAGAATGTGTCGAGCGCTTCGGACACTTTTCGAGAAATTGACGTCACTTCATCAAGTGAGAGATTTCGAGTTTCGTGATCCACCACAACTGAAATTACGCGGCTCTTTCCAGCAGGAGTTATGGTGACATCATCGAGTACTTCATCGCCACGGGTGATAAGTGGCTGTAGGTAGGAAAAAATCGCTTCGCGGGTTGCCATAGAACGTCCTATTCAATTATTTATTGAGTT
>CAZQWU010000059.1:2403-4954 GCA_964597305.1 uncultured Bifidobacterium sp.
TTTTTTTTGGAGCTAGTGACGTACAGTATCGATCGCCAACTTAATTATCAAGATTAAGGTCACTAGGAGGAATGCGCGACGAACAAATTCTGACCCCCCGCGTAATACCAATCGAGCACCTATGTGATTTCCGGTGACATTTGCGATTGCCATCGTTAATGCTAAAAGCCAGAGAAGATGGCCATTAATTCCAAAAATAATAAGTCCACCTAGATTTGCTGCCCAATTAGTTATTTTCGTCGTCACTGTCGCATCAATAAATTCCATGCCAATGACAGCTACGAGAACAACCATTAAAAATGATCCAGTACCTGGCCCAAATATTCCATCGTAAAATCCAATGACAAGTCCTGAGCTCATGCCAATCACTAATGACCTCTGTCGAGCAAATCGAAGATTTTCTTGCAACCCAAGATTCTTCTTACGCCAGGTATAGAGCGCGACCAGAATTAACATGGCAAGGACAAATGGTCGAGCAGATTCTTTTGGAAAATTACTCGCAGCGGTAGCTCCAGCCATCGCACCAAAAAATGCTGGAATAGACATTGCGCCCGTTAACTTCCAATCAGGGCGACGTCGTCTGACATAAATCGCTACTGAATTAGAGGTACCGATAAACGAAGCTAATTTGCTGGTACCAAGCACAGTTGCGGTTTGCGTGTGTGGAAGGGCCACTAAAAGAGCTGGTAATTGAATAAGACCTCCACCACCAGCCATCGAATCAACAAGCCCAGCAAATCCCGAAGCAATAAAAAGCAGAAGGATTGTGGTGAGTGATAGATCCACTATCGTGCGATTGAGACGATTTCTGATACTGCTTGAGTGAGCGCAACCTCGCGCTTCTCGCCAGTTGCGCGAATTCGCACTTCAATCTTTCCATCAACAAGTGCTTTACCCACAATGACAATAATGGGATTTCCAATCAGTTCCGCATCTTTAAATTTCACGCCAGGCGAAGCTTCGCGACGATCGTCCAACATCACCGATATACCGTGCGCCTCTATTTCTTTTGCTACATTCTCAGCTGTATCAAATGGGAGATCATCTTTACCCGTAGCGACGATATGAACACGCGCTGGCGCAATCTCTTTTGGCCAATTGAGGCCAAGTTCATCGTGACATTGCTCAGCTACTGCAGCAACTGCTCGCGATACACCTATTCCATAAGAACCCATTGTGACTACTTGTGATTTTCCATGTTCATCCAGCACCGTTAAATCCAGCGCCTGCGCATACTTACGACCGAGTTGGAAAATATGGCCGATTTCGATGGCGCGATCGATGATGACCTGGCTCTGACATTGAGGACAGGAGTCACCTGCGCGAACTTCGACCGCTTCTATAAATCCATCCACTGTGAAATCACGGCCATGTGTGACGTAGCGGGCATGTTTATTTCGTTGGTTTGCACCAGTTATCCAATGTGTTCCCACTGCTACACGAGGATCTGCGTAAAGTTTTAAGCCAAATCGCTTGGCATCTTGTGGCCCGACATAACCTTTGACTAATTCTTTTCGTTTCGCAAAATCTTCATCGTCAAAAAGACGTAACTCTTTCACTCCTGGCAAATGTGCTTGGACGCGTTTTACATCAACTTCTCGATCACCCGGAACTAACACCGAGATTGGTTCACCGTCAGCAATCAATAAAATATTTTTTAATGTATCGGCGGCGGTATGTCCAGCTCCAAACTGTGCATTCATCACGTCAACCAGTGATTCGATAGTTGGTGTATTGGGGGTATCAAGAATTTCAAGCGCAGGTGGGTTTGATGGTGGAACAGTAATGGGCGGCGTTGTCATCGCTTCAACATTTGCTGCGTAGCCACATTGTTCACAGAGTACGTACGTATCCTCACCTGTCGGACATGGTGCAAGAAATTCTTCGGAACGCGATCCACCCATTGCTCCGGACATCGCTTTCACGATGTTGTACTTCAAACCCAATCGATCAAATGTCTTGATGTAGGCCTGTCGATGGCGTTCATACGATTTTTCTAAACCAGCATCATCAATATCAAATGAATAAGAGTCTTTCATGACAAACTCTCGTCCGCGGATAATTCCACTGCGAGGCCGTGGTTCATCACGATATTTCGTTTGAATTTGGTATATCGACAACGGTAAATCTTTATACGACGAGTACTCACCTTTCACCATCAAGGTAAACATTTCCTCATGGGTAGGACCCAGTAGGTAATCAGCTCCTTTGCGATCGTGTAAGCGAAAGAGATCTGGCCCGTACTCACTCCATCGATTGGTCTGTTCGTAAGGATCACGTGGAAGGAGCGCTGGAAAGTGAACCTCTTGAAACCCCGCTGCATCCATCTCTTCGCGAATAACTCGTTCGATATTTCGATAGGTCAGATATCCCAATGGCAGCCAAGAGTAAATTCCAGCAGCAATTCGTCGTACATAACCAGCGCGAACTAATAATTTGTGGCTGGCAACTTCAGCATCTGCAGGATCGTCGCGAAGTGTGCGCAGAAAAAGCGATGACATTCGCAACATGCGCGTACTTTATCTACTTTATCTCGACAGATGGCTCACCC
>CAZQWU010000060.1:0-4907 GCA_964597305.1 uncultured Bifidobacterium sp.
GTAACACCTTCTCCTTTCAGGTTGGTAGCGAGATTGGCGAAGGTCGATTGGGTCGAACCGGTGTTATCTCCACTCCGCATGGTGAAATTAAGACGCCAGCATTTATCCCTGTTGGAACTAAGGCAACGGTGAAATCCGTTCTCCCTGAATCAATGGCAGAACTTGGCGCGCAAGCAATCCTCGCCAACGCCTATCACTTATACCTCCAACCTGGCCATGAAACTCTTGATGAGGCTGGTGGACTATCGCGCTTTATGAATTGGCATAAACCAACTTTTACCGATAGCGGTGGTTTTCAAGTGATGTCACTTGGTGTTGGCTTTAAAAAAGTTATTGCGATGGATACCGACACGTTCAGAGCAGATGATGTCATCGCCGATAAAAAAGAGCGGTTGGCACATGTTGACGATGATGGCGTTACCTTTAAATCTCATCTGGATGGTTCGATGCATCGTTTTACCCCTGAAGTGTCGATGCAAGTCCAACATGCCATTGGCGCTGACATCATGTTTGCATTCGATGAATGCACAACGCTTCATAACACTCGTCGATACCAAGAACGTTCGCTGGAACGAACTCGGCTCTGGGCGCAGCGTTGCCTAGCCGAGCACAACACGTTAACGAGGACTCGTTCGGAAAAACCATACCAAGCGCTTTTTGGCGTATTGCAAGGGGCTCAATATGAAGATTTGCGACGGAAAGCAGCGCGCGATCTGGGTTCGATGGTTGTCGATGGCGCGCCATTTGATGGATTTGGAATTGGTGGAGCGCTTGATAAATCTCAATTGGGAACAATAGTTTCTTGGGTCAATGAAGAATTACCACGAGATAAACCACGACATTTGTTGGGAATCGGTGAACCTACTGATCTTTTTGTTGGTGTAGAAAATGGCGCAGACACGTTTGATTGTGTGGCACCTTCGCGGGAAGCACGAACCAGCGCGGTTTATACCGATAAGGGTCGGTTCAATGTCTCAGGCGGGGCATATCGAAAAGATTTCACACCGATCGATGAAAAGTGTGGGTGCTACACATGTGCTCATTACTCCAAGGCATACCTCAATCATCTCTTTCGAGGCAAAGAGATTGTGGCTTCAACTCTGGCGACGATACATAACGAGTACTACATCATTAAGCTCGTCGATCGGATGCGTGAAGCAATTGAAAACGGCGACTTTTTAGAATTTAAAAAGGACTATCTAGGCAATTACAAAACGAGTCAGAGCGCGTAAGTCGGCTCGCGTCGCTTGACTGCTGCAATCGTTGGATAGGTAATCGGCAATAAGACCACCTCAAGCAACGTTTTATAGACATAACCTACGAGAACATAATTGAGAAATTCGCCGCCCGTAATAACGCCATAGAAGGCGATGGTGCAGAAAACCAGAGTGTCAGCTAATTCGCCGATTGCAGTTGAGCCAATAAGTCTGACCCAGAGATTTCCTTCTTTGGTATAGCCCTTAATCCATGCAAGGGACCATGAATTGAGTAATTGACCTACCAGGAATCCACAGACACTTGCCAAGACAATTCGCGGAACAAATCCCAAAATTGCTTCGAAAGCTTTTTGATTCTCCCAGCCATCTGCTGGCGGTGATATTTGTACGGCATAAAAAGTGAATGCCGCGAGAATTGCCATCGCAAAACCCATAAAAATCACTCGTCGCGCCGCTTTGAATCCGTAGACCTCGGTTAGTACATCTCCGACGATATAGACGAGTGGAAAGAGAAATGCCCCACCATCAGTAATGATGGGTCCGAAGTGAATGAGTTTGGTCGCGCCGATATTAGAAATAATGAGCAAACCACAGAATGCCGCAGCAAAGAATGGATAAAGACTCTGGGTCGAACGTGCGTAGTGAATATGATCTTCGCTGTAGTGAGCCATGGAAAAAGTATCTCACTTAAGCGACTTGAAATGACCTCTTTGAAAGACCCATCCAATACCCATCAATGGTTGTCGTTGGTGCAACATCAGCTCGCGTCGCAGCACCGAGCGTTACGAAAATTGGCGCAAAGTGCTCCACAGTTGGATGTGCATACGGCATACCTGGAGCTTTGCTCTTGTAGTTCATCAATTCATCAATTGCACCGCGAGAGAGAACTTCTTTCGCCCAGATATCAAAATCAATGCTCCATTGCGGTGGCGTTGCTTCAATTCGAAACTCACGTAAAAACGGCAAACCATGTGTGAGAAAACCACTTCCGATTATGAGCACGCCTTCTTCCCGCAGTGGTGCCAAACGTCGGCCAATATCCATGAGTTTTTCCGGATCAAATGTAGGAATCGACATTTGGAGTACAGGAATATCGGCGTCGGGATACATAATTTTTAACGGTACCCACGCGCCGTGATCCAATCCACGGTGAGGTTGATGATCAACGTGTTGGTTATCTGCCATTAATGAGCGAACTCGAGCAGCTAACGCCGGTGCGCCAGGCGATGCGTATTGCATCTGGTAAAACTTTGGAGCAAATCCACCAAAATCGTAAATAAGTGGCGTGCCATTCTCAATCGACCCTAGAGTCAGGGGATTTGATTCCCAATGCGCCGAAACAATGAGTATCGCTTGAGGTTTTGGTATTTCACTCGCCCACTGCGCTAACTCACCACTCCAGGTTGGGTCATCAAGTAAAAGCGGTGCGCCATGTCCAATATAGAGAGCTGGCATCATGGTCATTCACCTCCACGTCATTGTCGTCAAATAATTTAGTTGAACTTTCAACTAGTTTAGACCCTCCAGGGAAATTCGTCAACTCAGGTCTACCCTTTTCACATGATCGGTTTTGCATTCCGCACTGTAAAACGTCTGATCACCTTCGTAGTGATCGCTGCTATCGGCTTATGGGCGTTCTTGCTTTACGTGCGCTACCCAGATCCCCTTCAGGTTTATCGCGTCGGTTTTGCCCAACCATCAAAGACCGCTTATTTATTGCCGGCTCGAGATGTCATCGCCTCATCACAGCCACACCTGTTAACAATGAGTGAGAAAAAAGAAGTACTTCCCTCAACCGTAACGTGGTACGGCAAAGCAATTTCATTTCAAGAATTTCTTGATACGACGAAAACAAATGCATTGTTAATTTTGAGAAATGGCAAAGTAACGTATGAGTGGTACCGATCTGGCATCTCGCTTGATCAACGACTGCCGTCATACTCGGTGGCAAAAACTGTCGTATCGATTTTAGCTGGCCAATTAATTTCCGAAGGTCGCCTAAAAGAGAGTGACAGACTTGTTGAATTTTTTCCTGAATTAAAAACGGGAACGTCATTTGATCTCATCACTGTAAAGCAACTTCTCGATATGGAGTCTGGCATTGATGTCCCAGATAACTATCCCACGGGACCGCAAGGCTGGGGCTCGCCTATCGCTCAAATGTATGCCACCACTGACATGAACTACTTTCTCCGTGGTCACCGAAAAATGCTTTTCGAACCTGGAAGTAAAGGTGATTATCGAAGTATTGACACGCAATACATCGGAATGATCATTCGGAAAATTACAGGCAAAGATCTCGCCACGCTCGCCCAAGAGAAAATTTGGGAACCTATAGGTGCTGAATATCTCGCCACTTGGTCGGTGGATAAAAAAGGTGGGATTGAAAAAGCCTTTTGTTGTTTGAATGCCGCTGCCCGCGATTACGCAAAGTTAGGATTACTGATTAAGAATCAGGGAAAAGTTGGCACAATTCACGTCATTCCTCAGGCATGGATGAAACGACTCTCAACGCCTGTCGTCACTCTTGATAACTGGGGATATAGCGCCTTTATGTGGCATCCCTATCCCAACGTTGACATGATGTTGGGGCTGCACGAACAGATCGTCTATACCGACCATGCGACAAATACTGTTATCGTGAAATTAAGCGACAACCTCAAAGATGATGAAAATGAAACTGTTGCAGTTCTTAAAGCCCTGAGTTACTAAGGAGTAAGTTAGTAATAACGGGTAAAAAGCCAGAGAGATGCAATAAATCCGATCACGAAAATAATCCGCCGATAAATAATTGTCGGTACTCGATGCGCAGTTTTTCCGCCCCATACGCCGCCGATACTTGAACCGAGAAAAAGCGCTGCTACATAAAACCAATGAACTCGGCCGGAAAATACATAGAACACATTGGCAAAGGTTGATGCAATTCCTACTATTAAATTTTTTGCGTAATTTAGCGAGGCAGAGGTATGAGCGCTATCTCGTGCCAGAACAACAATCACCATAATTCCTTGGCCCGGACCAAAATACCCACAATAGACTCCGATGAGATAAAGCAGAATCAGGTCTGCAACTTTATGCCGCCGTTGTGTGCGTGACTTAGCAGGCATTAGTAAAGAGAGCGTTGCACCCATTAAAAGATAAGGCACAATTTTTTCAAAGACTCGTGGTGGCAGGTTGAGAAGTAAGAGTGCACCAGATGCCGCACCAATAACCGAAATTACTATTGCATTTTTATATAAATGAAATAGCTCGCGAATCCTGCCTCGGTAGGCGCTGAGCGCAAAGAGATTTGCACTCCAGATACCCAGCGAATTTGTCATCGTCGCACTGATCGGTGAAATTCCGGTTGCGACCAGGACTGGGTAGGAGATCACCGAAGCGCCACCGGCGATACCGTTAATGACGCCAACGAGTAAACCCACTACCGCCACCAAGAAAAAGAGCACGAGATGATGAACAATGTCGCTACTGATCAGCATGAAGTTTTTCCTGATTAAGAGTGGTTAGCCATCGAAAATTAGCCAGAGCAATTAATGAGGAAACTGCGCCACCTATGAAGAAAGGTAATCGAAGTCCGTGGGTTGCAACGATTCCACCAAAAAATGAACCGATCGGCATAATTCCCCACACCAGAGTTCTACGGGCGCCGTGAATTCGGCCATATAAGTCATTTGGTATCACGTTTTGATA
>CAZQWU010000061.1:0-4906 GCA_964597305.1 uncultured Bifidobacterium sp.
CGGAATTGCTAGCCATTCCGCTAACCGAGTGGTAATCAAGGCGATTCACCACAAAACCCTCGAAAAAGGGGCCCTCGAAAAAGGGGCCCTCGAAAAAGGAGAAAGCATGAAGCAAGGAACGAGCGCAAAAGCGTTCAAGCTCGTGATTGCAGGTCTCTTTGCAATCTCGGCAACAATCGTGCCTATTTCTCAGAGCGTCGCCGCTGGCGAAAGACTCGGAGCAAAGTGCACAACCGAAGGAGTGTCTACTGGAACCAGCTCTACTTCGTTGATTTGCGTTAAAAGCGCAAGTGGAAAACTGACTTGGCAACGCGTCAAACTCTCGTCAGGCACTGGGCGCCCCGTTGCTGCTCTTACACCACCAAAGGGCTCAATCGAGTTCTGGCACTGGAGAGCAGAAGATAGAGCGACTCTTCAAATAATTATTGATAATTACCAAGCTCGTTACCCAGGCACCAAGATCACACAAGTGATTATGCCTTCTGGTGACTACACCAACACTGCGTTTGCAAAGATTCGTCAAACACCAAAAGCAGCGGTATTTACAACTTTCCGTGGCGCACAGTTCAATCAATTTGCCGTGGGCGACATGATGACAGACCTATCCAATGAGCGCTTCACAAAGCAAAATGTCATCGGATCAGGTTTGTTAGCTGGTCAATATCAAGGTAAGCAACTAGGTATTCCGTATCACTACCTATTTAACAATCCTGTTTATAACACTGAAATCTTTGCAAAAGAGAAGTGGTCCCTTCCAACAAACTTCACTCAGCTTCTAGCTTGGTGTGGAACTGCAAAGAAGGCAGGCTACGTTCCATTTGCTTGGTCTGGTGGATTCCGTCCAAACGCAGGTCAGATGCTCAATTCAATGCTCATGAATTCAGCTCCTGACTACGACACTCTCAAAACTCGAATCGAAGCAATCGATACAGGTAAAGCTGATCTAACTTCGGCTTGGTTCAAGGACATGGCAGGTCGTTACAAGAAGATGGCAGATGCAGGTTGCTTCCCAGATAATGCAACAGGCGTCACTGATCCTGCGGCCGTCAACTTGTTTGCAACTGGAAAAGCAGCAGTTATTCCAACTGGAAGCTTCAACATGGGAGCAATCAAGGCAGTTAACCCTGCGATGCAAGGAAAGATGAATCTTTTCTCTCTCATCACAACCGATGAGACGCCGCAGTATGTAGGTATCCACAACAATACCTTCATCCTCAGCGTCAATAAGAATGCATCATCAACCGATCAGAAGATTGCTCGCTCATTCATTTCTTATCTGTTGACTGGCCCAGTCGCTCAGATTTATGCGGTTGGAACCACGCAGCATGTCAACGTTCTCGATGTTAACTACAGCGCAAATGTTGATCTGCTCAACACCTCCATCTGGCAGTCCAAGAAAACTCTTCTAGCACCTCGATTCCTCTGGTTGAACCAGGGCGTTCGTGACTTGATGGAAGACGCTCTGATTGCCATTGCAGGTGCCGGAAAGCCAATTGATGCCACCTTGGAGGATTTCTCCAAGCAAATTAAGCAGAAACTACAGGGCTAATCATTAGCTCTAACACAGTTGAGACTGGCGCTCGAAAGGGCGCCGGTTCTCGAAAACGAAAAACCGACCAACTACGTCGGACGCATGACCGTACCTTCCTACTTTTCGTATTGCCTGCGTTTTTAATTTACGCAGCCTTATATCTTTACCCAGTCCTGAGTAACTTTAGATATGCGCTCACCAAATGGGATGGAATTGTAGAGCCAGAATTTGTTGGTCTTCGTAACCTGCAGAACATGCTCACAAATGATGATTTATTCCTAAAGGTGTTCGGTAACAATTTGGAATTCACATTCTTGGTTGTTATTTTCCAAACCGCATTTTCACTACTTTTTGCGACCTTTTTACTCAAAAATTCTCGGGGATCAATTGCACTGCGAACCCTCTATTTCTTTCCGACAATTCTCTCCTCCGTCTCTGTCGCAATGATTTGGTTGTTTTTGTATGACCCAAATTTTGGCGGCATCAATGTCGTATTCAAGAGCGTGGGTCTTGATGCATTTGCCCTGAACTGGCTTGGTAGTGAAACTTCTGCACTGAGAGCAATTGCATTTACTCAGGTTTGGTTTCATACCGGACAAATGATGGTTGTTTATATTGCTGGACTCCAGCAAATTCCACAAGAACTTTATGAAGCAGCTCAAGTCGATGGTGCAAGTAGATGGCAACAATTTAAGGCTGTGACGTGGCCAATGGCTTTGCCTACTACGGCGGTGGTGATGGCTTATACAACGATTCAATCTTTTAGAGCCTTTGACTTAGTTTATGCAATGACACAAGGCGGGCCGAATAACTCAACAAACATTTTTGTAACACTAGTTTATTTGACCGCATTTAACGAATTCCGATTTGGATATGCAGCCATGCAATCAATAATCCTGGTGATCTTTATTTTGGGGTTAACCGCTTTGCAGCGCCGTATCTTGAGGGAGAGGTATTAACAGTGTTTTATCGTGTATCTCGGTTTGTTGCACTAGTGATTTTTGCGGTATTAATAATCGTTCCTTCAATGGTCGTTGTATTCGGATCTTTCAAGTCAGACCTAGAAATTTATGACCGGCCTTTGTTGCCGCCCATCGACTGGACTTTGGCTAATTACAAACGGCTATTTACGGAGAGTGCAATTGAGCAGAATTTCTTGAATAGCGTTATCGTGACTGGGTTCTCGGTCGCAATTACCTTGCTTTTGGCCAGCCTAGCTGCATTTGGAATAGCGAGAATGTTTAATGTCACAGGCAAGGTTTTATTTGTCTTGTTTTCACTAGGGTTAGCAATCCCTGCAGCAACAAACATCATCGCAATTTTTCAATTGTTTGTACAGTTAAAGCTGAATAACACTTTAACTGGACTCGTTTTGATCAATATCGCTGCGACAATTCCCATTGCCATATTCATTCTCACTGCCTTCTTTAGACAGATACCTTCTGAAATGTACGAAGTTGCCTCTATTGATGGCGCTGGTCCAGTAAGACTTTATCGGTCAATTGCCTTGCCGTTGTCAAAACCATCAATGGGTGCAGTAGCCATTTTCTTATTCGTTATCACTTGGAACGACTTACTTTTCCCACTCTTGTTAATCACTCAACAGGATAAGAAGACTCTGCCATTAGCAATGCTTGATTTCCGTGGCGAATATGCGATTAGTTTCTCGATGATATTTACTGCCGTGATGGTTGCATCTGTACCTATGGTAATCATGTATCTATTGATGCAGAGAACATTCGTTGCAGGGCTTACAGCTGGTGCGGTTAAGGGCTGATGTCTACTCCACTAATTCACAATCCACCTCGACTGCAAAGTCAGGTTCGACTGCTCTTGGACCATATGGAGCATCGAGGTCTCAAGGCTGGAGATCGATTGGAGTCGGAGCGGGAATTAGCGAAATTACTCGGCATTAGTCGCCCATCATTGCGCGAAGCCATTCAGATTCTGCAAGTGCAAGGTCGCCTCAAGGTTAAACATGGGATTGGCATCTTCGTTCTTGATGAAGAAGTAGGAGAGAAACTCCGTGACTCTCTCAAGGCTGCACAACATCGAATCGAAGAACTGTTCCAGATGCGCGAAATTCTCGAAGCCCCGGCTGTCGAATGGGCCGCAGAGAGAAGAACTGCGTCTCAATTGACAGATATGAGATCAGCAGCAAAAGCATTAAATGAAGCAATCAATACTCTTCCGATTGATTTCGATAACGTACGACGCCTCGATATGCAATTTCACTTAACAGTTGCTCGAAGTGCTCAAAACCACTTCCTGAACCAGACCCTTGGAACTTTGCAGGACATCATGTTTAAATCAATGGATAACACCTTGAAACTTCCGGGGCGAATTGAAGCGTCTGAATTTGAGCATGGCCAAATACTCAACGCTATTGAAAGTCAAGATTCTCTAACTGCAAGACTCATGTGTGTTCAACACATTCATAATGCTAGAGATGCATGGTTTGCGTATTTGGCGGAGCCGAATCAATGACTTTAGATGTCCTGTGTGTTGGTATGGCAACTCGAGACAACATTGTATTTGTAGAGTATTTCCCTAAGGCAAATGAACGAGTAGTAGCAATTGAATCAATGAGATCTTTTGGTGGCCCTGCAACAACTGCCGCAGTAACTCTAGCAAGGCTTGGTGTTTCAGTATCTCTTGCTTGTGTAATTGGAGACGATGACGACGGAAGAGAGATCCTCGAGATGTTGCTCCGCGAGGGTGTTGATACTCAAAATGTCATAGTGGACACAACTTTGCGAACAGCAACGGGAACAATTGTTGTCTCCAAGAGCGAACAAACCCGAGCCATTATGGTTCAGCCTCACAAGGAATTTCCCCCAAAGCCAGCAAATACCAATGATTATGGCTGGATACATGTGGATCAGTTCGGCATGCAGGCGCTGAAGAATTGGGGAATAAGCCGTGGGGGAAGCGCGAAGCTCTCCATTGATATTGGCTACACAACTCCGGGATTAAATTCAGCGGATTACGATCTTTACGCGCCGTCGGAAAACATCACCACCGATGTTTCAACAGCTAAATCAGATAGGAACATAGTTGTTATCTCCAAGGGTGGGGAAGGTAGCGTCTACTCAGATGGAGTTAGCTCGGGAGTGGTTCCTGCAATCTCTACAGAGATTGTTAGCACGCTTGGCGCAGGAGATGTCTTTCATGGCGCACTCGTTGCCGCGCAAGTCTGGAATAAGCCGATAGAAGAGGCAGTCGCAATTGCAAATACCGTCGCAGGACTTTCATGTCGTGCGCTTGATGGACAGAGTGGAATTCCTACCAAAGCAGAGCTCGATGCATTTCTTGCAGGGGCGCGGAGTTGATGGGGATATTGGGTTAATCGAGATATGGAAAGGAAATAGTTAT
>CAZQWU010000062.1:0-4659 GCA_964597305.1 uncultured Bifidobacterium sp.
GCCGCGAACATTTCGAGATGCGCACACATAAGCGCCTCATCGACATCATCGATCCGACACCAAAGACAGTTGACTCGTTGATGCGTCTCGATCTTCCCGCAGGCGTTGATATTGAAATTAAGTTGTAGGAGATCTGACAATGACAACTACTCAATCTAAGGGCTCAGCGATCAAGGGAATCCTTGGTACCAAGCTCGGTATGACTCAGGTCTTCGATGCACAAAATCATGTTGTTCCTGTGACTGTTGTGAATGCTGGACCATGCGTTGTGACTCAAATTCGCACAGTAGAAAAAGATGGTTACGAAGCTGTCCAACTCGCATTTGGCGCAATCGACCCACGTAAAGTTTCCAAGCCATTGGCTGGCCAATTTGCAAAGTCTGGCGTAACGCCACGTAAAGATGTTGCAGAACTTCGTACCTCTGGCGCAGCGAATTACACCATTGGCCAAGAGATTAAAGCCGATGTTTTTTCCGCTGGTGAATTAATTGATGCATCAGGTGTTTCACTTGGTAAAGGTTCTGCCGGTGTGATGAAGCGCCACAACTTCCGCGGTTTCGGCGATGGCCACGGTGTCGAACGTAAACACAGAACATCTGGATCAATCGGTAACCGAACAACCCCAGGTCGCGTTTTCAAAGGTAAGCGAATGATGGGACGTATGGGTGTTGAGAAAGTTACCGTACAAAATCTCACTGTTCATGCTGTTGATGCAGAGAACAACACCATTCTTATTAAAGGTGCAATTCCTGGCCCGATCGGAACCACAGTATTTATCAAGTCAGCATCGAAGAAGGCAGTTGCTGAAAGCACTGTGAAGAGTGAAAAGGCAGGTGCATAACGATGTCATTGACAATCGACATTAACGACGCACAAGGAAAGAAAGTCGGTTCATTTGATCTACCGGCAGACCTTTTCGATGTGCAAGTTAATATTCCGTTGATCCATCAAGTTGTCACTGCACAACTTGCTGCAGCTCGCCAAGGTACTCACAAAGCCAAGAACCGTGGTGAAGTAAGCGGTGGTGGTAAGAAACCGTTCAAACAAAAGGGAACTGGTCGCGCTCGGCAGGGTTCAACCCGTTCGCCTAACCAACGCCATGGTGGCGTTGCGCAAGGTCCTGTGCCACGTCTTTATGATCAACGAACACCAAAGAAAATGATCGCTGCTGCCCTTCGCGGTGCGCTCTCAGATCGTCAACGCAATGATCGTATTCATATCGTTGATGGAATTGTGAAAGAGCCATCAACCAAAGGTGCGTTAGCGGCTGTTCGACAATTTTCAGATCGGCAAAAAGTTCTCGTAGTCGTTGCTCGCAGCGAAAACGATGTCTGGCGCTCACTTCGTTCAGTCGAAGATGTTCACCTTATTGTTGCTGATCAACTCAATGCTTACGATGTTGTGAATTCTGATGACGTCGTTTTCTCCCACGATGCGATAAAAGATTTCATCGCTGGGCCAGCAAAGGGCAAAGCTGTTACAGCAGTTGCTCGTGAGAGCGAAGTTGGAGTATCGGCATGAACGACCATCGCGACGTATTAATTGCTCCTGTTGTATCGGAAAAGTCTTATGGCTTACTCGATCAAAACAAGTACACATTTCTTGTTGCTACCCATGCCAATAAGACCCAAATCAAAATTGCGGTCGAAAAGATTTTTGGCGTGAAAGTACTCAAGGTCAACACGATGAATCGCGAAGGCAAGAAGAAGCTCACCCGCTTTGGTCTTGGCAAGCGAAGCGACACCAAGCGTGCGATTGTGCAGATTGCTGCCGGTGAACGTATCGACATCTTTGGAGGCCCAGTTTCCTAACGGAAACAGGGAAAAGGGAGAACCATGGCACTTCGTAAGTTAAAGCCAGTTACGCCAAGCTCGCGTGGCGCAAGCGTTCCTGACTTCGCTGAAATTACCCGCTCAACTCCGGAAAAGTCTTTACTCCGACCAGTACATAGCAAGGGTGGCCGAAACGCATCAGGCAAAGTAACTACGCGTCATCAAGGTGGCGGTCACAAGCGCGCTTATCGCGTTGTTGATTTCCTCCGAAACGATAAAGATGGAATTCCTGCAAAAGTTGCGCATATTGAATACGACCCCAATCGGTCTGCTCGTATTGCGTTGATTCACTTTGCAGATGGCGAGAAGCGTTACATCATCGCACCGAATAAATTAGAACAAGGCGACAAGATTGAAAATGGTCCCTCTGCAGATATCAAGCCAGGCAACAACTTGCCGCTTCGTAATATCCCGGTGGGAACTGTTATTCATGCGATTGAAGTTCGTCCTGGTGGCGGAGCACGCATCGCTCGTTCTGCTGGTGCATCTGTACAGCTCGTTGCTAAAGATGGTCCCTATGCACAACTTCGTATGCCATCGGGTGAAATCCGAAACGTCGATGTGCGTTGCCGCGCAACAGTTGGCGAAGTAGGAAACGCTGAACAATCAAATATTAACTACGGAAAAGCTGGTCGCATGCGATGGAAAGGCAAGCGTCCAACTGTTCGTGGTGTTGTTATGAACCCTGTTGATCACCCACATGGTGGTGGTGAAGGTAAAACTTCCGGTGGACGTCATCCAGTTTCACCGTGGGGTAAACCAGAAATTCGTACTCGCAAGAAAAAAGCGAGCGATCAACTCATTGTCCGTCGTCGTCCATCCAATAAGAGCCGATAAAGGAGCCCTTTACATGCCACGTAGTTTGAAGAAGGGTCCATTCGTGGACAAACACCTTGAGAAGAAGGTGGATGAACAGAATGCGAAGAACACCAAGGTTGTTATCAAAACTTGGTCACGTCGCTCCATGATCACACCATCGATGATCGGCCACACCATCGCAGTTCATGATGGTCGCAAGCATGTTCCAGTTTTCGTCACTGAAGCGATGATTGGTCACAAACTCGGTGAGTTTGCACCAACTCGTACCTTCCGTGGCCACGTAAAACAGGAAGATCGAAAGGTAGCGGTGACACCAAGTGCCTAATTCAACTGAAACTGCGCCACTTGTGGCCACTGCAAAAGCTGGCTCACTGCGCGTAACGCCACAAAAGGCGCGTCGCGTGGTCAACCTAATTCGCGGTAAGCGCGCTGATGAAGCGATCAATATTGTGAAGTTTGCACCGCAGATTGCCGTGAGCGAAGATCTTTACTCGCTCCTTAACTCTGCCGTCGCGAATGCGAAACAGAAAAATCCTGCGCTCCGTGATGCATCAGAACTTTGGGTTACTGAAGCTCTTGTCGATGAAGGTGTCACGATGA
The DNA here is from genome assembly GCA_964597305.1 of uncultured Bifidobacterium sp. Classification (GTDB taxonomy): domain Bacteria; phylum Actinomycetota; class Actinomycetes; order Nanopelagicales; family Nanopelagicaceae; genus UBA7398. The sequence continues at coordinate 3,252 of CAZQWU010000062.1, forward strand.
AGCGTTACCGCCCACGTGCACAAGGTCGTGGATATCAAATTTTGAAGCGTAGCTGTCAGATCACTGTCACTCTCTCTGATGACAAGAACTATCGCCGTCCTTCAAAAGCGCAAGCACGTAAAGCAGCAGTTGCTGCCGGAGCAGGAAAGGATGTGACCGAATAAATGGGTCAAAAAATAAATCCACACGGCTTCCGGTTGGGTATCACGACTGAATTTAAGTCACGTTGGTACGCAGAGAAACTGTATAAAGATTACGTCAAGGAAGATGTCTTGATTCGTCGCACGATGGAGAAAGGTATGGAGCGCGCTGGCGTTTCCCATATTGAAATTGAACGTACTCGCGAACGCGTACGTATTGATCTCCATACTGCTCGACCAGGAATCGTTATTGGTCGACGTGGCGAAGGCGCTGATCGACTCCGTCTCGATCTTGAAAAATTAACAGGTAAGCAAGTTCAGCTCAATATTCTTGAAGTGAAGAATCCTGAGACTGATGCGCAACTTGTAGCTCAAGGTATCGCTGAGCAATTAGCGGCACGTGTTTCTTTCCGTCGCGCAATGCGTAAGTCAATGCAAACTGCACTGAAGGCTGGCGCAAAAGGAATTCGAGTTCAATGCGGTGGTCGACTTGGTGGCGCAGAAATGTCTCGCTCTGAGTTCTATCGTGAAGGTCGCGTTCCATTACATACTCTTCGTGCCGATATTGATTATGGCTTCTATGAAGCACATACAACCTTTGGTCGACTTGGCGTCAAAGTATGGATTTATAAAGGCGAAGTTATTGAATCGCGCGCAGAGCGAGAAGCTGCAGCTCTTGCCCAAGCTAAAGCTGCTAAAGCAGATCGCCCACGCCGAGCACCTCGTGCACCGCGCGGAGAAGTGACAAAGACCAGCGTCGCAGAACGTTCTGCAGAGAGCGCCGTCGCTACCGAGTCACCAGTTGCTACAGAAACTCCAGCAACCGGATCAAGTGAAGGAGCTGATGCATAGTGTTAATTCCACGTCGCGTTAAGCACCGTAAACAACATCATCCCAAGCGTTCGGGTAAATCAAAGGGCGGAACTTTTGTTGCGTTCGGCGATTACGGAATTCAAGCTCTTGAAGGTGGTTATGTATCAAACCGCCAAATTGAAGCTGCGCGTATTGCGATGACCCGTCACGTCAAACGTGGTGGAAAAGTATGGATCAATATTTATCCAGATCGCCCAATCACCAAGAAACCTGCCGAAACTCGTATGGGTTCTGGAAAAGGTTCTCCAGAGTGGTGGATCGCGAATATCAAGCCAGGTCGCGTGATGTTTGAAATTTCTGGTGTTACTCAGGAAGTTGCAAACGAAGCGTTAACCCGCGCTATGCACAAATTACCGGTCAAGTGCCGCGTTGTACGTCGCGAGGAGGCATAAACA
>CAZQWU010000063.1:0-4493 GCA_964597305.1 uncultured Bifidobacterium sp.
TGAGTGGACCGCTCGTTCGCTCGAGTTATCGCGCAGGTCGACTATATAAGCAAGCGCTGGAAATAAAAGAGTCCCAGAACATTGCTCGCTCTACCATGAACGCTTCTGCGGAGAACATGAGCGGTGTAGTTCGTGGCTGAGTTGGTCTATCCACCCGTCATCATCGCAATAAAAAGTTTTTGGAAATATCTTGGGTTGCAATTTACATTTACCGGTGAGGCAAACGTGCCTCGCGACGGTGGTGCGATCATGGCAATAAACCATGTTGGATACCTTGATTTTGCTATCGCCGGAACAGCGGTTCTTCCTGCGCAACGTCTTGTGCGATTTATGGCGAAAAAGGAAGTTTTTGATCATCCCATCGCTGGTCCACTAATGCGAGGAATGAAACATATTCCCGTTGATAGAGCGAGCGGTTCTTCATCATTTGTTGCTGCATTGCGCGCATTAAAATCGGGTGAGATTGTTGGCATTTTTCCCGAGGCGACGATCTCGCAATCATTTGAAATCAAAGCGATGAAAACAGGTGCGGTCCGTCTTGCCATGGCATCCGGAGTTCCCATTCTGCCGACGATCGTCTGGGGTTCACAGCGGATTTGGACCAAGAAACTACCTCGTGATTTTTCTCGATCGCGAATTCCCATATCGGTTGCCATTGATGAGCCGTTCCATGTGGCACGTGATGCCGATGTCGAAAGTGCAGAGCGTGAATTACGTACTCGATTAGAGGCACTTCTTATGAAAGTTCAATCGGAATATCCCGATAGTCATCATGGGCAACGATGGGCGCCTGCTCGCCTGGGTGGCACTGCTCCTACGCTAGACCAGTTGTCCTAAAGAATCAGTTGTCGCAAAAAGTAAGTGAACTAAGAGCGAAAGGCTAATATCAGGTCATGGCATTTGGGCGAAAGAAAAAAGCAGACGCTTCAGCTTCAGGGGAAAAAAAGGTTCGATTTAAAGAGATTCGCGATGCATATTCGCTCACGAAACAACAGAAACCACTCATTATGGTGTGGTGCATTCTCATCTTTATTCCAGTTGAGATCGTTGGAATTCTTTTAGGTAATGCGCTTCATCACCCTATCTACTTTGGCATTCTCGCTCTCCCCGTTGCATTTCTCGCAGCATTTTTCTTCTTCACTCGCGTTGCAGGTAATGCTGCTTACGCTTCAATTGAAGGACAAATTGGCGCAGGTGCCAGCGTTTTAATGGCTATTCGACGAGGCTGGACTGTAACGCCCGCAGTGTCGGTGAATCGAAATCAAGATATGGTCCATCGCGCAGTGGGACGACCTGGTGTGGTTTTAGTTGGCGAAGGTAGTTCTGCAGTTCGAACGTTACTTCTCGATGAGCGTCGTAAGACGGAGCGATTTGCCCCTGGCGTTCCCGTCCATGAATTGATCGTGGGAAATCAGGAAAACCAAGTAAGTATTCGCAAACTTCAGAAACACATGAAGAAATTTCCAAAGAAATTAACGAATAATCAAGTGCGTGAATTACGCGCTCGAATGAAGGCAATTGGCGGTATGAATATCCCGATACCGAAAGGGCCAATGCCGAAAAATATTCGCATGCCTAAGCGCTAGCCATCGTGGCTGGAGACAAGAGCCGCGAAGCTCATTTCCCTCGAATCGAGAAACGCTATGGCGAACCGATGTCATATTGGTTTGCGATAATGAAAAAAATCGGTAGCAAGAAATATCAAGATCAAATTGCTTATCTCAAAGAAAACTTTGGATTCTCTCAAGTACATGCCAACGCGCTGGTGATGTATTCACGTGGGTCGCGCTCTTCGCAGAGATTTTCAAGCCCAACTGACTATTTTTCAGCTCTGCCTCCCGTTCAGGCAAAAACCGCGCGCAAGATATTTTCTACACTTAAGAAAAAATTTCCCTCGATAGAAGTTGTCATTGCATGGAATCAACCGATGGCAAAAATTGACAACGCATATGTTTTTGGTTTGAGTGCTTCAAAAAACCATTTGCTGATTGCGCCGTGGAGTACAAAAGTCTTGAACGATTTTTTACCACGATTAAGAGATTTGGATGTCAAGAAAAAAACTATTGGGATTCCTAACGATTGGAAAGTTAACGAGAAACTTATCTGCGATATGGTGAAGGCGCGGATTAACGAACTCTAACCACAGTGGTATGTGCCCATCGATCATGGAGGCCACGACCCTGGCCATCTGTGATCAATGGTGGAATCACCAAACAGAGCGCAATCGTTCGAAGTATCGCCGCCCACACAGAAACCGGTAAGTGTCCCGACCATGTGACAATCCGTAGTCCCAGAATCCTCTGCCCCGCAGATTGACCAGTGAGCGCCGTAAAGAACGCCACTTCGCAGAAAAAGATGACCAAGATCCAATTGCCAATTCCGAGAAATCGTTGGGTTGCAAAACCGGCAACGGCCCACGACATCCCCCAATCGAGGGCAAGCGCCGCGAAACGTCGAGCATATGAGACGGGGCTAACATCACCATTCACGCTCAGACCGTACCGTGAAAAAACGAAACATAGATGTAACAAGCCAGTTATTCCTTTTTCACGAGCACGGCATAACCTTTGCCTCATCGACTCGGAGCTGAGTCACTACGAGAACCAAGCCAGGAGAGCCATGTTTAAGAGTGCATCTGAAGTGCTCGCATATATTAAAAAAGAAGATGTCAAACTTATTGATGTTCGCTTTATCGATCTGCCAGGAATCCAACATCACTTCAATGTTCCAGCATCAGAATTTTCCGAAGCAATATTCAATGATGGATTGATGTTTGATGGATCATCCATCCGCGGATTTCAATCGATCCACGAATCCGATATGAAGTTACTTCCCGTTCCAGAAACGGCCTTTATTGATCCCTTCCGCAAAGAGAAGACACTTGTTATTACCTTTAGCGTGCACAATCCGATCGACAATACTCCCTATAGTCGCGATCCACGCGGTGTGGTTGCAAAGGCAGTTGAATTTATGCGGTCCACGGGAATTGCAGATACCGCGTTTTTTGCACCGGAAGCAGAATTTTATATCTTTGATCGAATTCGATTTAAGACTGATATGAATCAAGCGTTCCACCATATTGATTCCTATGAAGGAGCATGGAACACCGGAATTGAAACGGATGCTGATGGCACTCCAAACCGTGGATATCGCACACGTATTAAAGGTGGTTATTTCCCTGTTTCGCCAACAGATCAATTCGCAGATCTTCGAGATGAAATTGTGATGAATCTTGAGCAAGTAGGACTCCATGTCGAACGTTCTCACCATGAAGTGGGAACCGCTGGTCAGATGGAAATTAATTATCGATTCTCTGACATTCTCCACGCTGGTGATGACGTAATGAAATTCAAATATATTGTGAAGAACACTGCATGGAAAGCGGGCAAGACCGCCACCTTTATGCCAAAGCCTCTCTTTGGCGATAATGGTTCTGGAATGCATTGCCACCAATCACTCTGGAAAGATGGAAAACCACTCTTCTTTGGTAATGGCTATGCCGATCTCTCCGATATCGCTCGTTGGTATATCGGCGGACTCTTAAAACATGCACCATCGCTACTGGCGTTTACAAATCCAACTGTGAACTCCTACAAACGACTTGTTCCAGGATATGAAGCACCGGTAAATCTTGCATACTCGGCACGAAATCGATCTGCCTGTATTCGAATTCCTATTACGGGTTCAAATCCCAAAGCAAAGCGAATCGAATTCCGTTGCCCAGATCCATCATCAAACCCATACCTCGCATTTGCGGCAATGTTGATGGCAGGTATCGATGGAATTATGAACAAGATCGAGCCACCAGCCCCCGTCGATAAAGATATTTACGAACTTTCTGGCGAGGAAGCAAAAGCTATTCCGCAAGTACCAGGATCACTTGATGCAGTGCTCGATAACTTGGAGCGCGATCACGACTTCCTTACTCGCGGTGGCGTCTTCGCGAAAGATCTCATCGAAACCTGGATTGCCTGGAAGCGAAAGGAAGAAGTTGATTACGTCCGACTTCGCCCACATCCAGCAGAGTTTGAGTTGTACTACGACCTCTAAGAGATATCTCACGAAAGAAAACCCCATCGTTATCGGTGGGGTTTTCTCATGTACTGAGTTATTGTGCCGGGATGACATTTACAGCACAGCTCAATGACCTTTCAGAAAAATTCTGGACATGGCGTTCACATCAACAACCACGGTCCCATGATGATATTCCGCGGATAGAACGACCTAAGAATTGGGTTCCACTTTGGAGCGCGGCTGATGTGCAAGGTTATTTAGTACAAGTTAAAGAGTTCGAGAACCAAATTCAAAATTTATGTGAGCGCTTTACCGATATTTCCACCGATGACGAGGTTGACGTATTTTTATTGCGAAGCGCATTCGCACGGGTGCGTTGGGAAATCGAAATCCTAGAAATGTGGCGACGATATCCTCGTTTTTACATCGACCAAACCATAGGAACTATTTTTGATGAGTTAGTAGAGCCAGAGATAACA
>CAZQWU010000064.1:0-4407 GCA_964597305.1 uncultured Bifidobacterium sp.
GTCACTGTGTGGGAGAGTAGAACGCCGCCGGGCATATATTCAAAAAGGGGTTGCAATCAATTGCGGCCCCTTTTTATTTTTATAAGGTAATTTCACATTTTATCTTTTCGATACGGTAGTGAAATGTAGTTCCATGTAGTGATTTGATTAAACACGATGGGAGAGACCAATGGAAAAGAGACCCATCTCAAAAAAAACTTTTGACAAAAATTCTTCCACGAGAAATTCTTCATCCAGAAATTCTTCCACTAGAAATTCATCCAATAAGAACTCTTCAGGTAAAAGTGTGCGAAGTAATAATTCACCGGACAATAAGGTTGAACGGCCGATGCGTCGTCGAGAAGAACCTCGACGAATAAGAAAATTTAGTGATCCAGAAATTCCTGAAAGCATTACCGGAGAAGAACTTGAGAAACGGGATCGATATCAATTATCTGGCTTAACCGAAGAAAATGCCCTCACAGTAGCGCGCCATTTAGTGGCACTTTCTCACTTTCTTGAAACAGATCCTGAGCGAGCGTATTGGCATGGCCAATCAGCCTCATTTAGAGCAGGTCGTCTTGCGCTCGTAAGAGAACGGGCAGGTATAGCAGCGCTCAAAAGTGGACGGCTTGATGTTGCCCAAAGAGAGTTAAAGGCAGCTCTTAGAATCAGCGGAAATCAAGGTATTTTGCCCTATTTGGCAGAAGCAGAACGCGCTTTGGGAAACCCTCGCAAAGCTTTAGAAACGCTTGGCAAAGTTAAAATGAACTCTCTGAAGGATGCTGAAGAGGTTGAATTGCGTATCGTCTCTGCTCAGTGCCGAATAGATTTGGGTCAACCAGAGGCTGCTGTTGTCACTTTAACGTGTAAACAACTCAATACTAAAGATGCGCTCTGGAGTGAAAAACTCATCGCCGCATATGAGCGAGCTAAAGCTCTCGCCGGACGTTGAAGCCCACCTTCACTACTCGCTAACGATTATTCACAGTTTTAAGTTATTACCACTCGCTGAAAAGTTACTTCGCCTTATGTTCTAAGGTCTACATAATCCGTTCGAAAGTCATCAAGGTCTATGGATAACAGCGAGATGGAATATATAAGTTGAAAATGAGGATGTTATGGTTACAACCAAGCCAGTAAAAACTTCACGTTCTAAAGTACGCGATCGCTCTAGAAATTCTGTGGTTCTGCGAGGCCGGGTGAGTGGTGATCTGCGGGATAAAGTTTTGGCTAATGGCGATCCCGTTGTGGAATTTCGTTTGATAGTAAAGCGGGACGACAGTGGATTTGACACGCTTGATATCTCGGCAAAGAGAGCCCCATTGCGACGTCTTTCAAAATCGCTAGCGACCAATGAGTGGATAGAAGTGGCGGGGGTAATTCGTCGACGATTTTGGAAGGGCGCCAATGGTTTGGCAAGTCGCTGGCAGGTGGAGGCGCGAGAAATGCGGAAAATTTAGGTACCTTTACCGAGTGAGTGAAGAGCCGACGACCGTTTCTAACGTCACTGAGAAGTTAGAAGAAATCAAAAATTCGATCTCGACAATAACCCAAGTGCCACTAGCTGAACACGGCGCTCGATTTCACGAGATACATCGCGACCTCAACGAAACGCTTACCGCTGTCGAAGGTTTGTAGTGCGCACCCGGCTAGACGCAGAATTGGTCCGACGTGGAATAGCCAGATCCCGCGATCATGCGAACGACCTCATTGAGTCTCGCCAAATTTTAGTAAATGGAATTCCTGCATCTAAATCTGCGACTCAAGTAGATCCGGAAACGTCAATAAAACTTGCAAAAGTTCGAGATGACTTTGTTTCGCGTGGTGGGCATAAATTAGCGGGTGCACTTGATCATTTTTCTTCGCTTGTAGTGTCTGGCAAACGTGCCCTTGATGCAGGCGCTTCCACTGGTGGATTTACAGATGTGTTGTTAAAACGTGGAGTAGAACATGTGATCGCAGTGGATGTTGGCTATGGTCAATTAGCATGGGAAATTCGACAAGATTCGCGCGTAACTGTTCTCGATCGCACCAATGTCCGCCATTTAACACTTGACCACATTGGAAATCCGGTCGATCTCGTTGTTGCCGACCTCTCTTTTATATCTTTGACATTAGTTATTCCCGCTCTCAAAGCTGTAACAACTGAGTCCGCTGATTTGATTGTTATGGTGAAACCACAATTTGAAGTGGGGCGAGAAAAATTAGGGGCTGGCGGAGTCGTACGTGATAGCGAGCTTCGTAAAAAAGCAGTTAAAGAGGTGGCAGATTCAGCTTTCGAGCTAGGTTTAGGATGCGTAGACGTTGTTGCTTCCTCATTACCAGGGCCTTCTGGGAATGTGGAATATTTTCTCTGGCTCAAAAAGGGTTCAGCGGAACTCAATGATGCTCTTTTGATTGACGCAATCGCGAAAGGACCACAGTGACAGAGCAATCTCGAAAAGTTTTGTTAGTGGTACATCCTTCACGGAGAGAAGCGTTAGTCGCCGCACAGGAGCTCGTGGAAGATTTCACAGGGAAAGAATTTGTGTTTTATTCACCTTCACAAGTTCGCATCAGTGGTGTTACCCACGTGGTATCGACAGATGTCGAGAAATGGCTCCCCGAGACAGAACTCGCTCTTATATTCGGTGGTGACGGAACAATCTTGCGTGGAGCGGAGCTGGTTCGTGGGACACAGATTCCTGTCCTTGGAGTAAATGTTGGTCATGTGGGTTTTTTAGCGCAAATAGATAAACCAACTCGGAACGCACTCGTTGAAGCAATTGTTAATAAAACCTATACCGCCGAGAAAAGAATGGTGCTCCAATACGAAGTTCAACGAAACGAACAAAGATTTGATTTCGGGTGGGCGCTCAATGAAGTAACAATTGAGCGAAATACGGAAGCGATGGTGGAACTTTTTGTGCAAGTTGATCATCGTCCGTTATCTCGATGGGGTTGTGACGGCGTTATTTGCGCTACGCCAACCGGATCCACGGCATATGCCTTCTCTGCTGGAGGCCCTATTGTGTGGCCGGAAGTTGAAGCTTTAGTTCTTCTCCCATTGGCAGCGCACGCTCTATTTTCTCGCCCCATGGTTATTTCACCAGACTCCACCATTGCTATCGATATCGAATCCGATGAAGCGGTTCTATCAGCGGATGGCTTACGAAAAGTTCAATTGCAAGAACATGATCGAATAATCCTTACAAGCGATAAAAAATCTATATATCTAGCGCATATCGAAGAGCCTATATTTACCGATCGCCTTGTCGCTAAATTTAAACTACCTGTCGAAGGATGGCGTGGTGAGTGATAAGGAATCGCGTTCCAATAAGAAGAGAAGGATTTCATCAAGTAAATCACAATTAACTGAGTTGCGTATTCAGTCACTGGGCGTAATTGATAACGCAGTAGTGGAATTTCAGCCTGGCTTAAATGTTCTCACCGGGGAAACTGGCGCAGGTAAGACAATGGTGCTCACGGCATTGAATTTGGTTATTGGTGGGAAATCGGACACAGACCTTATTCGCCGAGATAGTGAGCGATTAACAGCGTCGGCTCGCTTTTCTATCAACAATGCTTCACAGTGCATAGCTCTGCTAGAAGAAAATGGGGTGGAGCTTGAGGATGGGGAACTCCTGATAACCAGAACCGTCAATCGCGATGGTAAATCTCGCGGACTTTTAGGAGGGGTTTCTGCGACTGCATCAACTCTCTCTACTGTATCTGAAGAACTTCTTGAGATTCATGGACAGAGCGCAAATGCGAGACTCAACAAACCATGGCGGCAACGTGAACTACTTGATGATTTCGCAGGAGATCTTCTCCACGCAGTATTAACTGATTATCAAAAACTCTACGAGGAGGTAAAAACTCGAAGCGCGGAGATTCTCGCTTTGCAAAAATCTCTTCGCGAACGAGAGAAAGAGATTGCCGAGCTTGAAGAACTCCATACCGCCTTTACGGCGCTCAAACCTCAGCCAGACGAAATTTTTACAATCGATGCGGCTATTGCGCGACTTGATTCCGTTGAAGAATTGAGGTTAGCGGTTTCTGAATTCATTAATCTCAGTGAACGTGATGACTTCAATCCTTTTACTGAATTCAATTCTGCCCGAAAAGCGCTTGAAGCAGTACACGGCAAAGATGAGAAACTTGATCGTTTCAGCAGCGATTTTGCAGATCTCTTAATAACATTACAAGAGTTAAATCGGGAGTTCGTTCGCTATCGCAGTGATCTCAACGCCGATCCAGCACGGCTCCAACATCTTCAAGAGCGTAAATCTTCGTTAAATCAGTTACTCAAGAAATTTGGAAAGGGAAGTGATCGACGGCTCTCCTATGAGCAGTTGATTGACGATGGCGAAAAAGCAGCCCGCAGAATAAAAGATTTACAGGGAGGTGAAGATCGCATTCAAGAATTGGAGAAAGAACGATTGA
>CAZQWU010000065.1:0-4145 GCA_964597305.1 uncultured Bifidobacterium sp.
GCCTCAATTTCGGCTGCGATATCGCGATCACTGAGTAACACAGTTGGCGACCTTATCGCTCACACCTATGCTTTATCTCCATCGACCTTCACAGCCATGCGGGCGTAGTGAAATGGCATCACGTCAGCTTCCCAAGCTGACAGCGCGGGTTCGATTCCCGTCGCCCGCTCGTTTCTGATTAAGACTTGCATAAGTTACCGGTGGGTAGCATTCTTTGCTTATGGGTCATTACATAGCGAATCTGCGCGATATTGAGTTTTGTCTCTTTGATTTACTCGATCGAGAATCAATTTTAGGTAAATCAATTTTCAAAGATTTAGATCGTGCAACAGCGATGGGAATGTTAGAAGAAATTAAACGCCTTGCTGAAAAAGATCTTGCTGATTCGTTTGTCGAAGGTGATCGACTCGGTGTGGAATTTAATAAAGATACGGGCGACGTAAAAGTTCCTGCGAGTTTTAAAAAATCCTATCGAGCTTATGTCGATAATGGTTGGGGATTAATCGACGTTCCAGTTGAACTTGGCGGCACCATAATTCCACCATCTGTTCGCTGGGCGATTGCAGAAATGGTTTTGGGTTCTAATCCCTCAGTTCATATTTATGCTTCGGGTTTTGCGTTCGCGCATGTTGCCTACATGTTGGGAACCGAACAACAAAAGAAACTCGCCAAATTAATGGTTGAAAATGATTGGGGCGCAACCATGCAACTTACTGAACCTGATGCAGGTTCAGATGTTGGCGCCGGGCGCGCTAAAGCGGTACAGCAACCAGATGGCACATGGCATATCACTGGCACAAAGCGATTTATTACTTCTGGCGATAGCGATCTCAACCCCAACATCATTCATTACGTTTTAGCTCGACCGGAAGGTGCTGGACCTGGCACAAAAGGACTTTCACTATTCTTAATTCCTAAATTCATGTTTGATTTTGAAACTGGCGCACTTGGAAAACGTAATGGCGTTTATGTCACCAAAGTTGAGCACAAAATGGGACTTAATGTTTCAGCAACATGCGAGATGAATCTTGGCGAAAAAGAACCAGCGGTTGGTTATTTGCTGGGGGATGTTCACAATGGCATCGCCCAGATGTTTAAAATCATTGAATTTGCCCGCATGATGGTGGGAACAAAGGCAATAGCCACACTCTCTGCTGGCTACCAGCAGGCGCTCGCCTATGCAAAGACTCGAGTTCAAGGTGGCGATATGAAGGTCATGAACGATAAAGCGTCACCGCGCGTCACCATCATGAAACATCCCGATGTTCGTCGCTCGCTTATGACGCAAAAATCTTATGCCGAAGGAATGCGAGCGCTAATTCTTTATACCGCTTCTATTCAAGATGCTGTGCAACTTGCAAAAGCAAATGGCGAAGATCAAGCGAAAATTGATGACCTTGAAGCGCTTAATGATTTATTGCTACCTATCGTTAAAGGATATGGTTCTGAAAAATCGTGGACATTGCTAGGAACAGAATCACTTCAAACGTTTGGTGGTTCGGGTTTCACTCAAGATTGGCCACTAGAACAATATGTTCGTGACGCAAAAATCGATACTTTGTATGAAGGCACTACTGCAATTCAAGGGCTCGACTTTTTCTTCCGAAAAATTGTGAAAGACCGTGGTCGCGCACTTGGCTTATTAGCAAAAGAGATTGGTAAGTTTGCAGCTGCAGGTGGAAATAATGCTGAAGAAAAGAAGGCTCTTGCGCAAGCTCTCGAAGATGCAAGTGGCATTAATGCTGTATTAATTGGTCATGCCATGGCGTCGCAAGAAAGCCCAGAAGAAATTTACAAAACTGGACTTAATACCACTCGCTTACTAATGGCAGTTGGCGATGTCATTATTGCGTGGTTACTTCTTAGACAAGCAGATATCGCTGCTACAAAACTCTCTTCGGCCTCAGGAAAAGATGTTGATTTTTATACCGGAAAAATTGCATCAGCAAAATACTTTGTCCATAACTTCTTGCCTTTAATTTCCGCATCACGAGCGATCGTTGAAGCAGAAAACGGTGAGATTATGAACCTGCCTGAATCAGCGTTTTAACCAGCAAGTAACAAAGTAAAGTAGCGGGGTGTTGAAATCCCATAAAGGCGAGATTTTCTGCGTACTAGCAGCGCTTGCTTTCGCCTTTAACGGCATTGTTGCAAAAGTAGTTCTGTTAAGTGGACTTGATGCTTGGCGATTAACGCAAATTCGAGTTACTGGAGCATTTCTTATTCTTGGGTCGTACTATATTTTTTTTCGCCGATCTGAATTGAAGGCGACAAAAAGTGAAATTCCTTGGTTGATTGCATTCGGAATTGTCGGTGTTTGTATCGTCCAATCGTTTTATTTCACGGCCATTCAACGCATAAATATCAGTGTTGCTCTCATTATCGAATTTACAGCGCCTATTTGGATAGTTATTTGGGTGAGATTTGTAAGAAAAGTTAACGTACGACGAGAAATGTGGATAGCTATTTTCTTAGCGTTTATCGGCTTAATTTTGCTCGCACAAGTTTGGGAAGGAGTCACACTTGATGTGCTTGGACTTGGCGCAGCATTCGTTGATGCTTTCGCACTGGCAGGATATTTTCTTATTGGTAAGAGATTAAGCGCAACAAAATCAGGCGGAGCACTTACTGTGTGGGGTATGGGAATTGCTACAGGTATTTGGGCAATAGCGTTGCCGGTTTGGAATTTTCCAACAGAAGTTCTCACCAAGAAAATGGATTTGTTAGGAATCTTCTCAGGTCATCAACTCTCTGGCTGGTTACTTGTTTTATGGGTCATTGTTATGGGAACAATCGTTCCGTACATTTTCGGTTTACTTGGTTTAAGCATGCTATCGGCTTCAACGACATCTGTTATTGGAATGTTAGAGCCGGTCCTTGCTGGTCTCTTTGCATGGTGGTGGCTAGGTGAGATACTCAATGGGTTGCAATTAGTAGGCGCACTGATTGTTTTGGTGGGAATTTATCTTGCTGACAAATATCGAATGGAATCGGAGGCGCGAGCATGAACTTTGATGACATTCTGGCAGCAAACAAGGAGTACCAAAAAGGCTTTAAATCGCATGATTTAACAGGTTTTGCCGTACAGGGCCTCGCAATTGTCACGTGTATGGACTCTCGAATCGAACCATTGAAAGTTGTTGGGATGAAAGGTGGCGATGCAAAAATTCTTCGTAACGCTGGCGCGCGAGTAACAGAAGACGTATTGCGAACACTCATACTCGCAACCCATCTACTTGGAGTGAAGCGAGTGCTGGTGATGCCCCATACGGATTGTCGAATGGCAAGTGATGATGAAGCAACTATTCATCAAACTATTTTTGATACTTCAGGAATTGATACTCGTAGCATTGAGATTCGAACCGTTAAAGACATGGTGGCAGCGTTAAAAACCGATGTGATAAGAATACTTACCTACCCACTTCTTCCTAAAGGAATTGAAGTGATGGGTGCAATTTATGATGTTAAAAGTGGTTCGTTACAAAAAATAGTTTAATTATCTTTCACAAATTGCTCACGTGATGAGAATGATGGCGGCATATCGACAAAGCGTGAGAAGTGAAGTTGGGCTGAAACAGTGATAGTTCGAGTTGGACCATTTCGGTGTTTTGCAACAATCAAATCGGCTTCGCCGGAACGATTTTGAGAGTCATAGAGATCGTCGCGATGTAGCAAGATAACAACGTCCGCATCCTGTTCGATCGAACCAGATTCGCGAAGATCAGAGAGCATGGGTTTCTTATCGGAGCGCTGTTCAGGTGATCGATTTAACTGGGAGATCGCGACGACAGGTACGTTGAGTTCTTTTGCTAATAATTTGAGTTGTCGCGAAAATTCTGAAACTTCTTGCTGGCGATTTTCAACGCGCTTTCCAGAGGTCATTAACTGGAGATAGTCGATGATGATTAATTTGAGATCATGGCGTTGTTTGAGACGGCGTGCTTTAGCGCGAATCTCCATCATTGACAGGTTAGAAGAATCATCAATAAAGAGTGGCGCGTCAGCGATTTCGCCCATTCTGCGGGCTAATCGAGCCCATTCTTCATCGTTGAGAGAACCTGAACGAATGTTATTGAGCGCTACGCGAGCTTCGGCCGAGAGCATACGCATGGTGATTTCACTCTTGCTCATTTCGAGCGAGAAGA
>CAZQWU010000066.1:0-1819 GCA_964597305.1 uncultured Bifidobacterium sp.
CAAATAACGCGGCAACACTCGCTCTCATTGCAAACGGTTCCGTTGATATGGCAACTGTTTGGTCAGATCAGTTTGCTAGCGGTCTCAAGGCGGGCACAATTCCAAGTTTTTGGAAGGTTGCACAAATTAGTAATCCAGCACTTACCGGTGGTCCTTCATACCTCGGTATTCCAAAGACTTCTCGTAACGCAGTTGCGGCACAACGGTTCATCAACTGGGTTCTTTCTCCTGCAGGCCAGAACATCATCGTTGGTGGCGCACTCAATGGATATCCGGTTATTCCGATTACTCTTTTGAGCGCAGCAAACCAAGATAAGTTCGCTGCTGGTACCGATGTTTCAACACTTCGTCCAGGTTATCTTTCAAGCAACGCAACTGATTTCAAAAATGCGTGGGCGCTTGAAGTACCAGGCAAGTAAGGAACTCACAGAAACTTATTTGAACTAACAAATGAGTACTGCGACAAATAACCAAGTCGCGAAAGAGAGCTTTGGATCGAAAGATCCAAAGCTCTCTGTACTTGGTTTCATAATGGCTCTACCGCCAATTCTGGTACTCGGCATTTTTATTGGCTTTCCCATTCTCTTAGCTTTCTTCCTATCTATCGGATACACCGGTGGCCTGAATGAAGTTATTTCCATCATCGGCCAAGATGTTCGTTCACGCGAAGGCAATCTCTTTACCGTTCAGGCTTATCACGATGTTTTCAAAGATCCACGATTTCTTGGTGATCTTCGCACGACGCTCTCAGTTGCATTTGTAGCAACCGCTCTAACGCTGTTCTTTGCCATTGGCATCGGTTTAATTCAACGACTCCGTGGTGGAAAACTCTCGTCAATTCTCACCGGACTCTCACTGACTCCGCTATTTATTCCAGTAGTGATTTCGGCTTGGGCGCTCTATACCTTCTATGGTGGCGCTGGTTTATATCGAACGTTGCTTCACTCCATTGGTGTCGATGTTCCACAAATTACGTCGACGGTTCCGGCAATCATGATTGGTTCGGTATGGACCTCACTACCGTTTGCAATTCTGATGATTACGTCAGGTTTTCAATCAATTCCTAATGCGCTCATCGAATCAGCGCAAGATGCAGGCGCGAGCATTATCACCATCATTCGCACCATTATGTTGCCGCTCGCATTTATTCCGATTGTCATTGTCGCGACATTTACATCAATCGGTGTGATGGGATCATTTACGATTCCCTTCTTCTTGGGCCCAAATCAACCAACCATGTTCGGTGTAGAAATCACTAACTTCTTCACCGCATATAACCGACCACAACAATCAATTGTGATGGCATTTATTGTCTTTGCAGCCGCATCGGGTATTGCAGTGCTCTATATCTGGGCGAATTTCCGTAGCGCTAAAGAGAGTGGTCGCGTCTGATGGCAAACGAAGTCCAACCACTCAACCTCCACACCAAGTCGTGGAGCGTGAAAATTATTCTCGCGATCTTTTCAATATTGATGTTGATTCTTGTTGTTGGTCCACTGCTCTGGTTAGCAATTCACGCCTTCGCAACCGAATGGCAATTTCCTAGCTATAAACCTGCTGGTTGGACACTTGATTGGTTTCGTAAAGTATTCGAGGTAGAAGCGCTCAAAGAGGCGATGAAGTACTCGTTTATCATCAGCCCCATCGTTGTCTTGGTATCAATGGTGATCTGTTTACCGGCAGCGTACGCATCGGCTCGTTATAACTATTGGGGTCGTCGAACTTTTCTTATTACGATGTTTTCTGCCAACGCTTTTCCGAAAATTGGCCTCTTTGCAACTATCGCAACGCTTTACTATTTTCTTAACCTGATGGGAAC
>CAZQWU010000066.1:1919-4095 GCA_964597305.1 uncultured Bifidobacterium sp.
GTCTTTTCCATTCTTTTAACAATTCCTTCGGTTTTGTTAATCGGCCTTGCACGTAAACACATCATCGGCGGCCAGCTCGCCGAAGGATTCCAAATCAAGTGAAGCCAATTCAAGTAAAGGATGACCATGTCGCAACAGAATGAAATCGGACTTGAACTCAAAGGTTTAAGCAAAGTTCTTGGCGGTCGCGTCATTATCGATAACCTCGATCTCCAAGTGAAAAAAGGGGAGATGGTCTCGCTGCTTGGCCCATCGGGATGCGGTAAAACAACAACACTTCGTATGATTGCTGGCTTTCTTATTCCTGATCAAGGAAAAGTAACTCTCGCCGGTAAAGATGTCACCGATATCGGACCAGAGAAACGACCATCGGCAATGGTCTTTCAAAACTATGCGCTCTGGCCGCATATGACGGTATTTAAAAATGTTGCGTATCCATTAAAGGTGAGAAAAATGGGGAAAGCAGAGATTGAAAAACGTGTCCACGATGTACTTGGCGTCGTTAATCTGATGCACCATAAAGATTCTCGCCCCGCTCAAATCTCTGGTGGCGAACAACAACGCGTCGCGCTTGCTCGCGCACTTGTACAAGAGCCAGATATTTTGTTGCTTGATGAGCCACTTTCCAACCTTGATGCAAAACTTCGTGTAAAAGTTCGTGAAGATATTCGCGATCTCCAACGTCGACTAGGTATCACTACCGTTATCGTGACTCACGACCAAGACGAAGCGCTCTCCATCTCAGACCGGATCGCAGTTATGAAAGAGGGCAAGATCGAACAATTCGATACCCCACAAGATATTTATGACAAACCAGCAACGGAATATGTCGCCAACTTCATCGGTTCGCTCAACCGCTATGAAGGCTCCTACGCAAATGGCGTGATCTCTTCCGGAAGCGATGTCATTGGTGTTCGTCCTGAAGATGTTTCTTTCTCGTCATCAAAAACAAATAACGGAGTAGAAGCAACGGTCACACTTGTTGTGCCACGTGGCCATTTCCATGAGGTGTACCTCAAGCGAAACGATGTTGAAATTCGCGCATTTATATCGTCCGATATCCCCGCCGTTGGTGCTCGTGGCTACGCCACTATCCATAAAGCGTTGGTGTATCGCAACGGAAAACTCGCCTCCGTCGCATAATGACTGTCGCTTGCGCTCATCGCGGCGACTCAAGTCGGTTTCGCGAAAACACTCTTACCGCAATTCAATCAGCGATCGACAGCGGAGCTGCCATTGTTGAAATCGATGTTCGCATCTCTCACGATGGCGAAGTCGTTGTTCTCCACGATCCAACTCTGGAGCGCATGTGGGGGCTGGCAAAAAACATCACCGATGTAACGTGGCCCGAGATACAAAAGCTCGGACTTGAAGATCTAAAGATTCCACTTTTAAAAGAGGTATTACCGCTCTTTGAAAATACCCAATGTGTACTCATGATTGATATGGAAGAGCGCTATCCAGCAAAGCAAGCGTGGGAAGTTGCCCATACCTCGAAAGCAACAATTTATTGGTGTGGCGATTTAGAGGGAATGAAAATTATTCGCAGCCTCGATCCCGATGCAAAAATTTGGATGCCGTGGAATGACACAGTCGAAATCACACCATCGGATATTGGCGACCTCAAACCTACGTTCATCAATTCACACTATTCATTTCTCACAAAACCAAAAGTTGATGCCATACATGCGATGGGATGCAAAGTATCGGTATGGACAGTAGATGATGAAGCAACGATGCGATGGGCAAAAGCAATCGGCGTTGACTCCATCACCACTAATGAACTTGCCTTACTTCACAAAGTCCTCAATGAAACTCCACCACAACCTCGCACCTATGCCTCAATCGACGATGTTGAAGTCGATCTCGCGATGAAAGTGGCACGCGATCTTGGTCAATGGGCAATAGGTTTTACCAAATGGTGGAATCCGGTACAAATAAAAACAAAAACAAATGCCGCAGATATTGTCACCGAAGTTGATCTCTTAGTAGAAACCCATATCCGCGAAGTTATTTCTGCGAATTTTCCTGGCCATCACTTTCTCGGTGAAGAATTTGGTGGTACGTATCAAGAAAATATCGCTGCGTGGTATCTCGATCCGGTTGATGGCACAACGAATTTCGCTAACCGAATGCCGTGGTCGTCGATGTCACTTGCACTCGCCTTTAATCGCAC
>CAZQWU010000067.1:0-2110 GCA_964597305.1 uncultured Bifidobacterium sp.
ACCCCCAACCGTCGGTTCCGAAGACCGATGCTCTATCCGTTGAGCTACGTACGCGTACTTCCAACCTTATAACTTTTATTTACACTCACCAGGACGAGTGAAGTGGTCTTCCTTCGGCATAGCCCGCAGCAGATTGGATACCAATGACTGCTCGCTCTGCAAACTCAGTAATCGTAGCTGCTCCGGCATACGTACAACTTGAGCGAAGTCCGGAGATGATCCCATCAAGTAGATCCTCAACTCCTGGTCGTTGTGGATCAAGATACATTCGAGATGTTGAGATTCCCTCTTCAAAAATTGATTTCTTTGCTCGCTCAAATGCGTCTTCACCAGCAGTTCGCGCAGCGACTGCTCGAGCAGAAGCCATCCCAAATGACTCTTTATAAAGTCTTCCGTTGGAATCTGTTCGAAGATCGCTGGGTGATTCAAAAGTTCCAGCAAACCATGACCCGATCATTACTTGCGATGCACCTGCAGCAAGAGCGAGCGCCACATCTCGCGGATGTCGCACACCACCATCAGCCCACACATGTTTTCCTAATTTTTTCGCTTCTGCTGCGCACTCTAAAACTGCGGAGAATTGTGGTCTGCCAACTCCGGTTTGCATTCGCGTTGTGCACATCGCACCTGGCCCAACACCTACTTTTATGATGTCAGCCCCAGCTTCAATCAGTTCTCGAACTCCTTCTGCTGTGACAACATTTCCTGCCACTATCGGAACATCTGGCGAAATACTACGAATTAATTTAATTGCCTCAATCATTTTCACTTGATGGCCATGTGCTGTATCGACAACAAGAACGTCCGCACCACATTCAATAAGTTGTTCTGCTTTTATGGCAACATCGCCATTAATGCCTATTGCGGCCGCGATTCGCAGTTTTCCATTCTTATCAACTGCCGGCGTATACAGCGTTGCCCTCAATGCGCCTACTCGAGTCAAAATTCCTTTTAATGATCCTTCAGCCGACACTACTGGCGCCAATTTGCGTCGATTATTGTGGAGAAAATCAAATGCTTCCTTTGGATTACAAGAATCCGGTAGCGTCATAAGATCTTTACTCATAATTTGATGTAACTGAGTAAAACGATCAACTCCTTCACAATCTTCCTCTGTGACAATTCCGATCGGCTTATTGTTTTCTACAACAACGATGGCGCCGTGTGCTCGTTTGTGAATGAGGTTGACTGCATCCGCAACAGTTGAAGAAGGCGACAGTGTTATCGGTGTGTCAAAAAATGTGTGACGAGATTTCACCCAACTAATAACATCTTTAACAATGGCAAGTGGAATATCTTGCGGAATCACTGCTATGCCACCACGACGAGCAATTGTTTCTGCCATACGCCGTCCAGAGATTGCAGTCATGTTTGCTACAACGATAGGAATCGTAGTTCCCGTGTTATCGCATGAGCGAAGATCCACTTCCATTCGACTTGAAATTGCTGATCGACTTGGGACCATAAAGACATCGTCATATGTCAGGTCATACGTGGGATTATTTATGAAGCGCACGTGGCCCAACTATACAGCGAGAGATTCTTCGTCGTTACCCTCGTCATCATCTCGCGTACGCGTAACTCGACGTCGGATTCGCCAGACAATGATGAGAAGTGCGCCAATACCAACCCATTGCCAGAATGAAATGGGGAAGGGTTGATGAGCTGGTGGAACGTTGAACTCTGACGAACTACCTACGTTACTTACGCCCATCGTTGAAACAACACCTGCATGATCTGTGGCGAAGCAAAAACCTACCTGGGGAATATCGATTCTCTGAATTCCAGCTAGTTTTCTTGTGTTTTCTCTTTGTTCTGGAGAATTACATTGCCACGTACTTAATCCGACTGGCCACTGATTTCCTATGATGCGCGATGAAATTGTCGTAACACCATTTTTAACAAAAACATAATCTAATCGATCTGTAAAACCACCCGTATTCCCCATCGCTAATCCTGCTTGATAACGGTTGTCGTCTGGGCCGGCAAGTAATGCGCTCGATCCCCACGAATAATTAACAGGATTTTGTGGATCTGGGCTCGCATCAAAAAAACCATTGTGCTTCATTATCCAATAGGCATTACATGTTGCGTCTGCACTTTCAATTAC
>CAZQWU010000067.1:2210-3819 GCA_964597305.1 uncultured Bifidobacterium sp.
GTGACACCATTAATGGAAATATCTGCCCAGGTATATCCTCGATAAATTGTCATAAGCGTTGGAATAATGGTGTAGGTCTGTTCGTACTCAGAATTACCGACCTGCTTCACTTGAGATGCGAGTGATTTACGCACTGTAAGTGCGTCACCAATTTCAAAGCCACACGCTGCTTTATCTTGACCAAAAAGTGGTTGAAAAGTGGCGGGATCGTTGACCATCGTTAAGAAAGGAATGGCTGCTATCGAATAGCCAGGATTTCTCGAAATCACGCCATATTTCTCAGCCAAAACATACTCATATCCAGCTTTCTTTGTCTCCGCGAGAAATTGCTTTGTAAAGTTAAAAACTTCAACTTTCTTGCTCCATGCATTCTTCTTGCAATACCAAATTGTCGCTTCTTGCAGACCAATAACATCAGGTTTATATGTCATAACTTCTTGCGCAAGTTTCGGCGCTCGTTGAGCAAAATCTGTTGCTTTCACTTGATCCCACATGAATTGCGCTGCGTCGGAGAACTTTGGGAGCAACTTCATGGCAACACCAACATCAGCACCGAGATACAAGTTTCGCGACATGACTGTCACTTGAGTTTCAGTTGCTTCTGCACTTGAAATAGGGATTACACATAAAACAAGTAAGAAAGTTAATAGACGAAATCGCACCTGCTAAGCGTAAGGGGCTAGCACTCAATGGGTCTATACAACTCCACAAATTCCGCACATTTTTATTCAGGTGAGCGGTCACACAAGGTTTTTCCAATCAGGCAATTTAGTGAAAGAGCAGAATGGGAACCGCAAGTAACAAAGGAGTTAAACAATGAATTCGCTTGACCTTGCGCGGTGGCAATTTGCCATCACCACTGTTTACCATTTTATATTTGTACCAATCACAATCGGAACCGGATTCCTAGTCGCTGGCTTGCAAACGGCGTGGTACAGAACATCGAAACCACATTATTTGAGAGCGTCGAAGTTCTTTGGAAAGTTATTTCTCATTAATTTCGCAATTGGTGTTGCCACGGGAATTGTTCAAGAGTTCCAATTCGGAATGAATTGGTCCGCTTATAGCCGATTCGTTGGTGACATTTTTGGTGCACCACTTGCTATGGAAGGACTGCTCGCGTTCTTCCTTGAAAGCACTTTCCTTGGAATCTGGATTTTCGGTTGGGATCGGTTACCGAAGAAAATCCATCTAGCAAGCATTTGGGCGGCTTCTTTTGGCACCGTTTTCTCTGCGTATTTCATCCTCGCTGCTAACGCTTGGATGCAACATCCCGTTGGATACACGATGAACACTGCGCGTGGCCGTGCTGAATTAACCGATATTTTCGCCGTGCTCACTCAGAGCACTGCACTTGCATCGTTTACTCACACGATTACTGCGGCGTTCTTTACTGCCGGGTCGCTTTTTGCCGGAGTGTCTTCATACCTATTAATTAAGAATAGAGATGTGGTGATGTCGCGTACGACGGCAAAACTTGGTTTTGTTACAGTCATTATCACTTTCATCCTTATTGCAATCACCGGCGATGCGACTGCTCGAATCATGACAACTCAACAACCCATGAAAATGGCAGCCGCAGAGGCGCTCTATTCAACCCAGAACAGTG
>CAZQWU010000068.1:0-3716 GCA_964597305.1 uncultured Bifidobacterium sp.
TATGTGGTCTCAACGCGCATTTGTTGATTTCTCGCTGAAAAAACGCGCGACTCTCTCTGCGCTTTTCCGCGGATTAAGTTCTGCAACCGATGCCTGTGATGCTGATCCGTATCTTCGTCGCGCGGCAAAATTTCATGGCGAGCGAACAGATCGAAAATGTCCGGTCTGCAAAGGCGAGAAAATGGTTGAACTTCGTTACACCTTTGGCGATCAACTCGGTCAATACTCAGGTCGCCTTAAGTCACTTGCCGAACTCGATGAAATGCAATCAGAGTTTGGCGAATTTCGAGTCTATGTCGTTGAAGTCTGCAACGAATGCGGCTGGAACCATATCTCCTCTTCTTATTTATTAGGTGATGGCGTACATCGCAAGCCACCTCGTAAACAACGAACGATCGAAGATGAGGTCGGTTAAGTAAGCGGTAACCTTTCGGTGTGGCATTAAACCGGGAGAAAATTAAGCGATTAGTCATCATGGCTATCGGCGCTGGATTCGTTGTCGGTGTCTTCGGTTTTGCCATTGCTTATTTCACCGTTGATATCCCCGATCCCAATGCTTATGTGAACAGTCAAGCAACTGTTATCCAATATGCCGATGGAAGTGAAGTTGGACGAATTGGCGCGCAGAATCGAACAATTGTCCCGCTGGCAAATATTCCTATTCATCTGCGCCATGCAGTTCTTGCAGCGGAAAATAAAAATTTCTACACCGATCGCGCCATTAGCCCCGTCGGAATTTTGCGCGCAGTTTTCAACAATCTTCGAGGTGGATCACTGCAGGGTGGTTCAACCATCACTCAACAATATGCAAAAACAGCTTTTTTAACTCCGGATCGAACGATAAAGCGGAAGATAAAAGAAATCGTTATTGCGATAAAACTCGAGAGCCAGTTTTCCAAAGATCAAATTTTAGAAAATTATCTCAACACCATTTACTTTGGTAGAGGCGCATACGGAGTTGAAACCGGTGCACAAGTGTATTTTGGACGAAGCGTTGATCAACTCACCATAGAGCAATCGATCGTTCTTGCATCAATATTGCGTTCGCCTGGAATGTACGATCCTTATTACAAAAAAGGGAACGATAAACGATTAGAAGCTCGCTATAAATATGTCATCAATGGGCTTCTCGAGAAAAAATGGATTAGTAAAGAGCGCGCAGCCCAAGCGGAGAAAAAATTTCCGCAAGTTCGACCGCGGTTATCCACCGGACAACTTGCCGGACCAAAAGGCTATTTAATTCAAGCAGTTCAATCCGAACTTAATGCACTTGGATTTACCGATGATCAACTCATGATCGGCGGCCTTGTGGTGAGAACTACGCTCGATAAAGATGCACAAACTGCAGCGGTAGATGCAGTTGATGCCGAAGCGCCGAAGAACGCTCCCGCCAACCTCCACATTGGACTTGTATCGATCCGGCCAGGAACAGGTGAGATTGTCGCGATGTATGGCGGTAAAGATTATTTAGTGCGCCAACTTAATGATGCGACGCAATCCATTACTCAGGCAGGATCAACATTTAAACCTTTTGCACTTATCGCAGCGCTCCAAGCGGGAATTCCACTTTCTTCTGTATGGAATGGTGACTCACCGAAAGTTTTCGATGACGCCGGTAAGCCGTATCTCGTCTCTAATTACGGCGATAAGGAGTTTGGCGACATCACTCTTCTCAAAGCCACTGCCAATTCCGTTAATACAGTGTTTGTACCGCTTGGCATAAAAGCTGGCTTAGAAAATGTTGCCAACGCTGCGCGCGCTGCCGGAATACCTTCCTCAGTTGCATTGATGCCAACGCCATCCATTGTTCTTGGTGTTGCCAGCCCACACGTTGTCGATGTTGCATCAGCGTTTGCAACATTTGCTGCGCAAGGCGTATATGCAAAACCATTTTTAGTAAAAGAGGTTCTCGGTTCAAATAAAGGCGTGTTGTACCAAGCACAAATTCAACCGCAAGAAGTATTCGCTAAAGATGTGATGGCAGATTTAACTTACGCGTTAGGTGAAGTGACGCGAGCCGGTACCGCAACTGCTGCCGTTTCTAAACTTGGTAGACCAAGTGCTGGCAAAACAGGTACATCTCAAAATAATGCGTCAGCGTGGTTTTCGGGCTTTGTGCCGCAACTTGCAACATCAGTTGCATTCTTTCGCGACGATGCAACCCAATCACTTAATGGAATTGGTGGACTGACCTCATTAACGGGTGGAACATTTCCAGCAAGAATATGGACCGCTTACATGAAAGCGGCGTTGAAAGATCAGCCAGTGATTGATTTTCCAGCGCCAGTAAATATCGGTGGCACTGACGTCAGACCTATTCCAGATCCGGTTCCAACGCTGCCGGTGAGCGCGGTAACTCCTACTCCAACACCTTCAGCCACGAAGAAGAAGTAACCACACTATGCGCGTCATCAGTCGTCCGCTGGTCGCGCTTGCCATCCTCGCCTCACTTTTATCGTTTGTGAAATTCCAACATTGCCGGGCTAGTGGATGGGGTACACCCGATGTCTATATTCATATGTGTTATTCAGACATTACAGCGCTGTATTCAGAGCGGGGTATGAATACTCACGATTTTCCATATTCCTCGGCAACAAATTCTGTTGAATATCCAGTTATTACTGGGTTGGTGATGTGGGCAACATCGTTTTTTGTCACTGACCCTAACAACCCATATCGAAACTACTTTGATATCAACATTGCGCTTCTCATCGCGCTATTTATCGGGTTAGCCTTATTAGTTCATGAACTGACGCCAGAATTTTCTTACCTACTTCCACTCGCACCAGCCGTAATTGGGTCGCTCTTTATTAATTGGGATCTCTATGCAGTAATTACTTCTGTAGCTGCGCTCTATTTTTTTACAAAGGACAAACCAAACTATTCAGCCTTCTTATTAGGCATCGCAATAGCAACAAAATTCTTTCCAATCGTTTTTCTCTTCCCCCTAGCGCTGCATTTTATGTATCTAAGAAAACTCAGATCTTTTTTCTCTTATGTACTCATGACAGCAGCGACGTGGATAGTTATTAATGCGCCAATCGCATTGACTCATTATCAAGGCTGGACGCGTTTTTATTCCATGAACTTTACGCGCGAATCAGACTGGGGATCTTTTTGGTACGCACTTACGTCGCTCGGTGCGAAAGTTTCATCACTCAATTACTTAGCCGTCATCGCAACATGCGCAATTATTATTGGCCTTGCAGTTTTTTATGTTGAAATTTTCCAAACGAAAACTCCACACGATAATTTATTCTTACTCATCTTTATTACTGTTGCTGCCTTCACCACGATTAATAAGGTGTATTCGCCGCAATATGTTCTCTGGCTCACTCCGTTTGCTGTATTGGCAATTCGAGAGAAGAGAGAGCGGGCTGCATTTTGGGTCTGGCAGATTGGCGAAGCGCTCTATCACTTCGCCATTTGGCAATTTTTGGCATCATTCACAGGCGCTAAATTCGGTATGCCAGAAGGCTGGTATGTCTTCATTCTCCTTCTACGAATCGCTTCCCTTGTCTACTTTGCCTTTGTATTAATGAAAAATGCGCTCGGCGAACGCTCCACACCTATGCGGTTATCCATAGCCCCGCTCCGCGAATTTCTCTCTCGAGCAAGCGGGGGTTACGCTTAGCCCTCTTATTTTCACGACCCCGTCAGAGGTGGCCGATATAAATAAGAACATGCAAGCCCTCCTGTTACGGAACGTCCGTGAC
>CAZQWU010000069.1:0-3663 GCA_964597305.1 uncultured Bifidobacterium sp.
GACCTTTTTCAGGTCGAAGTCCCATCTCGGCCATTTGATGAAGAATTCTTCGATGAACTGGCTTGAGACCATCGCGCGCATCAGGAAGAGCGCGCGAATAAATAACAGAATAGGCATATTCAAGAAATGAATCAGACATCTCGGATGAGACATCAATGTCGACTACTTTTCCTGGATGTTCACCAGGTTTTGGTCCAACGTTTTTTGTTTTCTTCTTCTCTGCCACGGGGTGGATTCTGCCAACCCCATTGAGCGAAACTAGGGAGCGACCTGCGGGCGAGCGCCGATAATTGCCACACATTCGGCAGCAAAAGAGGTCGCTTTCATTAACGCCTCAGATAAATCATGATTTTTCATCCATGCAGCGATAAAGCCAGCAGCAAACGCATCACCTGCGCCAGTCGTATCTTTCACTGTCGTCGGTAGCGCCGGAACTTTTACTGGAGTTGATCCACGATATTGCGCAAGTGCACCATCTGCGCCAGTCTTGATCACGACACAGGGAACTTGTTCAAGTAACACAGTAAGTGCCTCATGTGATGAATTTTTCTTCGACAGGAAATGCGCCTCTGATTCATTGAGAATCATTACCTGGGTATAGCGAAGAATCTCATCAAACCCAGTCACTCCGCGAAAATTCATCGAACCGACCGATGCCGGATCGAAAACGATGGGAATATTTTTTGACGCAATTTCTCGAGCCATATCGATAACCCCTGGTCGAGATGACGGATTTAAAAAGGAGTATCCAGAAATATAAGCAATCGAAATATCAACTAGTGAAGGTAAGTCTTTCAGTGACAACCCTGCATTGGCGCCAGAATCAGGAAACATCGTTCTCTCACCGTGGGAATCAACTAAAGAAATAACAACGCCGGTGTGAACACCCTCGACCGTTTCAGAAGTGTGCTCTACTCCGTAGGTATCTAATTCATGAAGCAGCGTTTCTCCGGCAGAATCTTTTCCTACCCGAGTAACAAGAAATACCGGCACTTTTTTCGCACCGAGCCAGGTCGCAACGTTGCCACCTGTTCCGCCACCATGAGTAGAAATATGGGCTTGCGTGTCAGACCCAAAAGTTATTTCAGTTCGAAGTAGAGCAACGACATCAAGTGCTAAATCGCCAATACAGAGCGCTTTCATCGGCGCGCAGCGACTGCAATCTCAGCTGCAAGGTGTGAGTTCGCCTTAATGATGTCGATATTAACTCGCAACGATTCACCTTTACTCTCCGAATGAAAATATTCAAGGAGAAATGGCGTAACTCCTTTACCAGAGACTTTTTTACTCTCGGCGCTAGCAAGGCCATTCTTTAATAATGTGGCATGGAGTGCGTGATCCATTTCGTTGGCCACCGGTTGCGCAACGATCAGCGCTGTATCGTTGGTGCCAAGCTCTTCTCGCGCGGTAAGTAAATTAGCAATCTCTGTAACGGAATCCACTCGATGTTCAACTGGAAAACCAGAATCTTTCAAGTAGAAACCAGGGAATCGATGTGTTTGAAAACCAATGATGGGCACACCGAGAGTTTCTAATCGTTCTAGCGTTGCACCAACATCAAGAATTGATTTTGCACCAGCACAGACAATTGTGATCGGTGTTCGTGAGAGAGCAGTCAGATCCGCCGATTCGTCCCACGTATCGCGTGCGCCTTGGTGGACACCACCTAATCCACCAGTTGCGAAAAAATGGATTCCATTGTGATGAGCTATCTGCGCCGTTGCTGCCACGGTCGTTGCTGCTGATTTTTTCGCAGCCGCATAAATAGCGAGGTCGCGCGTTGTTGCTTTAAAAACATCTGTATCTTCGGCAATCCGCTGTAACTCACTCTCGGTGAGCCCTACATGAACGACGCCATCAATCATCGCAATTGTTGCGGGAACTGCGCCGGCATCGCGAACGATCGCTTCCACTTCTTTCGCTACCGTTAAATTTGTTGGCCGAGGTAATCCGTGGCTGATGATGGTCGATTCCAGTGCAACTATCGGTAATCCAGAATCGAGAGCGGTACGCACCTGCGGAGAGAAAATCGCCATAACGACAAGGCTAATGGAAAGATAGCGAGGTGACCTACTCCTTAGCCGACCTCTCACAGTCTGTATTCGCATCGCTAGGGGTAGCAAATACCAAAGACCTATTGGGACTTGGTGAAAGTCCTACACAACGAGAGTGCATTCTCCTCGTTGATGGATTAGGAATGAATGCGTTAGAAAATTATCAATCGCTTCCCATTGCATCACAACTCACATTGCACACCGAATTACGCACTAACTTTCCTTCCACAACTGCGACCAGCCTTGCCACGCTAGGAACAGGTGAACTTCCTGGCATCCACGGCATGCTCGGATACACAGTAAAAGTTCCACGAAGTGGTGAACCTGGTCGTTTATTAAATGCACTGCGTTGGGATGAACGAGTCGACCCGGTGATGTGGCAACGAACATCAACACTCTTTGAACGAGCTTCGCGCGAAGGAATTCACGTCTCACACGTTGCTGCCAAACGTTATGAAGCAACGGGATTTACCCAAGCGGCGCTTCGTGGTGCGAAATACCGTGGGGCAAATGTTCTTGATGAATTAGTCTCTGAAACGGTCGCTGCGCTCACTCTTGAAAAATCGTTTTGCTATCTCTATATCAATGATGTTGATGATGCCTCACATAGCGATGGCATGGGGTCAGAAAAGTGGCATCTTGCTATGGCAAAAACAAATGAACTCATTACCCGTCTTTTGACGGAGCTTCCTCATGGATCTCGATTATGGATTACGGCAGATCATGGCATGGTTAATCGCACTGATGCTGTAGTTATCGGTAAAGAAAATAATTTGCTTACCGATATCACTCTATTAGGGGGAGAGCCTCGTGCACGACATTTATATGTCCGAGAAGGCGCTGCGCAGGATGTTAAAAATCGTTGGCAGGAATATTTCTCTGATCGAGCGACCGTACTACTCAAAAATGAAGCAGTGACTCAAGGATTATTCGGTTCGATAGTCACAGAAGATTCTCTTGATCGCCTGGGAGATGTTATTGCTATTCCACATGGTGAATTAGTCCTTGTTGAACCTGAAAAAGAAAAACAACAATTAGCGATGGTCGGTCATCACGGAGGTTTGACTGAAGCAGAAACTAGAATTCCATTAATTAAGTCATGCTTGAACAGTAGCTAGAGGTTGTGGGGAAGCTTTAATCATTTCGGGCATTTCGTTCGAGAAATTTACTCCTAATTAGATCTTCTGCAAAATGTAATTCTGAGTGGCTCTATCGACAATAAGAATTGAACCATTTGGGATGTCACTCCAACCCTCTTGATTCCATCCACTTGAGCCAACAATAACTTCTCCGTCGCGCTTGATGAATTTTAGGAAATAGTAATCGAGTTGATTCTTAAAGTGGTCAGGAATTCGATCGGGGTTATAGATACAAGCGGCAATGAAGTACTGCTCGTTCATCACCATGCAGTTAATCGAAGAGTAATTTACATGTGAAGTCATATAACGAAGCGCGCTTGTGACTCCATCGACGAAGCCGTGTTTTTTGATTTGGGTAACAAGATAAAGAAAGTAGCGCTCAGAATCTGTGGTGCCTTGTACGCTCTTTAATAACGAAGGATCAATGACGGGATCTAATTGATCGCCAGGCAATAAAGCGCCATTGTGAA
>CAZQWU010000070.1:0-3551 GCA_964597305.1 uncultured Bifidobacterium sp.
TGGTGTGAGTTCGGTTTCGACCTTCGGCGTAACTTTTCCAACCAAGATATCGCCAGGAACTACATCGGCGCCAATTCGGATGATTCCACGTTCATCAAGATCTGCGAGAACTTCCTCGGAGACGTTGGGAATATCGCGAGTAATTTCCTCTGGTCCAAGTTTGGTATCACGCGCATCGACTTCATACTCTTCAATATGAATTGATGAGAGAACATCATCTTGGACAAGTCGCTGAGAAAGAATGATGGCATCTTCGTAGTTGTGACCTTCCCATGACATAAATGCCACAAGCAGGTTCTTTCCGAGCGCCATTTCACCCTTATCAGTACATGGACCATCAGCAATGGGTTGGCCAACCACAACTTTGTCACCTGCATTAACCAATGCTTTCTGGTTACGCGACGTGCTCTGATTGGATCGAATAAATTTCTCAAGTGCATAGATCTCTTCGTTGCCATCGTCTTCTTTCACAACGATTTGATCTGAAGAAACTTCGAGGACAGTTCCTGATTTCTTCGCCAACATCACGTCACCAGCATCAACTGCAGCACGGAATTCCATTCCGGTACCTACAAGTGGCGCTTCAGCGCGGATAAGAGGGACTGCCTGACGCATCATGTTTGAACCCATAAGTGCACGGTTTGCATCATCGTGTTCTAGGAACGGAATCATCGCTGTTGCAACAGAAACCATCTGGCGTGGTGAAACGTCCATGTAATCAACTTCGTCTGCCGGAACGTTTTCTACTTCTCCACCACGACGACGAACCAATACACGCGGCTCGGCAAAATGATTGTCATCAGTAAGAGGTGCGTTTGCCTGAGCGATGATGTGTTCATCTTCTTCATCAGCAGTTAAGTAATCAACTTTGTCAGTAACTTGACCGTTAACTACTTTGCGATAAGGAGTTTCGATAAATCCAAATGGTGTAATGCGTGCATAAGTCGCCAACGAACCGATGAGACCAATGTTTGGTCCTTCCGGAGTTTCGATGGGGCACATACGACCATAGTGCGACGGGTGAACGTCGCGAACTTCGAACCCTGCGCGATCGCGCGAGAGACCACCAGGTCCAAGTGCTGAAAGGCGTCGCTTGTGAGTTAGACCAGAGAGTGGATTGGTTTGATCCATGAACTGCGAGAGTTGCGATGTACCAAAGAACTCTTTAATGGAGGCAGTGATCGGACGAATGTTGATCAACGTCTGTGGCGTAATTGCTTCCACATCTTGCGTTGTCATACGTTCGCGAACGACACGTTCCATACGTGATAAACCAGTACGTACTTGGTTCTGAATCAATTCACCAACGGTGCGAAGGCGACGATTTCCAAAGTGATCAATGTCGTCGGCTTCAACGCGAACTTGCTTGCCGTACTCCATAAAAAGCTCACCTTTATGAAGTGCGACCAAATACTTCAAGGTCGCAATAATGTCTTCAATGGTGATAAGACCCTTATTGAGTGGGTGTTCTAAGCCGAGTTTCTTGTTTAACTTGAAACGGCCTACTTTAGCCAAGTCATAACGCTTGACATTGAAATACAAGTTTTCAATAAGATTTTGCGCAGCTTCTTTAGTCGGTGGCTCACCAGGACGCATCTTTCGATAAATATCAAGAAGCGCTTCATCTTGCGTTGTGACCGTATCTTTTTCATGGGTCTGACGCATGGATTCATACTCGCCAAAGTTTTCGGTGATCTGAGCATCAGTCCAACCGAGCGCTTTGAGGAAAACAGTTACTGAAAGTTTGCGCTTGCGGTCGATGCGAACGCCTACGAAATCTTTCTTATCAATTTCAAATTCCAGCCATGCACCACGGCTTGGAATAATCTTGCTCGTGAAAATATCTTTGTCAGAACCTTTTTCAATGGTTCGCTCAAAGTAGACACCAGGTGAGCGAACGAGCTGTGATACAACTACGCGCTCAGTTCCATTAATGACAAATGTGCCGCGGGGCGTCATCAATGGGAAATCACCCATGAAGACCGTTTGTGACTTAATTTCACCGGTGACGTTATTTGTAAATTCTGCAGTAACGAATAGTGGAGCTGCGTATGTTAAATCGCGCTCTTTGCATTCAGTAATCGTGTACTTCGCAGGTTCAAATCGATGATCGCGGAATGAGAGCGACATTGATCCGTTGAAATCTTCAATCGGAGAAATTTCATCGAAAATTTCTTCCAAGCCAGATGTCTTTGGAACTTCGCCTCGTCCTGCGCGTTCGTTCTGTCCAAGTCGTGAACGCCACGCATCATTACCGAGAAGCCAATCGAAGCTTTCGGTTTGAAGTGCGAGGAGGTTTGGTACTTCTTGAGGTTCACGAATCTTGGCGAATGAAATACGAGTTGGTGCTAATGATTTCTTCGCGGCCAAGATATGTCCTTCCAGTTGTCACATACTTAAAGTGCATCTATCTAAATTTTTCGCACAGCTCACGCCAGGTCTCAGCCGCTATATGCAGGACCCTTGGGTTTTTGTGCGAACGCGTAGGGTAACCCTGTCAAGGGTGACCTGTCTAATCCGGTCCATTCCACCATGTGAAACTTCCGATCGAACCATCGGATCGAACCTTCGGCTAGCCATTAAAAAAGGGCCCTCGCGTGAGGACCCTTTTTCGAATAACCGAATCGGTTATGACGGAACTTACTTGATAGTGACCTTTGCGCCAGCTGCTTCGAGAGCTGCCTTTGCCTTATCTGCGGTCGCCTTATCTGCCTTCTCAAGGAGAGTCGCTGGTGTCGCATCAACAAGATCCTTCGCTTCTTTCAAGCCAAGTGAGCTATTGAGTGCACGTACTTCCTTAATAACAGCAATCTTCTGTGAACCAGCTTCTTCAAGAATGATGGTGAATTCATCTTGTGCTGCATCAGCTGCTGCGCCACCTGCTGCTGCGCCACCTGCTGCTGCAACTGCTACTGGAGCTGCTGCTGTGACATCGAATTCCTTCTCGAATGCCTTTACAAAATCTGAAAGTTCCACGAGGGACATTTCTTTGAACTGACCCAAGAGATCTTCGGTTGTTAGCTTTGCCATTGTTATTTCCTTTTTCTTTTCTCGTTGCGAAAGTTATTCCGCTGCTGGGGTTTCGGTTGATGCTGCTTCTGCAGCTGGGGCTTCTGTTGTTTCCGCAACAACTTCTGCTGCTGGGGCTACTGCTTCAGCTACAGCTTCAACAGCTGGTGTAGCAGGAGCACCTTCTTCTGCCTCACGTTTGATACGAAGCGCATCAAATGTTCGCGCTGCCTTAGCAAGCGATGCTTTCATTGCACCAGCAAGCTTTGCCAAAAGAACTTCGCGAGATTCGAGATCTGCGAGTTTCATGATTTCTTCTACAGAAACAGCTTTTCCTTCAAATACTCCACCTTTGATGACAAGAAGTGGATTTTCTTTCTGGAAGTTCTTCATTGCCTTTGCCGCTGTTACTGCATCACCTTTAATAAATGCAATTGCAGAGGGACCAGCAAGTAAGTTCTCTTCCAATGGAATGCCTGCTTCTTTTGCAGCGATCTTTGTCAGAGTGTTCTTTGCAACGTGATACTTGGTGCCTTCACCAA
>CAZQWU010000071.1:0-3497 GCA_964597305.1 uncultured Bifidobacterium sp.
CAGGATGGGCCGCAAGGTGTGATTGATACCGCTTGCGTTGGAGGTCATCGACATACTCCACCCAGGCATCTTCTGAAAGTTCAGTCATGGTTTCCTCTTTGCTTTCTCGTAGGCTTTTTTGATGGCCCCAAAGTTAACCTCTGGGATTTCATTGCCGATGCTTTTAAACGCATCTTTTCTGGATGGGTGCTTGAGTTTGCGGAGTGCTTTGGCCTCAATTTGATAAATCCGGTTTTTGGTTACATCAAGGCTTTCGGCAATCTGTTCTAGCGTGTATTCATGTGAAACGCCAATCCCAAAACGCAAACGCAACACCTTGGACTCTCTTGGCGTCAAGCCATCTAACAATTCTCCAACCACACGCTCAATGTCTTTGTTCTCCATGTGTTTGTTTAAGTCAGCATCTTCAAGCAGTTCCCCGGTGTTTCTGGACAGGGTTAGCATCATCTCCTTATGGGACATGCTGAAGTGCGATCTGTTGGTCGGAAGGGCTAACTGCATCTGCTCTTGTGTCCACAAGTCTTCCGGCAGAAGGCCCAAACAATCCGCGATCTTTTCGGCAGCAGTACCAAGTTTTCCTTCTTGTGTGATTGGTGCTTTCTTCAGATTCAAGAACTTGCCAATATCGTTTTGACTGACACCGCTTGCCCTAGAGAACTCGGCAACATTCTTGTAGCCAGCGTTCTCAATGGCGGTCATCAACAGGTTGTTCCTGACCTTGATGTCTATGCGGTACTCGTTCATGTCAACACCCAATTTAAAACATAGACCAACGCACAAAACAAAAAGCCTAGCGCGGCAAGCATACCGATCAGCCAACCAAGGGCATCGATGTCATCTTCCTGATAGCGGTTCATATGTTGATCCAAATGATTGCGAACCAAATGAACAAGCACACCAAGGCCACGAACTTGACCGAGAGCGTGCGCCTGGACGAGCCGAGCAGGACGGACTGCAAGAGCACTTCATCATGCGTGAGTTGACGAACTGGCCTTTCGTACCGGCAGCCAATCTTCAGGCCCGTCTTGGTGGTGTAGCAGGGGTACTTCATAGCGGAGCCTCCGGGTACTTGGACGGGTCAAACTTCGGCTTCTTCGGGGGGCGATACGGCTGCCCTTTATAGGTGGGGAACGGCCAAACGGGGGGATGGTTCATGTGTCTCTCCTTGTTGTGGCAGGCATAGTACAGGACTTCCTGACTGATGTAAAGGGGTCAAACCTACCCGTTGACACGGGGCTTGATCTGCGGTACTCTGCATCCCCCACTTTTGAAGGAGCAACATGATCAAGTCCATCAACATCCGAGCCATCCGTATTGACGGCGGCACTCAGTCACGGGAGAAGTTGGATCAGGCAGTCGTAGACGAATACGCTGAACTGATGAAGGAAGGGACGGAGTTCCCGCCCATCTCCGTGGTGCATGACGGCAACGAATACTACCTGTCGGACGGCTTCCACCGCCTCCTGGCAGCGCAACGGGCAGGCAAGGCATCCATCAACTGCGATGTCATCACAGGAACCCTACGGGATGCCATCCTGTATAGCCTGTCAGCCAACTCCTCACATGGCCTTCGCCGTACTGTGGAGGATCGGCGCAAGGCGGTGATGACCATGCTTGAGGACTTCGAATGGGGTGAGTGGTCTGACCGGGAGATCGCCCGCCAGTGCCATGTCTCGCACCCCTTCGTTGCCAAGTTGCGGGCCGCGATGAAGCCCGAGAAGAAGGGTGGAAATATTACCACCCCGAAGGCGGACAAGAAGGAACCGAAGGCAGCAGAACCGGAGGTCGAAGAGCACGACCCGCAGAAGGAAGTGATTGACGAACTGGTCGAGCGTAACGCCCAACTGGAGAAGCGGCTCGCGGTTGAACTGATGGAAGCCACACCGGAGGAGAAGGCCAAGGCCAAGGACTTGATCGAAGAACTGCAAGAGCAGGTCAAGCAGTTGACGATTGAGAACCAAGCCCTGTCGGTCAGCCGGGACACCTTCCAAGCGGAGAACGCACAACTGAAGCGGCAAGTCAAGATGCTTCAGAAGAAACTCAAGGATGCCGGGATTGAGTAATGCTGAACCTCAGACCTTATCAAGAGCAAACTCTTGATGCGCTTCGTCAGGGGTTCGCGCAGGGCAAGCGTGCTCAGATCTTGTACGCCCCAACAGGTGCTGGCAAGACCGAGATGGCGATTGCTCTGCTTAACGCGACAAAAGAGAAGGGTAACAAGGCAGCCATGCTGCTTGACCGCATCATCCTGTGTGATCAAACCTCCCAACGACTGGAAAGGTACAAGATCGATCACGGGGTGTTGCAGTCAGGGCATTGGAGGTATCGCCCAAGCGAGAACATCCAAGTCTGCTCGGCCCAAACCCTTGAGCGCAGAGGCACATTCCCTGGTCTGAATCTTCTCATCGTGGACGAAGCGCACACCACGAGAGAGCAGACCATCAACTTCATCAAGAACAATCCGAATGTTCGGGTGATTGGCCTGACCGCTACCCCCTTCACCAAGGGGCTTGGCAAGGTCTATGACAATGTGGTCAGCACAGTCACCACCAAGGAACTGGTGGATCAGAAGGTGCTCGTCCCGCTGCGGGTCTTCGTGTCCAAGCAGATCGACATGACTGGCGCGAAGAAGGTGGCGGGCGAATGGTCGCAGGACGAAGCGCAGACCCGTGGCATGGTCATCACCGGGGACATCGTTGCCGAGTGGGTAAAGAAGACGCACGAGATTTACGGCAAGCCAGTCAAGACCATCGTGTTCTGCGCGGGTGTTGCCCACGGCACAGACCTTCAGCGCAAGTTCGCAGAGCAGGGATACAACTTCATCTCCATTTCATACCGAGATGATGACCAGTTCAAGCGCGATGTGATTGAGGATTTCGCCAAGCCCGATACAGAGATTCACGGCCTGATTGCCACGGACATTCTGACCAAGGGCTTCGATGTGCCTGATGTCCTGATTGGCATTTCTGCTCGGCCATTCTCTAAGTCTTTGTCCTCTCACATCCAGCAGATGGGCCGCATCATGCGCGGCTCTCCTGGCAAGGACTTCGCGGTCTGGCTGGATCACTCAGGAAACTACCTTCGGTTCCGTGGCGACTGGGAATCCATCTTCGAAGCAGGCGTTCACGAACTGGATGACGGCAAGGAGAAGCCCAAGAAAGAGCCGACAGACAAGGAGAAGAAAGATTCCGTATGCCCTCGGTGTGAAGCCCTGTGGCCGAGGGGATCGGATACCTGCCACAACTGCGGCTTGGTGCGCGAGCGCAAGAATGCGGTGGTCTCTGTGCCTGGGGAACTGCAAGAGGTCGGCGCGATGCAGTCCATGACCACCAAACAGGACTGGTGGTCGATGATGAACTGGTACATGAAGCACAAGGGTTGGTCGAACGGACGGGCAGCGCACACCTACAAAGAGAAGTTCGGTGTGTGGCCTCGCGGCTTGCACTCCACCCCGAAGATGCCCAATGCAGAGGTGGAGAAGTTCATTCAGAAGCGGC
>CAZQWU010000072.1:0-3232 GCA_964597305.1 uncultured Bifidobacterium sp.
TGCCGAGATTGCGAATTGAATTACGTGAGTTAGAGAGCGCTGCAGGCGCACCCAATTTGTGGGATAACCAAGAAGAAGCCCAGAAAGTCACCAGCAAACTTTCCCGAGTCCAAAGTGAAATCAATCGAATCACGAGTCTTCGTCAGCGCCTAGACGATTTACCAGTACTTCTTGAATTAGCCGCAAATGAAAGTGATGCAGGCGCAGTGGACGATGCATCGAAAGAGTTAGATCTTTTGACAAAGGCAATCGGCGATCTTGAAGTTCAAACGCTTCTCAGTGGTGAATACGATCAGCGCGATGCGCTCATCACCATTCGCTCAGAAGCAGGGGGAGTTGATGCTGCCGATTGGGCAGAAATGGTTTCGCGAATGTTTTTGCGATACTGCGAACTTCATGGATATCAAACTCACGTTTTAGAAACCTCTTACGCTGAAGAAGCTGGCATTAAATCCACAACCTTTAAAGTAAGTGGCCCTTACGCATATGGAACATTATCGGTCGAGCAGGGAACTCACCGGTTGGTTCGTATATCGCCATTTGATAGCCAAAATCGTCGCCATACATCTTTTGCGGGAGTTGAAGTAGTTCCTGTTGTCGACCAAAGTGACCATATTGAGATTGATGAAAAAGATATTCGGGTAGATGTTTATCGCTCATCTGGACCTGGTGGACAAGGTGTGAACACCACTGATTCGGCAGTACGCATTACACATATTCCTACTGGAATTGTTGTTTCATGCCAGAACGAACGTTCACAGATTCAAAATCGAGCAACTGCAATGGCAGTTCTGCAATCAAAATTGTTAGAAAAACGCAATCAAGAGGAGCGAGCCAAAATCGATGCGCTCCGTGGCGATAATTCAGGTTCATGGGGAAATCAAATTCGCTCATATGTTCTCCATCCCTATCAAATGGTGAAAGATCACCGGACAGATTTTGAAACCGGTAACACTCAGGCGGTTCTCAATGGCGAGCTCGACGGATTTATTGAAGCTGGTATTCGCTGGCGCAGATCCAAGAATTAGCTGCGATAATTAATTCACACCCATAGTAAATGCGCACAGCAGTGTGACTCTCTCCATATCACGCGTAAAAGGGAAAAATTCTCAGAAAATCCCCGAGTAATTACCTCATTTTGGCGCGAGCAATTGCCAGTTCTTACCTAAGATTTCGCACATGATTCGTTTTGAGAAGGTCACCAAGATCTATCCCAAGACAGAACAGCCTGCCTTAAATCAGGTTGATCTCAATGTTGAAAAGGGCGAGTTCGTCTTCCTCGTCGGACTATCGGGTTCTGGAAAATCTACATTTCTTCGTCTCGTACTTCGTGAAGAGAAACCAACTTCAGGAACCATTCATGTCGCAGGTAAAGATTTAGCGACGCTACCGAATTCAAAAGTACCCGAACTTCGACGCCAAGTCGGAACGGTATTTCAAGATTTTCGATTATTGAATAACAAAACGGTTTTTGAAAATGTGGCTTTTACACTCCATGTCTTGGGTTATTCCAAAAAAGAAATTGAACGTGAAGTGCCTGAGGTACTCGAACTCGTGGGATTAGCAGAAAAGCGCGATCGTCTACCGGGTGAGTTATCTGGTGGAGAGCAACAACGCGTTGCGATTGCGCGAGCGTATGTGAGCCATCCTGCAATCTTGATTGCTGATGAGCCAACCGGAAACCTTGATCCGGCAACGTCGGTAGGAATTATGAAACTTCTCGATCGCATCAATAGAGATGGCACAACTGTCGTCATGGCAACGCATGACTCAGGAATCGTCGATCAGATGCGTAAGCGGGTAATAGAACTTGATTCCGGAAATGTTATTCGCGACCAAGTCCGTGGTGTGTATGGATACACAGGGTAAAGGGGAGTAACGAGTGCGCGCTGGTTTTATTCTCAGTGAGGTCCGTATCGGACTTCGCAGAAACCTCACGATGACCTTTGCTGTCATCATAACTGTCGCAATCTCGCTCTCACTCCTTGGCCTTGGTTTCTTGGCAAATTCGCAAGTTCGCGTAATGAAAGATTATTGGTACGACAAAATTGAAGTCTCGGTATATCTCTGCGGTTCACTTTCAGAATCGTCATCGTGTTCTGGCGGCGTTGTAACGGATGCGCAACGGTTAGAAATTCAGCGTGACTTACAAGATTTACCAGTCGTTCAAACGGTTTATTACGAGAGCCAATCTGAAGCTTTTCAACGTTTTCAAGAGCGATTTAAAGGCTCAGCAATTGCGCAAAATGTTACGCAAGATCAATTGCCAGAATCATTCCGTGTAAAACTTAAAGATCCCACGAAGTTTTCGGTTGTGGAAAGCGCATTTACGGGGCGCCCTGGAGTCGATATTGTGCAAGACCAACGAACGATTCTTGAAAAATTCTTCCGCTTACTCAATGTCCTTCGCGATGGTGCGCTCGTTATTGGTTTGGCGAGCGTATTAACTGCTGCGCTTTTGATCTCTAATACCTTGCGATTAGCTGCCTTTAATCGACGTCGTGAAACAAACGTCATGAAACTTGTCGGTGCAAGTTCATTCTCTATCCAATTACCATTTATTTTAGAGGGAATAATTTCAGCGCTCTTCGGTTGGATTTTTGCGACCTCTCTCCTTGTTGGATTTAAGTATGTTGTCCAAACCAAAATCGCACCGCTCTTAACGTTTACAAATTTCTTTGGCTGGAGCGATGTCTGGATTACCTCTGTATTTCTCTTATTAACAGGACTTCTCGTTTCGTCGCTCGCTTCGCTACTCACACTTCGTAAGTACCTCAAGGTGTAACTTGGCTCGAGGATTTCAGGTTCGCCCTCCTCGAGTGTCGGCAAATTCGCTTCGCGCAAGTACCGCGATATTTATTGTGATGGTTCTTGTTTTTTCACTCGGGTATTACCTTGGAGATCAACATGGTGGTGGACCCGTTGATCAAGCAATTTCCAAAATCACGGATGCAGGATTGAGCAAAGCCGATAAAGGTTCGTTGCAACGGGCAGCGATTGAAGGTGCACTTCGCGCCTCCGGAGATCAATGGTCGAATTTTTTTCCTAAAAGCGCGGTGGAGATACTTGATGCACGAATTAATGATCAATACACCGGAATCGGATTAACGCTTCGTAAAGCAAAATCAGGAGCTATTGAAGTCGCCGGTCTCAGTCCGCGATCACCTGCATCTTATGCAGGAATAGTTGTTGGTGATGAAGTAACCAGTATTAATGGCTCAGATATCACGGG
>CAZQWU010000073.1:0-3210 GCA_964597305.1 uncultured Bifidobacterium sp.
TCATCACTTGGAAAGCATCCTTACCGGTAGGCCTTGCTCTTGTGCCCTACCAAGGATGGTTAATAACTGCGACTTTTCTAAGTTTTAGTTATGCCAAACTCAATGGGTAATTAGTTTGTAAAATCGAAATCTAACGACTCGGCAATTATCGATTGTGAACTAATTTTGATTGTCGTAAAGTCCTCAATATCACCAGCGAGAATTTTATTTGCAATAACATCACCGATGGACTTTTGAATGAGTCGACGTAGTGGGCGTGCGCCATAAATTGGATCGAAGCCGTGAGTGACGAGCCACTCTTTTGCAGATTCTTCTAAAGTGATTTTGATGTTTCGCTCTTTCAGTCTTTCACCTAGATCGACAACAAGATGTTCTGCGATTTTGGCAATCTCAGGTTTACCCAAAGCATTAAAAATGACGATGTCGTCAATTCGATTGAGGAATTCTGGCTTAAAATGTGAGCGCAATACATCATTAACTGCCTGTTCTTGTAGTTCACGGTTCATCCCTTCATCTGCGAGAAATTGTGAACCAAGGTTTGATGTCATGATAATTATCGAGTTCTTAAAATCGACAGTTCGCCCTTGTCCATCAGTTAATCGACCGTCATCAAATACTTGGAGTAACAGGTCAAAAACTTCAGGATGAGCTTTTTCGACCTCGTCTAAAAGGATGACTGAATAAGGTCTGCGACGAACCGCTTCAGTCAATTGCCCACCTTCGTCGTAACCCACATAACCAGGAGGAGCACCAACAAGTCGTGATACTGAAAATTTTTCGCCGTATTCACTCATATCTATTCGCACCATCGCACGTTCGTCGTTAAACAAGAAGTGCGCAAGCGACTTTGCCAATTCTGTTTTACCGACGCCCGTTGGCCCCAGGAAAAGGAAAGAGCCAGTCGGGCGGTCGGGGTCTGATATTCCGGCGCGTGAACGTCGGATTGCGTCGGAGACAAGTTTTATTGCACGGTCCTGTCCGACAACTCTCTTGCGGAGTTCATCTTCTAGATGAAGAAGTTTTTGTGAATCTGATTGAAGTAGCCGTCCTACTGGAATTTTGGTCCATGCAGCAACAACTTCTGCAATGTCGTCAGAGGTAACTTCTTCACTCACCATTGACTCTGTCGCATTAATTGACGCG
Organism: uncultured Bifidobacterium sp.; assembly: GCA_964597305.1. Taxonomy (GTDB): domain Bacteria; phylum Actinomycetota; class Actinomycetes; order Nanopelagicales; family Nanopelagicaceae; genus UBA7398. Next base: position 1,144 of record CAZQWU010000073.1, read on the forward strand.
CGAGTCGAGGTTAATTCAGATTCAATTTCTCGAATTCGACCATACATAATTCGAGCAGCTTTTTCGAGATCACCTTCCCGTTGAGCACGCTCTGCTTCAACTTTGCACTTATCAAGTTCTTCGGTGAGATAGCCGATGCGATCTAATTGACGCTTTTCGTTACCCCATTTTTCACGGTGGTCATCAAGTTTTCGCTTGTTTTCTTGCAATTCGTCACGAAGATCTTTCAATCGTGCTTTCGACGTCTCATCTTTCTCTTTTGAAAGCCCAAACTCTTCCATTTGTAAACGATCTACTGCACGTTGCAATTGATCTATTTCTATAGGGGAAGAATCGATTTCCATTCTTAATCGTGATGCCGCTTCATCAACAAGATCAATTGCTTTATCTGGAAGAAATCTATTGGTGATATATCGTTCCGAAAGAGATGCTGCGGCAACTAAAGCTGAATCACTGATCACTACTTTGTGATGGGCTTCGTATTTTTCACGAAGTCCTCGAAGAATAGCGATAGTGTCTTCGACTGAAGGTTCACCAACAAGTACTTGTTGGAATCGTCGTTCTAACGCAGCATCCTTTTCAATAAATTGACGATATTCGTCGAGCGTAGTTGCTCCGATCATATGAAGTTCGCCTCGAGCAAGAAGCGGTTTCAACATATTGCCTGCATCAAGGGCTCCTGCAGTTGCGCCAGCGCCTACGACAGTATGCAACTCATCGATAAATGTAATAATTTTTCCTTCAGCTGCTTTGATTTCATCAAGCACTGCTTTTAATCGCTCTTCAAACTCGCCTCGATATTTAGCTCCAGCAACTATGGCGCCAAGATCTAGTGACACAACTTTTTTGTCTTTGAGTCCAGATGGCACATCACCAGCGGCTATTCGAAGTGCAAGCCCTTCGACTATGGCGGTCTTTCCAGTTCCCGGTTCGCCAATAAGCACTGGATTATTTTTTGTACGCCGGGATAAAACTTGAATAACTCTTCGCACCTCATTGTCCCGTCCAATGACAGGATCAAGTTTTCCAATACGTGCGCGCTCTGTTAAATCGATTCCATATTGCTCTAACGCAGACTTTTCCTGGGTATCGGTTGACATCTTCACTCCTGCGGGTAACTCCGTCTTGCACGGTGGTCGCCCTTGTAACACCGTGGTCTTTCGGATTATTCCCCCATGAGAAAATTCCTCAGTGAATCACCTCGTGTTACTTGGAATTGTCCTCGGGGTTTCTACAATTTTTGGACTTTGGTACAGGTCCTCACGGGGAACAGTAAAGCCACATTCAAGTACTCAGCTAACAGAGTCTGACCTGAATTCACCTCTAGGTACGAGATTTACGTTAGTTCAGTTTTCTACTGATTTTTGTAGTTTTTGTCGACCCACTCGAAAATTACTCGAAGAAATTTCGCAGGCAGTTAATGATGTTAAGTATCTTGAACTCAATGCTGAAACTAAGATCGACCTTGTAAAACGGGCAAAAGTTCTCTCGACTCCTACGACCCTCATCCTCGATGCCAACGGAATTGAAATTGGTCGGGTCATAGGTGTACCGAAACGTGAACAAATCGTTGATGCAATTTCTCCGATGGATATTTGATCACTACTCTGCCCTTATGACTCCTGAACTGATTGACCCACGTGGTCCCCGATTTACTGCTGGCATTACTACTATTGTTCTTGCTACTGCGTTACTCAGTGGATCATGGATTCCAGTTTTCATTCAATGTGTTCAATTTGCGCTAGGCGGGTTTGTCTCACCAAAGAAGGCTCCTTATGGCCTGATTTATATAAATTTGATTCAACCTAGACTTTCCAAAGATTTCTCAAGCGAACCAATCAATGGTCCAAAGTTTGCACAAAAAGTTGGGTTCTTATGCACAGTCGTTGCACTTGATGGAAGTTTGATAGGAAATTATGTGACTTTTGCGATTGCTGTTGCCTTTGCTCTTGCTGCCGCATTTCTCAATGCAGTTTTTAATTTCTGTCTTGGATGTGAAATTTACCTTATTGGTCAGCGAGTTTTTTCAAAGAAGTTTCGCTAACTCGCCACACTGTCCATTCATCC
>CAZQWU010000074.1:0-3127 GCA_964597305.1 uncultured Bifidobacterium sp.
ACGCGTAAAGTTAAGCGTGCGCTTAACGTTGGTAGCAATTTACGCAGAAAAATCAGCGATTTTTGGATATTCGTGGGTGTGTCGGAGAGAGAGTTTTTCAAAAAATGCAGTTTTTACGCGTAAAAAACTCTAAAGTTTGAGTTGAGAGTTCTACACCTTTACTTCACAGGTTGCGTTTGAGGCTTGAAAATCGCTCGTTTTTTCTCAAACGAAGTCACAACATCGGTATGGCGTAGCGTCAATCCGATGTCATCGAGACCTTCCATTAATCGCCATCGCGTGTAGTCATCTAATTCAAAGGCGACGGTGTTCTGGTTGTAGGAAACAATCTTTTTCTCCAAATCAACTGTTACTTTCGTTGTTGGATTAGCTTCAATGGCTGCCCATAATTTCTCAATCTCGGATTGGTCAAGAATGACGGTCAGCAACCCGCCTTTGAGTGAGTTCCCGCGAAAAATATCGGCAAACCTGCTTGAAATCACTACTTTAAAACCATAATTCTGTAACGCCCACACAGCATGTTCACGTGAGGAACCAGTACCGAAATCAACTCCGGCAACCAATATTGTTCCGTTTTTATACTCGGTCTTATTAAGGACAAAGTCTGGATCATTGCGCCACGCTGCAAAGAGTCCATCTTCAAATCCAGATCGAGTGACTCGTTTGAGATACACAGCCGGGATGATTTGATCTGTGTCAACATTGCTACGACGAAGCGGTACAGCCGTTCCCGTATGGTGAATGAACTTTTCCACGAGCTACCCCTCCTTATAAGTCCGCTGGCGAAGCCAGCGTTCCCTTGAGCGCAGTTGCCGCTGCAACAAGCGGACTTACCAAGTGTGTCCGTCCACCTTTGCCTTGGCGCCCTTCGAAATTGCGATTGGATGTAGAAGCACTTCGTTCACCGGGAGTTAATTGATCAGGATTCATTCCTAAACACATGGAACATCCCGCACTTCGCCATTCAGCGCCAGCGTCGATAAATATTTTGTCGAGCCCTTCTGACTCGGCTTGGCGGCGGACCCGTGCTGAGCCGGGAACTACCAACATGCGAAGTGATGACGAGATTTTCTTGCCCTTAATTATTTCCGCCGCGGACCGAAGATCTTCAATTCGACCATTGGTACATGACCCGAGAAAAACGGTATCTATAGCGATTGATTTCAGTGGAGTTCCCGCTGTTAAACCCATGTAGCTCAGCGCTCGCTCAGCCGCGCCACGCTCTTCAGGGTCGGCAATGTCCGAAGGGTTGGGAACTGACGCGTTGAGAGGCAGACCTTGTCCGGGATTTGTTCCCCAGGTAACAAATGGCGAAAGTTCATCAGCGTTGAGGAAAATTTCTTTATCAAAAATTGCATCAGTGTCGGTGACGAGAGTTTTCCAATAAGAAAGTGCGGCATCCCATTGTTCACCTTGTGGCGCATGTGGCTTACCGAGAATGTAATTAAATGTTGTTTCATCCGGTGCGATGAGTCCTGCCCGAGCACCCGCTTCGATCGACATATTACAGATCGTCATTCGCGCTTCCATCGATAGCGCACGGATGGCGCTGCCACGATATTCCACAACATAGCCTTGGCCACCACCGGTACCAATTTTCGCGATAACGGCCAAAATAATATCTTTGCTCGTAACACCAGGTTTCAATGTTCCTTCTACGTTAATCGCCATCGTCTTCGGCCGTGCTAATGGAAGAGTTTGTGTTGCAAGCACATGTTCCACTTCACTCGTGCCGATGCCAAATGCAAGCGCGCCAAACGCCCCATGAGTTGATGTATGAGAATCTCCGCAGACTATCGTCATGCCAGGTTGCGTTAATCCCAACTGCGGCCCCACCACATGCACAATGCCTTGTTCTATGTCGCCTAATGAGTGGATTCGTACGCCAAATTCAGCGCAATTTTTCCGCAATGTATCAACCTGAAGTTTTGATACCGGATCAGCAATCGGTTTATCAATATCGAGCGTTGGAACGTTGTGATCTTCGGTAGCTAACGTGAGATCAGGGCGACGTACTTTTCTGCCAGCAAGTCGTAATCCATCAAAAGCTTGCGGACTTGTCACTTCGTGAATGAGATGAAGATCGATATAGAGAAGATCAGGTTCGCCATCGGCGCGACGAACAATATGATCGTCCCAAATCTTTTCTGCGAGTGTTCTTCCCATAACGTTCCTTTGCATTCCGCTCTAATTTGCTTTCTCATATCCTGAGATGGCATTATCAGAGTATGGACAAAAAGAATAGCGGAGTTGGTGTTCTAGATAAAGCCGTGCGAATTCTTGCAGTTCTTGAATCGGGTCCACACTCGCTGGCAGAACTTGTCACCGCCACAAAAATCGCTCGACCGACTGCACATCGACTTGCGGTAGCACTTGAATTTCATCGTTTTGTGGCGCGCGATCTCACTGGTCGATTCGTTCTTGGCCCACGCGCTGGTGAGTTAGGCGCAGCTGCCGGTGAAGATCGTTTACTCGCCGCCGCAAACCCCGCGCTCATTGCGCTCCGAGATGCGACGGGAGAAAGCGCACAACTTTATCGCCGCCAAGGCGATCAGCGTATTTGCGTTGCTGCTGCAGAACGCCTCTCGGGATTACGTGATTCTGTTCCCGTTGGCGCTTCCTTCACTATGCAAGCAGGGTCTGCAGCACAAATACTTTTGGCGTGGGAAGACGCCGATAAATTGCACCGAGCATTAATAAACGCACGATTTAATGCCACGCATCTCTCTGCGGTTCGTCGACGTGGTTGGGCTCAATCAGTAGGTGAACGCGAAGCTGGCGTTGCATCTGTCTCCGCCCCTGTGCGCGGTCCCAACAATCGCGTCATCGCCGCGGTAAGTATCAGCGGACCCATTGAACGATTGGGTAGACAACCTGGTCGCACACATGCTGCTGCAGTTGTTGCCACAGCCGCTCGATTAAGTGAAGTTATTTCTCGTCGATGAAAACTGGCGATGAAAAAAGTCGCGCAAAGTAAAGCAAAGTAAATGAGTAATAACTGAGTAGTAACTGAGTAGTAATAGTTGAGAATCTAAACACCATTTACACCGTAGCCCCGAAGGGATTCGAACCCTCGTAGCTGGCTTGAGAAGCCAGAGTCCTAGGCCGCTAGACGACGGGGCCCTAG
>CAZQWU010000075.1:0-3066 GCA_964597305.1 uncultured Bifidobacterium sp.
CTGAACTCTCTCGTATCACTCAGATGGTTCTCACTGCACAAACTGAGAAAGCCCCGCTGCAAAAACTTGCAGATCGCATCAGCTCGATCTTTGTTCCTATTGTTTTAATTATTGCCATCGGAACTTTTCTCGCCTGGTTTCTCCTTGGATATTCAACTCAGGAATCCATCGCCGCAGCCGTCGCAGTTTTGGTAATTGCATGTCCTTGCGCATTGGGTTTAGCTACGCCAGTCGCGTTTCTTGTTGCGACAGGGCGCGGTGCGCAACGAGGCATCGTTCTCAGAAAAACGAGTTCTCTTGAAATTGCCCGAGCGATTACCACCGTTGTCTTCGACAAAACTGGAACGCTGACGCAAGGTGAGATGAAAGTTATTGATCTCACGTTAATTCCTCATCGCTCCGTTGCAGCAACCGGTGACGAAATCCTCACCGCAATCCATGCCGTGGAATCAGAAAATACTCATCCTGTAGCTCAAGCAATTACTCGGTACATGATTGCCAAAGGTATAACCCGAGCGTCGGCATCGGAATTTGATTCCACGATGGGATCTGGCGTTGCTGCTCGAGTGACATTTGCCCACCATCAGATGCCGGTCCTTATTGGTTCGCCAGATTCAATTCTCAAATCAACTGTGTCATTTCCAGATGACATTCATTCAGCGATTGCCCGTGCCCATGATCGTGGAAACACTATTTCTATAGTCGCCGTCGATGGAATTGCCGTTGCAGCAATAGAAGTTGGCGATACCGTCAAGCCTGACGCTCGCGCAGCAATTTCTGCTCTTCACCAATCAGGAATTGATACCTGGTTGATTACTGGTGATCACGCGCGTGCCGCTGAAGAATTAGCAGCAACCGCAGGAATCGCGCCTGCGAATGTTATAAGCGATGCCCGACCAGAGAATAAAGTCGAATTGATCAAGAAATTACAGAGCGAAGGAAAAAAAGTGTTAATGATTGGCGATGGCGTCAATGATGCCGCCGCGCTTGTTGCAGCAGATTTGAGTATGGCGATGGGAACGGGAACTGATACGGCAATCTCCAGCGCGGACATTACGTTGATGAGACCCACGCTCTTTGCTGCCCTCGATGCGCTCAAACTCTCGAAAAAAACACTCCGCACCATTAAGGGAAATCTCACCTGGGCATTTATGTACAACGTCATTGGAATTCCCATTGCTGCGCTGGGATTACTTGACCCCATGTATGCCGGTGCAGCTATGGCGGGATCGAGCCTGTTTGTGGTGATCAACTCGCTACGGATTCGTTTACCAAAAAACACCTGAACTGGGCTGTATCAAAATCCAAAGTGATCATTTAGAATTTTGTGAAAGCTAGGGGGCTTTATGCGCTTTCGCAAGTATCTTGTCATTCTAATTTTCTTCGCACTCATCGGTTCGTTTGAATTAGCATCCGGCGCCAATGTCCCTAAAGCAGGCACATCGTGTAAACAAGGTCAAACGTATTCTGGTAACGGAATGATCTTCAAATGTATTAAAAGTGGCAAAAAATATGTGTGGGATAAAGGAACTAAAGTTTCTAGCGCTAGTAATAACACCAATAATTCCAGCGGTAACAATTCCGGTAACAATAATTCTCAAACGGTAAACGTCGGCGATCCCTGCGATCGTGAAACACAAACTGCACCTATGGTGGGTGGTACTGCCATCTGCGCGAAACAAGGTGGTGTACTCAAATGGAAAGCGATGAGCGGTGGAAATGATTCCGGTCAAAATAATCAAAACAATCAGAGCAACCAAAATAACGGCAACTCTGGATCTCAATTAGGGATGAATGCCGATGGAACGTGGCGAACACTTCCTGGATACCCCACCGATGTTGCACCGCCGGGAATGAATGGGCCAGCCTGGTTCTCTTCAAATTGGGATGCGTATACCGCCGAGCCGACTTTCCCGCGTTGCACATCAACAACTCCACTTTCATCACCCGTAACTGATTTAACAACGCTAAAAAACATTACCCCTCAGGGCTACATGCAACCTGGTTCACATGCATTGCCCGTAGCGCACATGTATTTCAACACAGTCGAAGCCACGGGTGAAAAAGATTCGAAGGGCCAGGCATTTCGTTCCAAACGCGTCAATGTTTATGCGCCAGCTGATCTCACCTTGCGAACTTATGGTGAAGCACATGTCAAAACGTCAACGATGGATTATGTTGAGAATTTCTTGGGCTTTACAGTCTGTGGGAATTATTGGATCGCACTTGGCCACATGAGTGATATCAACCCTGTTCTTGTTGATGCTGCTAAAAATGCTGTGAAAAATGATTGTGGCAGTGCAGCGGCATCACAAAGTGGGCAATCGTCGGATTGCTACGCAACCTATATCAGTTTCAAAGTTAAAGCTGGAACACTTCTCGGTACTTCAAGCGGTCGATCAGGTGGATTTGATCTTGCCTTTATGGACACATCACAAATCAATCCAAATATTCTTGATCCCAGCGCTTTCAAAGGGAAAATTACTACAGCAAAATGCGTCATGAATTACATGACGGAATCGTTGAAATCTCAATTCATGGCAAAACTTGAGGGCGATAATGGCTGCGGCCAAGTTGGTTCCGATATTGCAGGAACGGCAAGTGGTGTATGGCTTGCAGTTGGCAAACGAGATCTCACGGTTCGTGAAGATTTCCATATTGCTCTCGCTAATCACTGGTCCAATAAAAATCTATTGGTCTTTAGTATTGGTGAGATGACTGATCTCGCAGGAATTCCAGCTGCGACGTACACTTTTACGCCAACAACATCTGGCGCAAACAAAGCCTTCAAGGATGTGAAATCTGGCGAGGTGGCGTGTTATGACGCGCTTACTCGTTCAGGTGTGACGACATCTACGCCTGCGCCTACGATTTATATCAAGCCGACAACTGGTTCTGTTGAAAAATTAGAAATTGGCTCAGGAACTGGAAAATGTGGATCAGGGCCATTCACCATGCCAGCACAGACCACCACATTTGAACGACGAAACGTCACGGGTTGATACACAGTTGTAGCGGGGGCAGGATTTGAACCTACGACCTCTGGGTTATGAGCCCAGCGAGCTA
>CAZQWU010000076.1:0-2807 GCA_964597305.1 uncultured Bifidobacterium sp.
CAACGGAAAAGATGTCACCATCATTGATGCCTTTGAAGCGGTAGGCGCATGTGCGCGTGGCTTAATCTCGCAAAAAGAAGTAGATGACATCGAGCGCGCAATCTGTCCCGGCGAAGGTGCATGTGGCGGTATGTACACGGCAAATACGATGGCAACGGTAGGAGAAGCGATTGGACTTTCATTACCCGGTTCAGCAGCGCCGCCGGCAGTTGATCGTCGACGCGATGCCTATGCCGTTCAAGCGGGAGCGGCAGTTGTCAATTTAATTCGACAAGGCATTACTACTCGCGACATTCTGACGAAGAAAGCTTTTGAAAATGCAATCACTGCAGTAATGGCGCTAGGTGGATCGACCAATGCCGTACTTCATCTCTTGGCGATTGCCCATGAAGCGCGGGTTGATCTCTCACTCGATGACTTCCAGCGAATCTCCTCTCGCGTTCCCTTATTAGGCGATCTCAAACCATTCGGTCGATTTGTCATGAGCGATGTCGATAAAGTGGGTGGAATCCCGGTTATTTTGAAATCACTTCTCGATGCGGGGTTATTACACGGAGATTGTTTAACAGTCACTGGAAAAACCATGGCGGAAAATCTCAAAGATATTGCGCCACCAGATCCAGATGGCGAAATTCTTCGCGCAACCACACATCCCATGTCACTTGGTGGCGGAATAACAATTCTCGGTGGATCACTTGCACCTGATGGAGCTGTAACAAAAAATGCTGGCGTCGGTGTTGAAAAATTTGAAGGACCAGCGCGCGTCTTTGATCGAGAACAAGCAGCGATGACAGCGTTAGAAAATGGCACGATCCAAGCCGGTGATGTTGTGGTGATTCGATATGAAGGTCCGAAGGGTGGACCTGGCATGCGCGAGATGTTGATGATTACAGGTGCGATTAAAGGTGCAGGTTTAGGAAAATCAGTTCTGCTCCTTACCGATGGTCGATTCTCAGGTGGCACAACGGGATTATGTGTTGGCCATGTTGCACCAGAAGCAGTTGATGGTGGACCGATTGCACTCGTCAAAGATGGCGATCGGATTCGAATTGATCTCACAACGCGAACGCTTGATCTCTTAGTAAGTGACAGTGAATTAGCCGAACGTAAGAAATCTTTCACACCGCTTGCCAATCGCTACACCCATGGCGTGCTCCACAAATATGCGCGATTGGTGGGATCTGCATCCAAAGGTGCGGTCTGCGACTAAGCGAGTTTGTAAGTTTCACTATTTGAGATCGGTATCTCAGGGGTTGACTGGGCTTAATCCGGTAGGGGAGAATTCACCCATGCGCACTAACTCCGTCCTCGTTTCAGTGGTGGTGATTAGTTAGCGCGCGATCAAATCTTGGTCCCGCGCAACCCTCAGAAAATCTGAGGGTTTTTTCATTAGTAGCGAAAGTTGAAGTAGCGAAAGTTGAAGTAAAGAAAGGAAGTGAACATGGCAGAGATAACCGGCGCACAGAGCTTGGTTGCATCGTTAGAAAAAGCTGGCGTTGATGTCATGTTCGGAATTCCAGGTGGCGCGATTCTTCCCGCCTATGACCCGATTTACGATTCGAAAATTCGCCACATTTTGGTGCGCCATGAACAAGGCGCTGGCCATGCAGCAACTGGTTATGCGCAGGTCACCGGAAAAGTTGGCGTGTGTATCGCCACATCAGGGCCAGGTGCCACAAATTTAGTAACACCAATTGCTGACGCACAGATGGACTCGGTTCCTATCGTTGCTATTACCGGACAAGTTCCAGGTCCAGCGATTGGAACGGATGCATTTCAGGAAGCTGATATTCGCGGTATCACCATGCCGATTACGAAACATAATTATCTCGTCACCAATCCTGACGATATTCCGCGCGCGATTGCTGAGGCATTTGAAATAGCGCGAAGTGGTCGACCTGGACCGGTTTTAGTTGATATTGCAAAAGATGCGCTCCAGAAAATGACAACCTTTAAGTATCCAACGCACCTTAATCTCTTAGGGTATGCGCCGAAGATTAATCCTGATGCTAAAGCAATTGATGAAGCGGCATCGTTAATTGCACAATCGAAGAAACCAGTTTTCTACGTTGGTGGCGGAGTAATTAAAGCAAATGCACACCGTGAACTTCGCGCACTTGCTGAACTTGTTGGTGCGCCAGTTGTCACCACATTGATGGCGCGTGGTGCATTTCCAGATTCACACCACCTTCATTTGGGAATGCCGGGAATGCATGGAACAGTTGCTGCAGTTACCGCGCTTCAAAAAGCCGATTTACTTATTACTTTGGGGGCTCGATTTGATGATCGCGTCACGGGCAAACTCTCAACATTTGCACCTCATGCGCGCATCATTCATGCCGATATTGATCCTGCTGAAATTGGAAAGAATCGCTTTGCAGATGTACCGCTCATCGGCGATGTAAAAGAGGCGATGAGAGCGCTCATTCCTGCGCTTGAAAAAGAATTTGCTAAGAACCGCCCCGATCTCACCGAATGGTGGCGCCAGATGGGTGGCCTACGTTCGAAATATCCGCTCGGCTATGACATTCCTGCCAATGGCGAAGTCTCACCACAATATGTCATTCAACGAATTGGTGAAATTGCTGGCCCTGAATCGATCTATGTTGCAGGCGTTGGTCAACATCAAATGTGGGCATCACAATTTATTAAATATGAAAATCCACGAACGTGGTTGAATTCAGGCGGCGCAGGAACGATGGGGTATGCGGTACCCGCTGCCATGGGTGCAAAAGTTGGTGCCCCTGACACAACAGTCTAAGCGATTGATGGCGATGGTTGTTTCCAGATGACCAATCAAGAATTAG
>CAZQWU010000077.1:0-2650 GCA_964597305.1 uncultured Bifidobacterium sp.
AATCTATACTACTGTCTGCAAACTTGCTTAGTAATTCAGCATCGTCAACTACAAAATTAATATCGGTAAAGTTGTTTAAACAATAATCAATGTTTGACTGGTTATAGTCACACCCCGATACTTGTTTGAACTTATATAGATTTTTAATTAAGTTTGTGCCCCCACCACGACCACAACTAACATCTAAGATTGTTTTAGATTGTGGATTGGATACTTTGTCTAGTAAATTACAATACAGAGTGGCGCATGTATTAAGAAATATATCTTGCACCCTACTATCGATCGGATAGTAACCGTGGTTCATAAATGCTAAGTTTGGATCGTTAGCAAAAATCTGATTATATTCGGTGTAAGATGTATCGTCTGTATTTGGCATAAGAAGATGGTGCGAGAGAAGAGATTCGAACTCTTAAACCTTTCGGTACTAGTTCCTAAGACTAGCGCGTATACCGTTCCGCCACTCTCGCATGCTGTGCACTATATATCAATGCACAGGTTAAGTCAACTTAAAACTTTTGTGAAAGAGTTAGTGACCACATTTGTGACTCACCCATCCAAGCACCAACATACTGACCGATGTATGCACCACCTTCGACATAATGCTTGTCGGTACAGTTTGTGCAACCAGCAGTTACGGTGGTGTTATTGTTGACCCATGATAATGACAAGTCGTATGTTGTAAAGTTGCCAGTGACATCAAGTCCCTTACCAGCTAGTGCAGGAGCCGTTACGGCTAGGTTAGCTGGAGTCAGTCTATACTCGCTAACATGATAAGCACTTGCATTCAATACAAATTTATGCCACTCACCCTTAATCCCCACCTTGCCCTGGAGCTTTGGTAGACGCTGAAGTTCAGCAGCTAAGTTGGCTGGACGAGGAGACTTATACTCACCATCAAGGACACCAACATTGCCGTATACAGTTAGCCAGTCAGTGACAAGATAGTTACCTTCGGCCTCGAATCCTTTAATTCTGGCGTCAGCAGTTTGTACTGTATAAACGCCATTAACAGTTAAAGTGTTAAAGAGGTTTGTGTAGTCTGTATTAAATACAGCAGCATTTACTCTCCACGCGTTACCACTGGCCTTAATACCCAGCTCAGTTGTCGTGACATTTTCAGGATTGAAGTTAATGTACTGGTCAACTCTGAATGATCTGCCAGTCCAACCACCGGCTCGGAATCCCTCTGTATAAGAAAGATATCCTGTTGCTACGTCATTTACTTTATATGATACACTGACTCGTGGAGTCGTATCACTATAAGTCTTAGACGTTGCAACACCTCTTTGCTTTAGAGCGGCGGTGTTATAATTAAACAAAGTAGATGGATTGTTACTTGTTTGAACAATATCCAGCTTTCTGTCTTCAGATGTGTATCTACCACCAACAGCAAGAGTAAACTTATTCCAGTTATATTCTAGCTGTCCATAGGCAGCATAGTTACTAACATCTACAGTGAATCTCTTATATAATCCTAGAACAGCTGCAGATGGCGTAGTCTTAACAAGATCGGAAAGGTATACACTAGCATGCTCATCAAAGTAGTATAGACCACCAACATAGCTTAGAGTAGGAGAAATCTTACCAACCACTTGAAACTCTTGGCTAATGTGTTCTGACTTTTGATCCTGGTAGAATGTATACATTGATACTGGCTGACCAGATACATCTGAGTAAATTAGCTGGTCTAGCTTCCTATATCCAGTAATTGACTGAAACTCTAATGTATCAACACTCCCAATCTTAACTGTTAGAGCAGCTCCATATGTCTCATTAATGTTGCTTGCATCTATAGCTGATTGTGTAGTGAATAGATCAGTTGGCTTTGGTGTCAAGATACCAGCAATGTCAGTTTGGAAGTTACCATTTGTAGCCAGCTTAGAATAGTCACTAGATAGGTTTACATCAACAACGCTATTGAGATATCTTAGTGCTAATCTGCCACCAAAGTTGTTACCATCATTAACATTTTTATTAAGGTTAGGCGCATAGACAAAACCATCATACTTATCGGCAGTAAGGTTAAATCTAATTGCAAGGTTATCATTGATGGGTGTATTAACAATAGCTGAGCCGCTAAGATAATTTACTGCACCGTATGATGCACTATATTCACCCCCAGATGTAAACTGTGGCTTGTTATGGGTAACTCTTACGGCACCACCATTTGTATTTCGTCCATAAAGAACGCCCTGAGGGCCTCTAAGGATTTCAACTGATTCAACATCAAGTAAACCAAGATTGTTGAACCCTTGCCGGGCAATATAGACACCATCAACATAAACACCAACCGAAGTTTCTGCTGTAGCAAGATTCTCAGTTGTCCCCACACCACGAATGAATACAGTAAGAGCTGACTGGGTAGCAAGATTATTGTTACCTAAGAGGTTTGGTGTATTCTGTAACACCTGCTTAACACTATCAATTTGTCTGTCAGCTAGATCATCTTCTGATAGAGAGGAAACAGAAATAGGAACATCCTTAATGTTCTCTGCCTTGCGTTGTGCAGTTACAACAACCTCTTGTAGATCTGCTGCCTGGGCGGCAACAGCAAATAATGATAACAATACTAATAACTTCTTCATATCACCTCCTTATTATGATGGCGGAAGCGGAAGGATTCGAACCTTCGAGACCCGTAAAGGTCTTC
>CAZQWU010000078.1:0-2401 GCA_964597305.1 uncultured Bifidobacterium sp.
TGGTGATTTCACTCTTGCTCATTTCGAGCGAGAAGATGACGGATGTATCACCTTTGTGTATCGATGCATAGCGCGCAATATCAAGTGCAAGTGTTGATTTACCAACTGCAGGACGAGCTGCGACGACAACCATATTTCCTGGATGGAGCCCGTTAGTTAATGAGTCGAGATCTTTAAAACCAGTTTTAACACCTTCACCAACAACACCTTGCGAAATTTTTTCGATTTCATCAAAAGCCGCAGGAATCAATTCATTTAACTTGACGTAATCTTCGCTGGCACGACGTTCAGTGACATGGAAAACTTCTGCTTGCGCTTGGTCTACTGCTTCATCAACTTCGCCTTCAACGGTATAACCTAATTGAACAATTTTTGTTCCAGCTTCAACGAGTCGACGAAGGATGGCGCGATCACGAACTATTTTTGCGTAATAGCCCGCGTTAGCAGCGGTTGGTACAGAAGATAAAAGTGTATGGAGATAAGGCGCGCCGCCTGCTTTTGCCATGTCGCCACGTTTTGTAAGTTCTGCTGAAACAGTTACGGGATCTACCGGCTCACCGCGACCATAGAGATCGATAATTGCGTCATAAATTAATTCATGTGCTGGGCGATAAAAATCTCGCTCGCGAATAATTTCAACAACATCGGCAATTGCATCTTTACTTAAAAGCATTCCGCCAAGAACAGATTGTTCTGCTACGAGATCTTGCGGCGGTGTTCGTTCAAATTCAATAGAGCCTTCGCGTGAAGTACGGGAATTTCCGTAGTTTGGAAGTTCGGCGATGCTCATGTGCGTATCTTGTCGTGGCGGGCTGACAAGGGGAATTACGCGTAGTTGGGGATGGGGTTGAGCGTGTGCAGAACGCGGTCATTGCTGTGGGGAAGGTGTGTATGGAGGCGGGAAAGATGTGGATGAATTGTGGGAAACACCGGAAGGAATCAATGAAAGTGCAGGTCAAACTCTTTTTGCCTTGTGGGTAAAAGTTTTTTTTCTTCGTCCGAACTGTGAGATACACATGTGAACACATTCAGATAATAAAAAAGCCCGCCGAATCGGCGGGCTTTTTTTCAATCAACTACTCAGCGACGACGTTAATGGTGATGTCGGCGCTAACACCATGATGAATGGAAACTTTCGCGGTGTAGTTACCGAGCATTTTTACTCGGCTTGCAAGTTTGATCTTATGGCGATCGATATCGACTCCAGCATTGCTCTTGATGACCTGTGCGAGATCTTTATCTGTCACAGTGCCATAGAGATGGCCAGTGTCACCGACTTTTGCTTTCACAGTAAATGTCGTTGACTCGAGTTTTGCTTTGATCTGTTTAGCATGATCAGTGTCGCGAATTTCACGAGATGCTCGTGCTCGACGAATTCCTTCGATCTGCTTCTCGCCACCCTTGGTCCAGGCAATTGCATTGCCGTTAGGGATAAGCGCATTTCGTGCATAGCCATCAGCTACGGTGACGACATCACCTGCGTTACCCAAGCCAGCAACATTGCGCGTAAGAATAAGTTTCATAGCTTCTCCTTAGCGAGCTGATGAAGAGTAAGGCAAGAGGCCCATTTCGCGCGCGTTTTTAATTGCGCGAGAAATCATGCGTTGCTGCTGGACAGTAACTCCGGTAATTCGGCTTGAACGAATCTTGCCTCGATCGGAGATGAATCGTCGGAGGAGAGCTACATCTTTGTAATCAATGTAGGTAACTCCCTTGAGTGGGTTTGCTTTCTTTTTGAACTTCTTGGCAGCAGCCGCTTTTGAAATTTTTGGCTTCTGCTTAAAGGTCTTATTAGACCGTGCTCCCATTGTGGTGCTCCTTTTCGGGTGCCTCGGTGGTGGCCGAGAATGGATAGTTAGTTATGGATTTGTTGGTTGTTAAAAAGGTGGTTGTTCTTCTGAAGCAGTTGTTGACCAACCGCCACCAGATGAGGTTGTTGACGCCCAGGGATCGTCAGCGCTTTCAGTTGAAGGGGCTGTGAATCCGGTATTTGTGCCACCTTGACGAGCAGTCTTGGTGACTTTCGCAGTTGCGTTACGCAGTGATGGACCAACTTCGTCAACTTCTACTTCAAAGACAGTGCGCTTTTCGCCTTCTTTAGTTTCGTAGGAGCGTTGCTTTAAACGACCTGAAACCATAACGCGCATTCCGCGAGTTAAAGATTCAGCGACGTTTTCTGCAGCTTGACGCCAAATTTGGCATTGAAGAAAGAGAGTATCTCCGTCTTTCCATTCGTTGGTGTTTCGATCCATATATCGCGGCGTTGATGCAACGGTGAACTTTGCGACTGCAGCACCAGAAGGTGTGAATCGAAGTTCTGGATCGTTAACAAGATTTCCGATCAGTGTGATGTTGGTATCGCCTGCTGCCATAGTTAGGTTCCTTTTCTACTTTAGATGCG
>CAZQWU010000079.1:0-2348 GCA_964597305.1 uncultured Bifidobacterium sp.
CTGAAGTATTGACGTTGCATTTGCACCTTCGGTTTTCGGTAGTGTGAAAGAAATATCGGTTAATCCTGTTACGGCAGCGGACACATTTTGAACAATCATGTCGATATTGATGTCGGCATCTGCAATAGATTGGAAGATTCGCGCGGCTACTCCAGTTCGATCTGGAACGCCAACAATGGTTACTTTGGCTTCACTTTTATCATGAGCGATCCCCGAGATTATTGCTTGTTCCATGCTTCCTCCTTCAGGTTGATCTTTTACAACCCATGTTCCTTCTAAATTCGAAAATGAAGAACGAACATGAATTGGCAATTCGAATCGACGTGCATATTCGACACATCGAAGATGAAGAACTTTTGCTCCAGAGGCAGCAAGTTCGAGCATCTCCTCGTATGTAACACTCTTTAATTTTCTTGCAGCTGGTACAACGCGAGGATCTGCAGAAAACACTCCGTCAACATCTGTGTAAATTTCACAAACATCAGCATCGAGCGCCGCTGCAAGTGCAACTGCGGTTGTGTCTGAGCCTCCGCGTCCTAAGGTTGTGATGTCTTTTGTGTCTTGGCTGATACCTTGAAATCCTGCAACAATTGCGATTGCGCCATCTTTGAGCGCCTCTTGAATACGACCTGGCGTTACATCAATGACTCGAGCGCGACCATGTGTTGATGTCGTAATAATCCCTGCCTGACTACCGGTGAAAGATCGAGCCTCCAAACCTAAATTTCCAATTGCCATCGCGAGAAGGGCCATGGAAATTCGTTCTCCTGCGGTAAGTAGCATGTCCAATTCGCGTGGGTTTGGCAGAGGAGATACTTGCCCGGCTAAATCAATGAGTTCATCGGTCGTATCGCCCATCGCAGAAACCACGACGACAACGTGTTGGCCAGCTCGTTTGGTGGCTGCAATGCGCGCTGCTACGCGTTTTACACCCTCAGCGTCAGCAACCGACGAACCACCGAATTTCTGAACAATCAATCCCACCCGCGTAGGGTGGCAGAAAACTCGGACAACACCCTTATTGTCTTGAAATATGAGACGCTGATCATCTCACAATTTGAAATATTTATAATTCGAGCGCTCTGCGACCTTCAAACGCTCTTCCAAGGGTTACCTCGTCTGCGTATTCAAGATCTCCGCCAACCGGCAAGCCTGATGCAAGTCTCGAAATCGTTATTCCCAGTGGCTTTATCAGACGCGCAAGATACGTCGCGGTCGCTTCCCCTTCTAGGTTTGGGTCTGTCGCAATGATGACCTCAGTGACCTCATTGTCAGCCAGCCGGGTGAGCAGTTCTTTTATTCGAAGCTGATCAGGGCCAATTCCATCAATCGGACTTATTGCTCCACCAAGGACATGATATTTGCCTCTAAATTCGCGAGTTTTTTCAATAGCAACAACATCCTTACTCTCTTCAACTACACATATCACCGAAGTAATTCGACGCGGATCTCGGCAAATTCGACACTCCGCTTCTTCCGCCACATTTCCACATTGGGAACAAAATTTCACTCGTTCTTTAACAATTCTCAGCACTTCTACTAACCGATTGACGTCAACTCTTTCTGATTGCACTATATGAAATGCAATTCGTTGAGCACTCTTGGGACCAATTCCTGGCAACCTTCCCAATTCATCTATAAGTTCTTGAATAATCCCCTCGTACATTATTCGCTCTCACTTATAACTTTTGCACCAAGCTCTTTCATTAATAATTCCTTACCAGTTAATTGATTTTCATCTGATGGATCTTCATCGACTCTGGTTGTCTTTGCTGCAAATGAATTTGGATTAATTGAAGCATCAACCACAACTTCAATTTTTCTCTCGATACCTACAACATCTAAAAAGGCAGCTGCGAGTATCGCATCACTTTCAGAACGAATGAAAGAATCCCTAGCACCAGCATTGACAATTCCAATCGTAATAACACTGTCATCTGCATTAAGAATCTGAGCACTAGATGAGAGTAAAGACCAAGTTAGCCGTCGTCTTTTTTTAACATTTTCTATAACATCAGGCCACATGCGTCGCAGCGAACTTACATCTGAAGATTTCGGTGCTGAAGAATTCGAATGTTCTTTCTGAGCTTTTGCAACGTACTCAGGAGACTTTGTTTGAGTTGGTCGAACAGCCACACTCTCGACTCGCTCAAGTCTTTCAATACGTGCCAATAAACCTAAATGATCGTTATCTACACTTGGTAAAGATATTCGTCCACACACTAATTCAAGGACCAATCGGGGTGACGTACTCCCTCGCATCTGAAGCAAGCCTTCGGCGATAATTTCTGCTGATCGTGAGAGAGAACCTTTGCCTATTCGATTTGCTTGTGAGCTCATTCGCTCTA
>CAZQWU010000080.1:0-2105 GCA_964597305.1 uncultured Bifidobacterium sp.
CCCAAGCCTGCGCCGCCGTACGCACCCAAGCCGGCCATGATGCCTTTGCCCAGACTGCCTGTCGCAAGCGTGGTTACGCCGCCAACCAAAAGACCTGTGCCGGCAGCAGCCGATGTGCCTAGCGCAGAACCAATAGCAGTGCCAACGCCGGGAGCAAATGTGTTCAACGCTAGACCCGCCAAGGTGGGCAGCAGCGAACTCAAGAATCCTGCCTCTGGAAGGCCGGTATGCGGGTTGATAGTCAGACTACCACCGTGCGCCATGGCCAGAGACTGCAAGCCTTTGACCTCGCCCGGGGTCATGTGGACTAGGACTTTGTCATCGCCCCTGCCAGCGCTTTGGAGATGTTGGGCTAGGTTGTGGAGGCTCATAGCTTCCCCTTACAAAATTTTGTCAATCGTATCATGTAGGTAACCTTGAAACAAAGGTCACCGTGGTAATCAGTGATGGTATAGAAGGCCGAACAAACGGGCTGGATGAAGCCGGTAAAGCCGCTACCTTTACATCAGGATGCGTAGCCGCCACCACCAAATCAAAAACACTGTTTGCTTCTGCCACGAGGAAAAAATTCCACGCCGCTACAGCTGCACCATTCCGGCTTCCGTGCTTGGAAGGAATAGTCAATTGTGTTGCTGATTCGTAAACATTGTTGCCGTCTACTTTTGCCCACACTTCCACGTCGTGAGCCTGTGAATCTGCGTTCTCAAACTGGGCGCTGAACTGATAGTTGTAAATCCCAGGATACGTTACCTGCACACTACCGTTGGATAGCGCCGTATATATCGTGGCATTTGCATCCGTGTTGTTCAGCGTCAGCGTGGTTACTGTGTTTGCCGTCAGCGTCGTGGTCTGGTTGGAAAAATAAGACCCGCAAGGAATACTGCCAAACCTGCCGCCGCCTTCTGCCATAAACGAAGCAAATGCACCGCCCAGTTGCTGAAAGTACAACCGCAAGACATTGTTCAGCTGATCCTGATACTGACGGCTGTACTCTACCGGACCAATCGGCAGCGCAGGAACCGATGGGACGCTCAGTAGGTTGGCAACAGAAACATTAGCCATTATCTACGCCCATCAGGACGCACATCAACTCGCGGCACACCCAGTTGCCACTGACAGCCAAGCTGGTTGGACTCTACCTTGAATGCCATCTGCCGGCCACGTAGGCGTGTGTACACAATGCCTGTGAACTCCTGCACCAGATAGTTCCTGACAACCGCGTAGCTCTGTGCCGATGCTACCGTTGGTGTATCTGCTGTGCCGTAAGGCGAGCCTGGATTCTGCCGTGGGCGTACCGTAAACGTTACTTCCGGCGTGTCTGGGGATGGCGTACTCGATCCGTCAAACGTGATGTCAGGGATCATGCGCCACACAAACCCGAAGTTATGCCCGTCGCCAATATCAAAGTCAGATGATTGGATGTAAGCATTGATCGGCAGCTGTGTGCCGTTGACTTCTACATCGTCGTTACCGTTCTCGTGGTACACAATCGTCTGACTGTACGTCGCACCCATCGGGTACTCGCGCAGCGGGCTGTCCAGCCATGCCGTACGCCCCATAGTTCCGTAGTACCAGACCTGATCCAGATAGTTGTAGATCACGTACCTGTCAATTACAGAGCTGTCTGCCGAGCAGTAGAACCACCAGATCTCGCTGTAGCCCTCATTCGTGCCGGCAAAGAACTGATCCTTCTGATTTAAGTTGATATCGCCGTAGACATACTGGCGCAGCGCACAGGGCAGTGTCTCCACGCGTCCGGTGTAGGCGTAGAACTTATCCACACCCATCCAGTACGTAATGTTGTTGGCTGTAGCTACAGCGTTTGGACCGGCTATCGAGATATTGTCCGACAGGATATTGAAGCCCCAGACATATGGTGGCCCCAAATACTGCATGGAAAACACAGCTGCATCTGTAAAGACCAAGATCTCCTGACGTGTCTGCTGCGCACTGATAATCTCTGACCCAGAGGACAAACGGAAACTGCCAGCCTGATTGGTTACTGCCGGCGTCCAAGTGGCGTAATCTTCCTGATCTGACCAGCGAATCAACATCGGATCCTGCGTGGTAGAACCGTAGTCGTTGCAGCCAAACGAAATCACAAA
>CAZQWU010000081.1:0-2005 GCA_964597305.1 uncultured Bifidobacterium sp.
CTCGCATCGCTACCGGTTGGTGAAAAAGTAGGGATCGCCTTCTCTGGTGGTCTTGACACCTCTGTCGCTGTTGCGTGGATGCGTTCCAAGGGTGCAATTCCCTGCACCTACACCGCAGATCTTGGTCAATACGATGAACCCGATATCGCTTCAGTTCCAGCGCGAGCAAAAGACTATGGCGCAGAAATTTCTCGCCTCGTCGATTGTAAAGAGCTCATGGTGGAAGAGGGATTAGCAGCGATAGCGTGCGGTGCATTCCATATTCGATCAGCAGGAAAATATTATTTCAACACAACTCCCATCGGTCGCGCAGTGACTGGAACCCTTCTTGTTCGAGCGATGCAGAGCGACGGAGTTTCTATTTGGGGCGATGGCTCAACGTATAAAGGAAACGACATTGAGCGTTTCTATCGTTACGGATTACTTGCAAATCCACACCTTCGAATTTACAAACCATGGCTCGATGCTGACTTCGTTCGCGAACTTGGTGGACGAAAAGAAATGTCTGAGTGGCTTACAGCGCACAAACTCCCCTATCGCGATAGCGTGGAAAAGGCTTACTCGACTGACGCCAATATCCTTGGCGCAACGCACGAGGCAAAGCAACTTGAAAATCTCGATTCGTCACTTGAAATCGTCACGCCAATTATGGGCGTGAAACATTGGGATTCATCAGTCACTATCGCCACTGAAGATGTCACCATTGAATTTAAAAATGGTCGACCCGTTTCGATGAATGGTAAAAATTTCAAGACCTCAGTTGAAATGATGAAAGAAGCGAATGCTATTGGTGGACGCCATGGTCTTGGTATGAGCGATCAAATAGAGAATCGAATTATCGAAGCAAAGAGTCGTGGAATTTACGAAGCGCCAGGAATGGCGTTGCTCTTTGCCGCGTATGAACGATTGATCAGCGCAATTCATAACGAGGACACGATCGCCACCTATCACGCCGAAGGTCGTCGCCTTGGGCGCCTCCTCTACGAAGGTCGATGGCTTGATCCCCAATCACTCATGCTTCGTGAATCACTTCAGCGATGGGTTGCCTCTGCGGTGACTGGTTCAGTAACGCTTCGTTTGCGACGTGGTGATGACTATTCCATTATTAATACCGCTGGCCCGCATTTTTCATATCATCCTGAAAAACTGTCGATGGAACGGAATGAAAACGCTGCCTTTGGCCCGACTGATCGTATTGGTCAATTAACGATGCGCAATCTCGATATTGAAGATACTCGAGCAAAATTAGAAAATTACAAAGCGCAGGGTCAGTTAAAGGGTGAAGGTTATAACCTTATCCAAGAGTTGGAATAGTTATGGTGAAAGATCTTCCAAAAGTAATTCTCTACTACGGCTTTGCTCCAGTCTCTGATCCAGAAGCGGTTCGTCTCTGGCAACACACATTATGTGAATCACTCAATCTCAAAGGTCGAATTATCATCTCTCCGCATGGCATCAATGGCACGCTCGGTGGAAATATGAAAGATCTCAAGAAATATGTGAAACAAACCAAGATTTACAAGGGTTTTAAGAAGATTGATTTCAAATGGTCAGAAGGAACGGGAGATGATTTTCCAAGATTAAATGTAAAAGTTCGCCCTGAGCTCGTTGCTTTTGGGACACCTTATGAAATTAAAGTCGACGAGAACGGCGTAGTCGGAGGTGGCATACACTTGAAGCCACAGCAAGTTAATAAATTGGTGAAGGAACGCGGCGAAGACGTTGTTTTCTTTGATGGTCGTAATGCTTTTGAAGCAAAGATCGGTCGATTTAAAGGTGCAATTGTTCCTGATGTCGTGACCTCCCAAGACTTTGTGGAAGAAATCGAAAGTGGCAAGTACGATCACTTAAAAGAGAAACCAATTGTCACCTACTGCACTGGCGGAATTCGATGCGAAATTCTCTCTACCGTCATGAAATCACGGGGCTTTAAAGAGGTCTACCAAATAGACGGCGGCATCGTGCGCTATGGAAATAAATACGGAAGTCGTGGATTATGGGAAGG
>CAZQWU010000082.1:0-1976 GCA_964597305.1 uncultured Bifidobacterium sp.
CACTGATTTTGGATTATGTAGTGACTCTTGCCATTCAATCTGCAGCAGGTGTTGCAGCGATAGTCTCAACCTTTCCTGAACTCGACCCGTGGAAAGTGGAGATGACGTTGATTGTCATTGTTCTGCTCACTTACGGAAATTTACGCGGTGTGAAGGAAGCGGGGAAGGCATTTGCGCTGCCGACATATTTCTTCGTTGGTTCGATGGCAATTGTGTTTACCGTTGGTATCTATCGCGACATCATGGGGACGTTGCCTACGCTGCCAACTGATGTCGAGGGCGCAGTTCCTTTCGGATCGGAACAAGGCTTGCTCACATTTGCTGCGATATTTACGCTATTGCGCGCTTTTGCCAATGGTGGTTCATCGCTCACTGGTCTGGAAGCAATCTCCGATGGTGTGATGCTTTTTAAAACGCCGGAACACGTTAACGCCCGCCGCACTTTGATCATCATGAGCAGCATTCTCGGTTCCCTGGTCCTCGGTGTTTCATGGTTTGCACATCGCATCTATGCGCTCCCCTATGAAAGCGGCACCCCAACGGTCATTTCGCAGATTGCCCGAACCGTCCTGGGTGATGGCGCTATTGGCAACATCTTCTTTATCCTGGTGCAGGCAGCGACGATGCTCATTCTCTTTGCTGGTGCGAATACCACCTTTTCGGCCTTTCCAATCCTGGTTAACTTCGTCGCATCAGATGGGTTTCTTCCTAGGTGGTTGGCAAAGCGCGGTCACCGTCTCA
This sequence comes from uncultured Bifidobacterium sp., assembly GCA_964597305.1. Taxonomy (GTDB): domain Bacteria; phylum Actinomycetota; class Actinomycetes; order Nanopelagicales; family Nanopelagicaceae; genus UBA7398. Next base: position 742 of record CAZQWU010000082.1, read on the forward strand.
ATTTCTCGAACGGAATCCTGGTTTTGGTCTTCTTCGCGTCAATTTTGGTTGTTGTCACGCGCTCTTCAGTCGAACACTTAGTCGCCTATTACGCGATAGGCGTCTTCACTGCGTTCACGCTTACTGGACTGGGAATGGCAAAACACACAAAAACCCACCGTGGTGATAGGTGGAAATTGCGCTTTGGAATTCATTTACTCTCGGGATCAATTTCTCTCGTCGTTGTAATTGTTTTTGCGGTCGTGAAATTTACAGAAGGTGCTTGGGTGATTGTCCTTGTCGGGCCAATCATGGTGATTGGCTTGATCCGTTTGAACAAGCGTTATCAAGCAGAGAACAGTGTTCTTGATATCACTCCACAAGGCGATAAAAGCGCGAATATCACTCGACACGATGTTGCAGTGCTTATCGACAATATCGACCTCGCAACGATTGGCGCCATTCGATATGCGCGCAGTCTCAAACCACGAAAGCTCAACGCAGTCCACTTTGTGATTGATGATCGTAAGGCAGATGAGATTCGTGAAGCGTGGGATAAATACAGTGCGTTTGATGGCATCACTCTTGAATTTATTGATTGCCCAGATCGACGACTTGCCAATGCTGCAATCGAATATTCGCTCCGCGAGACAGAATCACCCGATGTCGAGTTAACGCTGCTCTTACCACGACGGTCCTATTCTCGATTCCTCGGACGTTTACTCCATGATCAAACGGCTGAAAGTATTGCCAGCGCAATCGCACAACTAGATCGTGTTGTAGCAACTATCGTGCCATTCGATGTCGAAAAGATTCTGGATGGCAAGGTGAAGTTAGTGCCGACGACCAATGAGCAAGCGGCTGTTGCACCTCAAATCCCAGCAAAACCGCATTTTGAATCTCCAGTGTATGAACCTGTTGGGCATCACGCGAAGAGTGCAACCAAAATTGGTGCTATCCAGTGGCGCAAACGTGCAGAAGTTGTCGGTCGCGTAACAGGTATTCGCGTTGCGCCGAAAAAATCTTCACCACTTGTCGAAATCGAAATCTGGGATGAAACTGGCGGAGTTCGCCTGCAGTTCATCGGGCGACGCGAAATTGCCGGACTTGAAGTTGGATCCACACTTCGCGCTGAGGGAATGGTTGGCGAGCAGGATGGAAAATTGACGATTCTCAATCCATCGTACGAAATCATCGTCTAAAAACTGGCGGTGGCGGTGGGATTTGAACCCACGGTGGAGTTTCCCCCACACACG
>CAZQWU010000083.1:0-1914 GCA_964597305.1 uncultured Bifidobacterium sp.
GACTAATTCAATTCCAGCAATTTTAGCTATCGCATAGGCAGAGTTGGTTTGTTCTAGTGGTCCCGTAAGCAAATATTCTTCTTTGATCGGTTGATGACAATCACGTGGATAAAGACAACTTGACCCCAGAAAAACAAACCTCTCAACATCTGCAGCATGTGATGCGTCCATTAAGTTATTTTGAATTTGCAAATTTTTACTGAGAAAGTCCACGGGAAATGAATTATTTGCACCAATTCCACCAACTATTGCAGCCGCATCGATAACTAAATCTGGTTGTGCAGCAGAGATAAATTCAAAAGTTGCTTCTCGATCAAGTAAATCAACTACTGATCTATTAATTCCGATAACACTCTCGCCACGCTTTTTAAGTTCACGCATAATCGCTGATCCCACAAGGCCAGTTGATCCGGCCACAACGATTGTCATAACTTAAGCGTAACAGTGAGGTTTAAATGAACTCTTGGGCTACAACTTCGGCAATTTGAGCGGTGTTAAGCGCAGCACCTTTTCGTAAATTGTCGCCACATACAAAAAGATCCAATGCTTTGGGATTATCAATGCTTTTTCTCACTCTTCCCACCCAGGTTGGATCAGTGCCGACCGCATCAGCGGGAGTAGGAAACTTGTAGTTTTCTGGATCATCAACCAACTTCACGCCAGCTGACTTTTCAAGGATTTCTTGGGCTTCTTGACGAGAAACTTCGTGTGCGAAAACTGCATGCACCGCTAATGAATGGGTTGTGAGAACTGGGACTCTGACACATGTTGCAGAAACTTTTAGATCACCTATGCCCAGAATTTTCCGCGATTCATTTCTTACTTTAAGTTCCTCTGAAGTGTATCCGTCTTCTTTTAAAGATCCAGCCCATGGAATTACGTTAAGTGCTAATGGGGCGGGGAATGGTCCTAAATCTTTGATGAAAGTTCTTATATCTCCTGATGCATCTCCTGCTGATGTATTTGCAATTTTCGATATTTGATTTCGCAAGGTATCAAGTCCTGCTTGACCTGCACCTGAAGCAGCCTGGTATGAAGCTACTACTAATTCTTTTAGAGTGTACTTTTTGTGTAACGCTCCGAGGGCAACAATCATGGACAAAGTCGTGCAATTAGGATTTGAAATGATTCCCTTTTTTCTTTCTTTTACTTGTTCTGAATTTACTTCAGGAACCACGAGAGGTACTTCAGGATCCATGCGAAACGCTCCGGAATTATCCACTGCTACTGCGCCACGAGATGCCGCGATTGGCGCCCACTCTTGAGAAATTTCGTCCGGAACATCAAACATTGCGACATCGATTCCATCAAATGCTTCTGGCGAAAGAGCGACGACTGTTAATTCTTCACCTCGGCATTTCAATTTCTTGCCGGCGCTACGTGCCGATGCGATCAGTCGAATTTCCCCCCAAATATTGGGACGGCTACTCAAAATATCAAGCATGACAGTTCCTACTGCGCCAGTGGCACCAACGACGGCTAACGAAGGTTTTTTAGTCATCGACCAGTACCCCCGTACACAACTGCTTCACTTGAATCAGAGTCGAGATCAAACGCAGTATGGGCAGCTTTTACTGCATTATCGAGATCAGCTACTCGGCACACAATCGAAATTCGAATTTCTGAAGTAGAAATCATCTCGATATTCACCCCTGCCTGCGCCATCGCTGCAAAAAAAGTTGCAGTTACTCCTGGATGTGAACGCATTCCAGCACCAACCAATGAAAGTTTTCCTATTTGATCATCGTATTGAATAGATTGAAATCCAATTTCACCTTGAATCTTCTGAAGTATTGACGTTGCATTCGCACCTTCGGTTTTCGGAAGTGTGAAAGAAATATCGGTTAATCCTGTGGCCGCCGCAGATACATTTTGAACAATCATGTCGATATTGATGTCGGCATCTGCAATAGA
>CAZQWU010000084.1:0-1839 GCA_964597305.1 uncultured Bifidobacterium sp.
TTAGCGCGAAATGTTGCAGCTTTCCCATCTTGAGTAGTGACATCAAAATCAACACGAGCTTGCATTTTCTTTGCATCAGCCATTTGAGAGGCGACGGTGCGTTTCCAAATTAGGTCATAGAGTGCGAATTCATCGCGGGAAAGTTCCGGTGCTAATTCGCCAGGGGTTTTAAAGGCATCGCCGGCAGGGCGGATTGCTTCATGCGCTTCTTGCGCATTTTTAGTTTTGCCTTCGTAGAGTCGGGGTGATTCAGCCACATGGTCAGCGCCATAGAGTGATTTTGCAGATGCGCGAGCTGCATTGATCGCCGATTGCGACAAAGTTACAGAATCGGTTCGCATATAAGTGATATAGCCATTTTCATAAAGGCGCTGTGCGATTCGCATCGTCAGTTGCGCGCCCCAACCGAGGCGAGAACCTGCATCTTGTTGCATCGTTGAGGTGGTGAATGGTGGTTTTGGGCGCTCAGTTCGTGGCGATTCATCAATCGATTTAACGGTGAGCTTTTGCCCTTTTAATGAATCGGTTAGCGATTTTGCTTGTGATTCATCGAGAAGCAATATCCCGGGTAGAGATTTCTCTTTAACAGCACCGTTGGAGTCAAAGTCATTAGTGGTCGCAATTCTTTTTCCATCAAGTGTGAGTAGCCGAGCGTTAAATCCTGGTTCACATTGTGCAGTGAGATCCCACCACGTTGAGGAGATGAAAGCCATGCGTTCTCGCTCGCGCTCAACGATTAAGCGGGTCGCAACTGATTGAACTCGGCCTGCTGAAATTCGGGGCATAACTTTTTTCCACAAAACAGGCGAGAGGCGATAGCCGTAGAGACGATCGAGAACGCGTCTGGTTTCTTGGGCATCTACAAGTTTTTGGTCGATATCGCGAGTTTCGTTTACAGCCTTGAGAATTGCTTCTTTCGTAATTTCATTAAATACCATCCGGCGAACAGGAACTTTGGGGCGAAGTATCTCCATTAAGTGCCAGGCGATCGCCTCACCTTCGCGATCTTCGTCCGTTGCGAGAATTAATTCTTCCGCATCTTTCAATAGCTCTTTAAGTTCAGCGACTTTTTGTTTTTTATCTGGATTAACGACATACAGTGGTGCGAAATCATTCTCGATATCCACGCCCTCGCGAGACCAAGGGAATTTTTTTACTTCCTTTGGAATATCTGCAGCTCGTTGTGGAAGATCACGGATATGGCCGATGGATGCCTCGACGACGTATTCGTCGCCGAGGTAGCCACCAATTTTTCGAGCTTTTGCTGGTGACTCAACAATCACTAATTTCTTCAGATGTGAAGCCACACTGATCTCCTAGTGATGTTGAGTTGTAATTACGCGATGCTTGTTGATTGACGTCGTGAGCGAACGAGAGCGCCGATAATCACAACAACCGCAAGGAGTGCGATCGCATGGCTAATGGTCTCGTGCGCATCAAGCGTAAATCCAACAATCGCCGGTGTAATTAACAGACCAACGAGGTTCATAACCTTGATTAATGGGTTGATTGCTGGACCGGCAGTATCTTTAAATGGATCGCCAACGGTGTCACCAATAACGGTGGCAGCGTGAGCATCCGAACCTTTACCGCCATGGTGGCCATCTTCAACCATCTTCTTTGCGTTATCCCATGCACCGCCAGAGTTAGCGAGGAATACCGCCATCAACGTTCCAGCGCCAATCGCACCAGCAAGGTACGAACCAAGTGCGCCTACGCCAAGTCCAAATCCCACTGCGATCGGTGCCATGACGGCAAGTAAACCTGGAGTTGCGAGCTCACGAAGTGAATCGCGAGTACAGATATCGACAACAGCTGCGTACTCGGGCTTCTCAGTTC
>CAZQWU010000085.1:0-1812 GCA_964597305.1 uncultured Bifidobacterium sp.
AATCTTGCCTGCATCAAGATAGGTGTGATGATCGTGATCTATACCAACTCGCATTTTTACTGTAACTGGTATGCCAAATTTTGCAGCGTTATCTACCGCTGCTTTCACAATAGCGCCAAAGAGATTTCGCTTATAAGGCAGCGCTGCACCGCCACCTTTGCGAGTTACTTTCGGCACGGGACAACCAAAGTTCATATCAATATGATCTGCAAGATCTTCATTACCGATCATGGTGACAGCATTCGCCATATCACGTGGATTTGTTGAATAGAGTTGAACAGATCGTGGCGATTCTCCTTCGCCAGGAATAATCATTCGCATTGTTTCTTCATTGCGTTCGGTAAGTGCACGAGCGGTAACCATTTCGGAGATGAAAAGACCTGCTCCTTGTTCGCGACAGAGAAGTCGGAATGCTGAATTGGTTATTCCTGCCATTGGAGCTAACACCACGGGTGGATCAAGAATTACTCCACCATCAGGAAACTTCCCATTGGCGATAGGAAGGTGTAGCGCGGTTTTTAACATCCGATAAGTTTTGGCGCTAACCACGATTCAACCTGAGAGATCGCAATACGTTCTTGCTTCATCGAATCACGCTCACGAATCGTGACAGCGTTATCGGTCAAACTTTCAAAGTCAACCGTAATACACCACGGTGTACCAATTTCATCTTGTCGTCGATATCGCCGCCCGATTGCACCCGCATCATCAAAATCCACATTCCAATTTTTCCGAAGTTGGGCAGCAAGATCTCGCGCTTTTGGAGAAAGGTCGGCATTTCTCGACAATGGAAGCACTGCAACCTTAATTGGCGCTAGTCGATAGTCGAGTTTGAGAACAGTTCGCTTCTCTAATTCGCCCTTCGCATTGGGCGCCTCATCTTCCGTGTAAGCATCCATCAAGAATGTGAGAGTGCATCGATCGACACCCGCTGCTGGCTCAATCACATACGGTACCCACCGCTCATTTTTCTCTTGATCAAACCAGGAAAGATCTTTGCCCGACTTTTCCGAATGCGCCTTGAGATCAAAATCGGTTCGATTCGCAATTCCCTCAAGTTCTCCCCATTCGGTTCCGGTAAATTCGAATTTGTATTCAATATCTACCGTTCGTTTGGAGTAATGAGAAAGTTTTTCCTTGGGATGTTCGAAGAGGCGGAGTCGATCGGGATTAATACCAAGGTCGATATACCAGGCCAATCGAGTATCAATCCACTTCTGATGCCACTCTTCGTCTGTACCAGGAACAACAAAAAATTCCATTTCCATCTGTTCAAATTCACGAGTACGGAAAATAAAGTTTCCCGGCGTAATTTCGTTACGAAATGATTTGCCGATTTGACCAATACCAAATGGTGGTTTTTTTCGGGCAGTGGTCGCAACATTTTCAAAATTGATAAAAATACCTTGCGCAGTTTCTGGACGCATATATGCAAGACCAGATTCATCTTCGACCGGCCCTAAATATGTTTTGAGTAATCCAGAGAATTGTTTTGGGGCGGTGAACTTTCCTTTGTTTCCACAATTGGGGCAATTGACTTCATCGAGTGACTGAGGTTTTCGATTGTGCTTTGCTTCGAAAGCATCTTCTAGGTGGTCAGCGCGATATCGCTTATGACATTCAGTGCACTCAGTTAACGGATCGGTAAAGGTTTCGACGTGACCTGATGCTTCCCATACTTCTCGGGCGAGAATGACACAGGAATCTAACCCCACAACATCTTCGCGACCCATCACCATGGACTTCCACCATTGACGCTTCACATTATTTTTTAATTCAACCCCGAGCGGACCGTAATCCCACGAGGCGCGA
>CAZQWU010000086.1:0-1745 GCA_964597305.1 uncultured Bifidobacterium sp.
CGGTACTGGTATCAGTTCTCGATCGATTTGATGTACAACGATTTGCTTTCTGGGCCGTTGTTTTAGCAGTTTTTGCTGGCGCACTTGTTGGAATTCAACGTGCCCTCAATGGCCAGATCAATGAATTTACGCAGCAGAGTGCAACGACCTCCCTTTTGAATTTCATCATGGGCACTTCATTTCTTGCGTTGCTGATGGTTGTCATGATGTTGATGAAAGGAACTCGACTTGTTGCTTTACCCAGCGGACCGTGGTGGATTTATACCGGCGGAGTTATTGGTGTTGTCTATATCGCTTTCACATCAACCATCGTGCAACATCTTGGGGTGCTGACTTTTACTCTTTTTAGTGTCGGTGGGAATTTACTCGGCGGATTACTCATAGATATCTATTCGCCCACCGAAGGAGTTCATATCAGTTGGTATTTAGTCAGCGGGATTGTGATGACGTATATCGGGGTCGTGATCAACGGTACAAAAGGGCATCAGCGTCTCCCGGCAAGGAATTAAATGGCCGAATTGATCTCGCACTTTCCCGCATTTATCGCAACAACTTTTCTTTTGGCCATGGTTCCCGGACAAGGCGTGGCGATGATTATGCGGCAATCAATAATTGGCGGATCTAAAAAAGCGCTCTTGTCACTCATGGGAAATAGCACGGGATTAGTAATCTGGGGAACGCTCAGCGCCATTGGACTCTCGGCAATTTTTACAACCTCTGACCTTGCTTATGCCATATTGAAATGGATGGGTGTTACCTATTTATCAGTTCTCTCCATCCAAACATTTATGTCGCTGCGGAACCACGCGGGTCGTTTTGATATTTCAGAGGCAAAGAAAAATTCACGATCAGGTGCATACCAAATTGGCCTTGTCACTAACCTGACCAATGTTAAAGCTGCAGTATTTGCCGTTGCTTTTCTCCCGACATTCGTGCCACGTCATTTCCCACTAGGGCTAGGTATTTTTATCTTTGGCTGTTTATGGTCTGTCGTATCAACAAGTTGGTATGTGCTCTTAATTTGGATGCTCCATCGTTCCGCTACTTTTATCGAAAAACCGCGTGTGCGTCGTGGCCTCACAGCATTTTCCGCGGTAGGAATTCTCGGGTTAGCGGTGGGATTGGCTCTTACTGCTCCGCATTAGCGTAAATTGCAGCGCGCATATATTCGGCAAGTCCAGCATGTTGAGATTCGTATAGCTCCGCAAATCGAGAATCGCTTACGTACATATCTCCAAGGTGCTTATGCATTTCTAGAGAGCATTCGTACCACCATCGACTGATAGCCAAGCGATGATTTTCTGCTCCCGTACGAGCTTTTTCACTCGTTGGTGGCAACCCTTCAAGCATCGCATTTTTTACTTGGTTGGTTGCGTGGTCCATATCGGACATTGCTTGGGAAATTTCTTTTTTCCCATACTTGAGTCGCCGTCGCAATGACTCCTGGTAAGCGTTACTCCCACCCCAGCGGAGGTAACTTTCCGTTTCATAGTTGCTCTTCATCGGAGTTTATCGATAAAAATCAGAGAATTTTCAAAAATAATTTCTGCGTCAAAATCCATAGTGGCTACGTGATAGCTATTGGTTAACTCAATGCGTTGTTTATTGATACTTCCTATTTCCTTCATGATGATGTCGGTGTTTGAAAGTGGTAATACATGGTCATCTTTGCTATGGAAAAGTTGAACAGGGGTGTGAATCGATGGCAGCGCAGCACGAGCAGTTTTAAGCATGTCGTAAAGTTG
>CAZQWU010000087.1:0-1703 GCA_964597305.1 uncultured Bifidobacterium sp.
GGTGACCACCGATTCAGAATCCCTACGATGGGGCTTAGTCTCTTCCTTCAAGTTATTGGGTTTATGGCGCTCTTCGGGGGCAGGTCAAGACTGGTCGGAGCCCAGACCCCGCTTCATTGGAAGACGTTTGAGCGAAACGCTAATCTTCACCCCTGATAGAAACTGACGTTAGGAGGTCCGCGCTATGGGGCGGGGCCGTTCAAAAGCCAAACAGACAAAAGTCGCTCGAGACCTAAAGTACAACTCACAAGAGATTGATATCGAGCGCCTCACTCGTGAACTGCACGGTGAAAATGTGGACGATAAAGATACGGATGACTTTGATCCGTTTGCTGAGGGTAACTACATTCCACGCAAATAAATATGCGACCGACTCCTTATGTTGCATCGCTAAGAGTTTACGAACCACTCTCTGCATTCGAACCTGCTGATCAACTTCGTTGGAATGCGATTCCACTAACTTCCTATACCGGTAAAGAAGAAGAGCTTCGAGCAATTCGTCGAACAATAATCACCGAACCACCAGCGCTGAGATCTGATGGCGCGCATGTTATTGAACATGATGGGAAAAAATATATTGCCCCTTGGTCCACCGCGAAACGTTGTTGGGCTGCCCTTGAAGATTTTAAATCCGCACTTCCACTTAATGTCACGCCGTTTTTTATTCCACCAGCAACGGAAGAAGCTCTCGCTATTAATTCAGAATTTGTTGAAGACAAAGTTCCCCACATCATCTCTGAAACATGGGTGATTCCACCGCGATGGTTTGCACTCTTTGATACTGAAGAACGTATGCGAGGTGAAAATCCGGATGGAAAATTCACCATAATGCGAACCGAAATTTCTTCAGCAAAAAAACGATGTGAACTCGCTCATCAATCAGTAATTAATGCATTTGGCATTGGACCGATTGAGGCTGAAATTGCCGATTTATTGAATTGGCTCAATATTTTCCATCCGCTATCTCTTGTGGAATGTGATTATGGAGGCCTTGCGAATTATTTAGATAAGACCTTGCGCGACAATGGTGAACCAGGGCTCGAGGCCGATACCTCGATTGAGGATGTTCATCTATCGCTCTCAGGACTTGCCATTGGCGATGGCGCGCAAGCGGGAAAGGGCTACGAACGGCTTGTTTCTCGATGGCGGCGGGTGGCTGCGCTGGAGCAGGCGATGTAAAACCCTCGCAACTCTTGTCTTGACGAGGAGATAAAGGAATACTTCACACCATATTGGTGCGAAAGGGACATATCTCCTTTTCAAGAACGAGGGGTTGAAATTTGTATCGGCCAAACGATCAAGAAGTTCTTTTAACTCCCGCTGAGGTTGCAAGTCTTTTTCGGGTTGATCCAAAAACAGTTACACGATGGGCAAAGGCGGGCAAGCTCACCGCTATAAGAACCCTTGGTGGCCATCGACGTTACCGTCAATCTGAAGTTCAAGCGTTATTAAAAACTGTTCCGCAACGAGGGGTTTAATCAATGTCAGAAAAAGATGATGCAAAAGCTAAATTCCTTGAAGCCCTTGAGAAGAAGAAAAACAAAGGTAGTACCTCCTCAAAAGGCGGTCCATCTGCTGGTTCAAAAGTCGGGGGTAGTCAAAATTCTGGCGGCACACCAAAAATGTTCCGGCGCAAATCAGGATCTGCCTGAGAGAGTTCTAACGCACTAAATGGGAATTAGTAATCTCGATTACTTCACGTT
>CAZQWU010000088.1:0-1594 GCA_964597305.1 uncultured Bifidobacterium sp.
CAAAGGGCCTAACTGCCGTATATGACCGAGCTCAATGGAAGTTACCACCTGAAATGAATTTTCTCGCCAAGCAAGGAGAGGTTCCTCTAGTTGATATGGAGCGAACATGGAACTGTGGCATCGGAATGGTTGCTGTTATTGATCCAGAGTCAGCGGAACTTGCAATGAAGACTCTCGCCGCTCGAGGAATGAAATCGTGGATTGCAGGAGAAGTAATGAAGTCAAACGAGGAGAATCGTTCGTCCCTACAAGGCAATTACGTCCTATAAAACTAGACTATGGCGTGGAACGTCTTCTAGAGGAGTAGCCATGGCAAAGAAACCGAAAGCAAAAGTCCGTCCTCAGGTATCAAAAAATTTGCGGCGCAATCTTCTCATCGTTCCATCGCTCGTTCTGCTCGCGAAATTTATCTGGATTGCAGCCATGCCAGGTCATGGCTTATTAGGTGCAGATGGCGAAAATTATCTGTCTGCACTCGACGGTCTCATTAAAGATGGATTCACTTCGAATGCGAGAAACCTTCATTATTGGCCGGCTGGCTATCCACTTTTAATGTGGCCAATAGCGGCGATCTTTAAGGCTCACCTATTGCCGGTTGTCGCCATTATGCAATCGTTTCTTTACTTTTGTGGCTGCGTATTCTTTGTGGATCAATTGCGAGTTACTCGGTTGGTTCGTTTTGCGTTACCAATTTCTTTGATTCTTGCACTTAACCCAACACTTTCAATGAATTCAGTCGCAATTGGTTACGAAACACCGACAGCAGCGCTGATGTTGATAGCGCTGGGATCAGTGATTGCGCATTTTTCATCCGCTGAGCAAAGTTGGCGAAACCGATACGTGATCATCGGATCAATCTCTTATAGCATGGCAACTTTTATGCAACCTCGTCTTATGGTCATTGCATTTGTTGCATTATTAATCTGGGCTTTTGCCACTCAAAGAAAAAAGACTTTTATTCCGTTTATACTTGTTTCATTTCTGATTGCCGCGATTGCACCGGGAATTATGATGGTGCGAAATCTACAAGCAATGGGCTTTTCATCAATTTCAACAAATTTAGGAACGACGATGTTTATCGGTGTTGGTGATGAAGCGACAGGTGGATACAACGGAAAATACAATGGCGTGCCATGCCCTGCAGCAGAAAAAGGCAATGAAGCACAAGTTGATAGTGCAAAAGTAAAATGTGCGTTGCTCTGGGATCTAAAAAACCCAGGAAAATTTTTCAGATTGGCAATAAGCAAAGCAATCTTTTTTTGGTCGCCGTGGTATGGACCAGTAGCGAATGGAACGATGGCAAGAAATCCTTGGCTTAAAATTGACCCATTTAAAAACATGGCGACAACACAGCAAGGTGCAAATACCGTTTTTGGTGGAACAGGAAAACTTGTATCCTGGTTATGGTTGCTATCCCAACTCTTCTTTCTTTTTTATGGATTTAAGTTTCTCGTAGGCGCTAACGGACTTGAACGTCTTCTCGGCCTCTCAGCATTTTCTGCGGTTCTCCTCAACTGGCTGATCTCAATCGCGACAATCGGTGACCACCGATTCAGAATCCCTACGATGGGGCTTAGTCTCTTCCTTCAAGTTA
>CAZQWU010000089.1:0-1588 GCA_964597305.1 uncultured Bifidobacterium sp.
GGATGAACGTGCGCTTCCTCAACCGATTTATTGGCGCGGTAAGCAACCATTAAATTGGCCCGATAACGAATACGTTTTAGTGACAGAGGATTTTGATTTGGGCCCTGGTTTTAGAGTTTTATTTGTTCCTGGACATACTCCCGGTGAGCTATCAATCATGATTGATTTACCTCAGACTGGATCCGTATTACTTACGAGCGATGCAATATCTCGACCATCAGAAATTGATGAAGGCTGTTTAGACGCCACAAATCCTGCTCAGGCACTTGCTAGTGCGCATCGAATTCTCAATCTTGCGCGAGAGAAAAATGCCTTCGTCATCTATGGACATGGACCCGAACAGTGGAAAGAGTTGAAAAAGGCTCCACAAAAATATACTTAACGAACATCTCTTCCTTGATTTAAAATAATAATATTTCCACTCGAAATATCTCCCGCTGGAGAAATAAGGAAACCGACCCATGCCGCAATTTCTTCAGGCTTCATCGCACGTCCACGTGGCATTTGAGATAAAGCCTTGGTAAGAATTTCTTCGGACAATACTCCGAATAGTGGAGACTCCGTCATCGCCGGAGCTATGGAATTTACTGATATTCCAGCTTTGGCATACCGTCGAGCCAAGTCCTTGGTTAGGGTATCTAATGCAGCCTTACTTGCACGGTAGTGAGGTGGATCAAAAACATCAAAGTTGTAAGCACCATTTGATGAGATATTGACGATTTTTCTGATTCCAGGTCGATCCACCATCAATTTGATTGCTTCTTGCGAACAATAAAAAGCTGAAGAGAAATTCACTGACATCTGGAGTTCAAATTCATCTGATGGGATATTGGGAAATTCCGACATAAAACAATTTCCAGCGTTGTTAACGAGCGCATCAAGGCCACCAAAACGTTCCTTGATGTTCATAAAAGTTTTTTCAATCTCTTGACTGTTTGTTAAATCTAATATTATTCCAGTGAAATTCTCCGGGAATTTTTCATTTAGTAAATCAAGTGCTGATTTATTTAAATCAAGTCCGACAACATGATAATTATCGTTGATAAGTTGTTCAACAATCTTACTGCCAATTCCTCCAGCAGCACCTGTTACAACTGCTACTTTATTTTGAGTCATTGAGACAGTGTAAACCGATACTTCGAAATGCTCTTATTACTCCAATTGGCTACTCTTTGAATGTGAAAATTGCCCTTAGCGCTATCGGAATTATTCTTGTTTTCATCTATGCAATCGGCTCTGGTCTATGGGTCAACACGGGTGATAATTGGTATCAAAGTTTAAATTCACCGCAGTGGCAACCACCCGATATCGTTTTTGGTCTGATTTGGCCTTATAACTTCATCATGTTGGGAACCGCATCCGTGATTGTTGCCACCAGGTTAAACACGCGATGGAGTGCAACTTATCTCGCTATTCTCGCGCTTTCAATTGGTGCAGCTCTCACATGGGCATATCAGTTTTATCGTCCGCATAATCTTTCCGTCGCTTCAAGTGCATTGGCTGTTGCTGCTTTCTTAACACTCCCTATTGTTCTCATCACTTGGAAAGCATCCTTACCGGTAGGCCTTGCTCTTGTGCCCTACCAAGG
>CAZQWU010000090.1:0-1586 GCA_964597305.1 uncultured Bifidobacterium sp.
CTGCCCGAGCTCTCGACAAAGCTGCTCAACATGCTCTGATTTATCTATTTCATTATGATATTGGGACAATATTTTCTTTCCAAAATTGGGAACGATTTTTTGTATTGCACTAATCCAATTCATGACAAATTCAGTACGAGAATCAAGTTTGCTAGCAGTTAACCAAATAGCGTTGTCTGGTTCATTGGCAATCCATTGCGCCGCTATTTCAGTTTTTCCATAACCTGGCGCGCCAAAGAGGTAGATAAATTGGCGGTCGGTATTGGCAAGTAATTTAAGAAGTCTTTTTCGAACAATATGGTCAACGGCAGTTTTCGGTGGGGTGATTCGATTCGCTAACCCGTCATCGACCTTTTTCACCCATTGATTTTGACAGGGTTTACGCTTTTTCGGGGTGAAAATTCCTGACCTATTTTATTTTCACCCCCTAATTCACCCAACAAGATCTATTCGCCCGTGCGGTACTGCTCAACACTATCCACGTGCCGAAACTGCGTTTGTTCAGTCATGACTTAGCGATAGACCTTGGCACAGCAAATACGTTGGTTTACCAATCTCGTAAAGGCATCATTCTTAATGAGCCCAGCATCGTTGCCATTAATCAAGAAACTGGCGCGGTTCTTGCATTTGGAAGTGAAGCTCGAAAAATGTTAGGTCGCACACCTGGATCGATTATCGCTGTACGACCGTTACGTGATGGCGTCGTTGCTGATTTTGAAGTTGCTCAAAAAATGTTGCGTTACTTTCTTACAAAGGCTGGCGCAAAAAGATATGTCAGCAAACCAACCATTGTGGTCGCCGTGCCGCCAGTGGTCACTTCAGTTGAACAGCGCGCAATCAAAGATGCTGCCTACGGTGCGGGAGCTAGAAAAGTTTTTGTCATAGAAGAACCGATGGCCGCTGCTATTGGGGCTGGTCTACCGATACAAGAACCTATTGGTTCAATGATCGTAGACATTGGTGGCGGCACATCGGATGTAGCAGTAATTTCACTAGGTGGCGTCGTCACCTCTCGCTCACTTCGAGTCGGTGGCGATTCTATGGATGCATCGATAGTCAATTACATCAAAAGTAAATACCACGTACTGATTGGTGAACGAACGGCGGAAGAACTCAAAATGAGTATTGGGTCCGCATATAAGTCACGAGATGAAGCGAGTGCACTAATACGTGGTCGCGATCTTCGCAATGGTTTACCGACTGAATTAACAGTCTCCGCAGAAGAAATTCGTGGCGCAATTGAAGAACAGGTTTCTCGAATTATTGAAGCAATCCAATCTACGCTCGATTCAACTCCGCCTGATCTCGTTTCCGATTTATCGAGTAATGGACTCGTTGTTGCTGGTGGCGGTGCTCTCATCAAGGGGATTGCACAGCGCATTAGTAAGGATTGCTCAATGCCAGTTCAGATCGCAGATGATCCTTTGAAATCCGTCGTGAATGGCGCTGGAATTTGCGTTGAAAATATCGATTTACTGAAGCAGGTTGTACTTCCAGAAAAACGCTGACCTCGAAAACTTTAGTGATTCACTGGCCATTTCACGGGAACGTCATACTTCGCCCTACGTCCATCACCGGAGGATCGA
>CAZQWU010000091.1:0-1549 GCA_964597305.1 uncultured Bifidobacterium sp.
CCGATCCAAGGAAAATAATTCGTTCCTTTAGTAATCGGTTATAAACCTGATCATCCAAACCGAGCTCCACAGGGCCTCCCAAAGATTTGTACTAGTAACGACCCTAACAATCTTTTCTGCACTTTGCTTCCGCAATTTCCCAAAAAGATCGCAAATCGACCCTTGTTCGCTTTAAGCGGAGCGGTTATTCAGCCTTTGCTTCAGATTCTGCTTCTGGTTTTGGACGCAATGCCTCTAAATCAACATTTCGACCTGATGCATCTGTGACCTTCACGCGCTCCAATGCAACCGCAAGCGCCTTTGTTCGCGTCACATCTGCAACCAAAGTTGCTACCTGGCCAGATTGTTGAACCTCTTGAATAAATTGTTCTGGACCCATTCCATAACGTGATGCAGATCTGACCAAATACTCTGTCATCTCCATATCTGTTACCTGTACCTCTTCTTTACGCACAATGGCATCCAAAATGAAATCAGTCGCAATGCTCATCTTGATCTCTTCAGTAACTTCCTTGCGATGCGCCTCATCTTCTAGGCGATTTTCTTTCTCAAGGTGGGCATGAACTTCTTCTTCCACAATTCCCTCAGGAACGGGCACATTCATCGATTCAATCAATTGTTTAACAAGTAAATCGCGAGCTTGTGCACCCTGTTCCATCGCCTTCAAGCGAGTCAACCGTTCGGTCGTATCTTTCTTTAACTCTTCCAACGTATCGAATTCACTCGCTAATTTGGCAAATTCATCATTGAGTTCTGGCAACTCTCGCGTCTTCACTGCCTGCACTGTCACTGCGATATCGCCGGTCTGACCTTCTTCCATGCCCACAAGTGGCGCGTTAAAACTCTTAGTCTCGCCTGCTTTCATTCCGACTAACGCTTCGTCGAGACCTACGATCATTTTCTTGCTTCCTACTTCATAGGAAATTCCATTTGCCGAACCACCGTCGAGTTCTTTTCCATCAACACTTGCCAATAAATCCATGGATACAAAGTCGCCATTTTCAACAACTTTTTCGACCGTAGTCAATGTGCCAAAACGAGCGCGCAATGCGTCAATCTGCTCATCAATATCTTTGTCAGTAACTTTCACATCATCGACTTTGATTTCCATCGTGCTGAAATCTGGAAGCGTAATCTCTGGTCGAATTTCCACCTCAACCGTAAAAGAAACTGCCTTGTTATCTTCCAGCGAAGTGATATCCACTGCTGGTCGACCTATGGGCAGTACGTCATGTTCACGTGTTACTTGAGTATAAAAATTAGGAAGCGCTGCATTAATTGCCTCATCTAATACCGCTGCTCGACCCACTCGTTGATCAATGAGAGCAGCTGGAACTTTGCCTTTTCTAAAACCTGGGATAACAACTTTTTCAGAGATCGTTTGATATGCCGTTTTTACATGTGGTTCTAACTCTTTGAAATCAACATCGATTGAAATACGAACACGAGTTGGTGAGAGTGTTTCTACGGCGCTTTTCACGTATCTCCTTCAATGGTTTTTAATTTCTGGTCGGGGCGGAGAGACTCGAACTCTCGATCTCTTGCTCCC